>DAHUZH010000072.1 GCA_027306695.1 Acidobacteriaceae bacterium
GATGGAGCCAGTTCCGTTCGCGAAACTGGTGAGACCCAACCGGTTGTAGTCGGTGGCATCAAGTAAATAGCTGTATTGCCGAAAGTACGCGGCGCAATCCTCCTGAGTATTGCGCCAGCATGACCAATGTCTCCACCCAAGAATGCTTACCACCACTTCCGGGCGCTGCAACCCGGCACGCGAAATGCACCGATGCGCGTGGAGTAGCTGGAAGCGTTCGCCTTCAAATAGTCGCCGACATACCAGAAGGTGCAATCGTCGCTGGGGTCCATGGCGGTGGTCGTGTAGTCTTCCCAGCGCATCGTATTGGTTTGCGCGGCCTCTCCCTTGGCCAGCACCGTTTCATGGAAGGTCAGCAGACCCTTTGGATCGCCGGCCTTTCGCGCCGCGAAACGCTGGCCGGGAAAATCCTCCGCCCCGCCGAAAGAATATCCGATGCCGATATTGCCCTGCTTGTCCATTCCAGCGCTGCCCAGCCAGCGATAGTTGCCATCCGGCGCATAGGTCCCCTGCTGATAAAGATACGGATTGCGTTTCTTATCCAGACGAAATTCGTACCAGCGCACTCCGCCACCACCCGCTTTGGTGTCGACGGAGTGCGTCGTGACCAGCGATTCATGCCCGTGAACATTGCGGTAGACGAGCCGCTGCATCAGCTTGTCGCCCTGCGCGTCCAGCCGCACATCGGTGCCCGGTTGTGGAACGCAATTTGTTAACTGGCCATTGCACAGGTAATGGTAGGGTGCGACCGCAATTTTGATCGGCCCGGTAACGCGGGTATTTGCGGAATCGTTCCAGTCGACATGAAATTTGTAGGCGTAAATCACATCGTCGTCAAAGTGCTGGCGGAGTTGCGTGCCACCGGCTGCCAGGATGATGTTCGGCGCTCCCGCAGGCGGCAATTTCTGCCCATCGATGTCCGCATTGTTCAGAAAATTGCTGCCATCGATGACGATGCACTGCTCGGTCGCGGATAGCCCTTGCAGCATGCGCGCGCGGTCGGCGACACAAGCGTGTTTCTGGATGACCGTATCGCCGGTACTGGTCGGCAGGTAGTAGCCGTCGGGCCAGATGGCGGGGCGCGGATAATCGGGGAACAGCGGACGCTTGAACTCATAGCGATAGTATTTGCCCATCGGATCGGCAGTGACGCTAACCGCATAGCACATGGAGTAGGGTGCGGTCGGCTCGCCGGGCGGACGCCGGAAAATGGGAAGAATAAACAGCCAGCGATGCGCCAACTGGTCGTAGCGAACGACTGCATCGCCGCTTGTTTGTTTTTCACACTGGCCGCCAAAGCCGGCAAAAATCGTGTTGGTCACAATCGGGCCTAGCAACACCTTTCCCGTGGTTGGGAATTGCTTGCCTTTCTTGGTGTAAATCGCCAGGCGCGAGTTGACGATCTGGATCACATGGTCCGGCCCAACCGCCAGACTGTTGTCGGAAGGGTTGCGGCTTTGCATCGTGCCCTGCGGCCCGGTGAATCCAACGCCGAGGCCATTGAAACTATCGAGCACGGCAAGCGCGGGTCGCGTGCCCTGAGTGGTCTGTTCCACGGCAGTACCGGCTGCGCCGATTATGGGAGGCGCCGGCTGCTCCACCTTTTTCGTGGAGGGCGGGGGCGGATGATGGGGCCACTTGAATGGAGTTTGCACATAATGCATGGAGGTCAATGGCGCGGATGTATCGAAGGTGGAAGTGTGGATTTCGACTTTGTGCGCCGCCGGATCGATCTTGGCATCGATCTGTGCATCGAGTGGGGGAGGGCTGCAAGCTATGCCAATGGCCATCGCCAGCAGGGACAAAAATAATAAGCGGGCAGAAGAAACTTTCCGCTGCAACTTTGGCAGAAGCATGTAGCGCACACCTCGCATCGGTATCGCGTTCTTTTCGAGCAGGGCCGGAATCCGCAGCAAGCATCTGCGGCCTGGATTCCAGCGATACGTATACAATCATGCATCCAATGTTTCCCGTCAAGATAATTCGTAATCGTATGCGCCATAGGAAGGAGGATTGTGCGAAATCATTCGGACTTTGGAATGAGAATTTGCGTGCCCCATCCTTCGCGTCGTTGCCTTTACGAAGGGTGGTATGAGAATCTTCGTGGACAAATATGCAATCCCACCCTTAGCTTCGCAAGGATGGGCACCCGGCTTGCTTCGAGCTTGCAAAGTACATTGACTTCACCCGTTTTTTAGCCGAATTTTACGTCTTTGGCCAAATTCCGGATCGAGTCAATTCACTGATATATACTTACTTTAATCCAGCCAGCAAAGCGTTGTATAAACAACTCTGGCGGAAGATGCTGCGCTCTAGAATTATCATGCTTTGAGAAAAAATCTTTCTCATGTCCACTACGTCGCAAACACTGCTGTCGACGAATGTGCCAGACGGTGATGAGGAGCAGATCCCATCCCATGGTTCGCCTCGTCCGTCAGCGCGATTGCGGCCTCGGTCGCATTATGCATGGATCGCCTTCCTCCTGATTGCCGCCTACCCTATGTTCCGGCTAGGCGCGCGCACCCGAATGATTCTCAAAGCCAGTTCCATTCTTGACGCGATCAACAGTCAGACACCACCACTCTGGCTACGGACTTACACGCACCTTTTGGGGAACAAGTTCGAGACTAAGGACATTCAGATTCCAGGCAGATACGGGCCAATCCCGGTACGCATCTACACTCCGCTAAACAATCCCCATGCGCCGGTAATCGTGTTTATTCACGGCATGGCGCCCACCGGGTATCGAGACCCGATTATGACCAGTCTGGCCGCAAGTATGGCGAAAATTGGCTTGCAGGTCATCACACCGGACATACGCTCGGAGCGTCAGCTACTGGTGAGCTTCAGTGCAATCTCCGATATTGACGAAGTGGCCAGGTGGGCGGCGATGAAAAACAAGCAACAAGTGTCGCTCATGGGTGTCAGCTTCTCCGGGGGCCTTGTGATCGTGGCCGCCGCGCAGCCCGGGTATGCGCATTACGTAAAGACGGTACTGTGTGTCAGTGGCTATAACGATATTCACCGCTTTTCGGAATATTACATACGCCATGGTGAGGTCGGCCCCGACAACCGGCCCGACAGCGCGAAACCGCCGCCCGATGGTCCGCTCATGCTGGCAATTCAACATTTGGGGGAGATGGTTCCCGCGGACGATGAAGCGGCAATTAGAAAAGTAACTCTCGATTACCTGAGGAAGCAACCAGAGAAGGAACGCCAAGACTTGGTCCAACTGACTCCAGCACAACGCAAGTTGTTTATCGATCTGCAAACCCTGGACACGCCAGAAATTAGACAGAAGTATGCTGCCCTTGTAGAGCGGCACAAGACGGAACTAGCCGCAATATCTCCCCACAGCGGAATGGGCGGGTTGAAGGCTTCATTATTCCTGGTGCATGGCCAATACGATGACACCATTCCGGTGTCGGAAGCAGAATGGAATGTACATGACGCGCCGAGGACTGTTCCGGTTCATCTCTTCGTAAGCCCCATCATGCATCATGTCGTGCTAGACGAATATACACACCCGCTGCAGAAGCTGAAGCTGGCGAACTACCTTGCCACGATGCTGTTCGCAGCGGGCCTGGATTGAAATCAGGAGACGCTTTCCAAAATTCCGGGTGCGCAGGAAACCAGGCTTGGCCTGCCGCAAGTTTCAAAGAGACTCTTTCACACCGCTTTATATGTGGAGGCTCAAGAGTTTGTTCCGATTGAGGCCGGAGGGCAACGACTGAAAATCCGGCGTGCGGACATGCTCCGGGCGAAAACCCAGTCCTAGCATGCGCGCCGGAATGCGGCACAGCACGGGGAATTTCTGCAATAGCCTGAATGGCAGTGGCAGCCGGTGAATCGCGGCTTTGTTGTTCACTGCTGGACCAAGGAAACGCTTGTGCGCGAAGACCTGAAATCCCTGGGTCATGCGCGTGGGGTATTCGCGGCGCTGCTGCACCGCGCGCAAATCTTCTTCGCCGACCGTGCCGCGTAGCAGCGGCTGCGCCAAAATATTGGCCGCGGCCACCGCATCCTGAATCGCAAGATTGATGCCGACTCCACCGACGGGAGACATCGCATGCGCGGAGTCTCCAATGCACAAAAGCCCGGCCCGCGACCACTGGCGCAAGCGATCTACCATCACGGTCAACAGCTTGATGTCGTCCCAGCTTTTTATTTCCTCCATGCGTTCGCACAGAAAAGGTGCGACACGCGCGATGTTTTCCCGAAACGAAGCCAGCCCTTTCTGTCGGATCGCATCGAGTGCGCCCTTGGGAATGACATAGGCGCATTGCCAATAATCGCCGCGGTCCACCGTTATCAGGATCTTCCCTGTGCGGAAACGTCCCAGTGTTTGGTTGGGATCATCCGGCTGGCACGACAGCCGCATCCACAGCACATCTATAGGCGCACCGCAGTCGATCACTTCCATTCCAGCCTTCTCGCGAACGATGGAATGACGACCATCGGCTCCCACGGTCAAGTCCGCGCGCACCTCCAGCATGCCTTGTGGCGTCCTGGCGCGCACGCCGACCACGCGACCATTTTCTTCCATCAGATCGGTGACTTCGGACTCCATCCGCAAATGGAATTGCGGGTAGAGCTTCCCTTTTTCGGCCATGAAATTCAGGAAATCCCACTGCGGCATCAACGCGATAAATTTGCAGTGGGTGGGCAGATGGGAGAAGTCGGCAATCGTCACCGTGAAGTCTTCAATTTGTGCCGCAAGCTGGGTGAACCCCTGATGGGGCTGCTGCTGGAATTCCTCGATCAGTCCAAGCTCAACCATCAATTCCAGAGTGGAAGGATGAATCGTGTCTCCGCGAAAATCGCGCAGAAAATCCGCGTGTTTTTCGAGCACCACAACATCCACTCCCGCGCGAGCCAGCAGAAAACCCAGCACCATCCCAGCGGCCCTCCGCCTGCAATACAGCAACGGGTTTCCATGGTTTGGGAAATGGGATGTTCTGACAGCATCGTCAAATTCCATAGTGTGAATTTCGATTTTGTGTGCCGCCTGATCGATCTGCGCATCGGGCGGGGAAGCGCCGCAAGCTATGCCGACGGCAATCGCCAGCAGAGACAAAATAACATGCGGACAGATGAAACCTTCCGCGGCAGCCTTGGCAGAACCATGTAGCGCGCACCTCGCACCAGCATTGCGTTCCGTCCGACAGAACCAGTAGTTGGCATCTACGGTCGGATTCGAGCAATACGTATACAATTATGCATCCAATGTTCCCCGTCAAGACAATTCGCGATCACGGGACATGTAAGGCGGCTGAAATGTTCACTATGAAAATAGCGTTTAGGGGAATAGGCTCTCAGCCAGAGGTCGCAGGCTACGTGATTTATGTATATCATGCGCAGGGCCGAAGAACTGTTGCTGGCATCCTGGTTCTTAGTGTTTGCCTCGTTAGGAATAACATTCAACGGCTGGCGTTATGTTTCCGCGGAATCTCTTTTCGCGGCCTTCAGCCGACCCTCCTCTCCGGTCATTGTGATTCCGTTTGAGTATATTCGAGGGCACATCTACCTGCGGCTGAATCTGGACGGGGCGGGTCTAAGCACAATCATGCTGGACACCGGATTCATCACGAACCAAAAAATGATAATGCTTGATTCTACGGTTGCTGGACGGCTTCGCCTGGGCAAGGGCGAAAAGATCGACGTAAGCGGCATGAAAATGGACGATATCCGGGCGAGAAAAATCGATGATGTGGATATTCGCCTGGACGAAAACGCGATGGTTCGCAGTCCCGCGGAGGCCGTCAATCTGGCCGGATTGCGCAGCGCGCTCGATCAGCCCGTCGACGGCATTATCGGCTTTGCTTTTCTTCGAGATTACGTTGCGGAGATCGACTACACCCACAACACACTGCTGCTCTACGCCCCCGCTCACTATCGTTATCGCGGGCACGGCTTGCGGCTTCATATGGAGAAGCGGCGTCCGGTCATCCATGCCGAGGTGGTATTGCCGGATGGAAAGAAGCGGCGGACACGTTTGCTGATCGATACGGGCAGCGATTCCGAGCTACTTTTCTATCGCGCCTTCATTGACAGATATTCTCACTCGCTGCTGGGCCGCGATCTCCAACAAACCACCTTTTTCACGCTGGATGGCAAATATACCTGCGACGTTGTACGGCTGCGCAATATCCAATTCGGCGATGATGCTTTCAGCTATAACCTAATGTTCAACGCGCCCTACGTTGCTCTCGCCCGCATGACAACCGACGCTTCTGCCAGAGGTCATCTCGATGGAGGTCTGGGAAATCCTCTCCTGCGGCACGCGAACGCGATCTTCGACCCCAGGCGGCGACGGTTTATTCTGGAGCCAGTCCCGGTTACGGTCCCGCCAAAAGTCGCAGTCCATTGAAGTTCATCGGTCGCCATCCTTCGCGCGGTTTGTTGTTGCGAAGGGTGTGGGATGAGATTCACTGAATAATAACGGTAAAGTTTCCGGAAGCCTGGATCTTGCCAGTCGCCGCGTCGGCGCATGTCGCGGAAAAAATATAAGTCCCAGGAGTAGTGGCTGATTTGGAGAGGCCGCCGCAGCCGATGCCTGCGACAACAATTACAAACAGTATCGCCACCACAGTCGCCGATTTGCGACGACGCACAGCGGGGAAGAAGAATAGAAAACAGGCCAGTGCAGCGCCGCCTGTAAATATCCCTGCTTTCTGGCGGCGAAAAACGGGCAGCGCTATTCCTATGGTCGCGACCGTCACCGGGAAAGATACCGAATTGGAATTGGTAATGCTCACGGTTGGCAGCGGGCCAAATATGCCGCAGATTGGGAAATTTATGGCCCCGTTTGGCGCGACAGAAAGTCCACAAGAAGTAACGTTGACTCCGCCCGTAAACCCGTTTTCAGGAGTGACGGTGATACTGACTTGACCGGAGCCTGGATTCTTGATCGTAGTGGCGTTCACCGGTCCCGCAATCGTGAAGCTGGGACTGGCGGTCGCTTGATCATAGAAACATGCACCTAGGAAGAAGCCTGCCGTGAGAGCAGTACGGAAACGCGTAACGAGGATCATGGCGCAATCATTGAAAATTTCAATATACTTTGCACCCATCTGGAATTTGAAGCCGGGGCAATATATCTACACGCGTTTTACGCGGATAAATATGGGAGTGCTGCACTCTGTATCTATTCCCCAGATGCGCCGCAAAGTACGCGGCGCATCTGGGGCACCCGCTGTCTCAATGAACTAAAACGCAGTCAGATCTACCATCGCTTTCCGTAAATCTTCCGGCTGCGGCAGGATGGCGTCTTCGAGCAGCGGCTGATAGGCAACGAACATATCCTTCGCGGCGACGCGGCGCACTGGGGCGTCGAGGTCGTCGAACAGTTCGTCGGCGATGCGGGCGGCAATTTCGGCGCCGTAGCCCCAGCTCAGCATGTCCTCATACGCGACGATCACGCGGCTGGTTTTGCGGACGGATGTGGCGATCGCTTCCCAGTCATACGGGCTAAGCGTGCGCAGATCGATCACTTCCACATCCAGACCGTTTTCGCGCTCGGCGCGCTGCGCGGCCTGCAAGGCGCGCGGCACGACAGCGCCATACGTGATGACGGTGAGCTGCTTGCCAGCACGCACGATCTTCGCCTTGCCGAACGGGATGGCGTAGTCCGGGCCGGGATACGGCGCGCGGCCATAGGTTTCGCGATAGAGCCGCTTGTGTTCGAGGAACAGCACTGGGTCGTCGCAGCGAATCGCCGTGCGCAGCAGACCATTGGCATCGAGCGCGTTCGATGGGAACACGACGCGCATGCCGGGCGTGTGGGTGAAGATGCTCTCTCCGCATTGCGAGTGATAGATGCCGCCGCCGGTGAGATAGCCGCCGATGGCGACGCGAATCACCACGGGGCAGGAGAAGGTCCCGTTCGAGCGCCAGCGGATCACAGGCAGTTCATTGCGTAGCTGGTGCATGGCTGGCCAGATGTAGTCGAAGAATTGAATTTCGACGACAGGCTTCATGCCTCGCGTAGCCATACCTGTGGCGCGACCTACGATGTTGGCCTCCGCCAGCGGTGAGTTGAAGACGCGGTCGGAACCGAAGGCGGTTTGCAGCCCGGCGGTCAGCTTGAAGACGCCGCCCTTCCCTTTCACCAGGTGTTCTTTCAAACTGGCTTCGCGGCTGCAATCGGCGACATCTTCGCCGAAGATCACGATGCGCTCATCGCGCCGCATTTCATCCATTAGGCAGGCGTTAATCAAGTCCGCCATGGTGCGCTCGGCGGAGTCTGGAGTGTTTCCCGGTTGGGTGGAAAACACGGACGCGCTGGGATCGATGTCTTCGGAATAAATATGCAGCGGCAGCGTCTCCGGCGTGGGCAGCGCGGCGCGCAGCACCGCATCCGACGCGATGCGGACCTCTTCGTCCACTTCATGCTCCAGTTTGATGATGCCAGCCTCGTCGAGAATACCTTCGCGCAGCAGCCGCATCTGCATGCGCGGCAAAGGATCGTGCATGGCGTCGGCCTGGCGCTCGGATTCAGGACGATAGAGGCGTTCGTCATCCGAAAGCGAGTGGGAGTAGGGCCGGATCACATGCCCATGCACGAACGCCGGCCCCTGGCCGGAGCGGCAGTAGGCGACCGCCTGCTGCATGGTGCGATAACACTCCATCGGTTCTGTGCCGTCGATTTCGGCAAAGAAAAAATTAGGGAAATTGGCGACCAGCTTCGAGATATTGCCGCCCGGGGTGTTCACCTCGACCGGTACAGAAATAGCGTAGCCATTGTCTTCCACAACAAACAGCACCGGCAGTTTCAGGTTGGAAGCGGTGCTGAGCGACTCCCAGAATTCTCCCTGGCTGGTGGTCCCGTCGCCGAGCGAAACATAGACGACCTCATCGCCGTAAAATTTCACGTCTTTGAAGGCGCGGTAATCGGCTGCCTGCTGGTCCGCAGCGGCAGGCTTTTTGGCGGCATCTGGATGGTGCGTGAAATAGCGGCCTGCCTCCGCGCAGCCCACGGCCTGGAGTAGCTGCGAACCGGTCGGCGAAGATGCGGTGACGATATTCAGGTGCGGATCGCTCCAGTGCGACGGCATCTGGCGGCCGCCACTGGCGGGGTCAGCCGCAGCGCCGACGGCTTGGAGCAGCATGGCTTGCGGCGTTACCCCCAGCGCCAGGCACAGGGCGCGGTCGCGGTAATACGGATAAAACCAGTCATGCCCGGCCTGGAGCGACATGGCAGCCGCGACCAGCAATGCCTCGTGCCCTGCGCCGGATATTTGAAAAAATATCTTTTGCTGGCGTTTCAGCAGTATCTCGCGGTCATCGAGCCGGCGCGAAAGATACATCAACCGGTACATTTGGACCATCTTCTCGGCGGAGAGACCATGAGAATCGGCGGAGGTGGTTGCTGCAACAACAGTGCGAGTTTGTGCCATGCGCGGTCCTCTTGGGCCCCGGTGACTGCATTCGAGCGGGCCATGTGTCGAACCCGGTATTGTAGCGGCTGATTTGCGAATCTGTCAGCCCGATTCCATCCTACATCGCATAATTTTAGGCGGTCCGTCGGCTGGCCATCTTAAAACAAGCTAGATAAATGGGACCAAGAGTTGCCAGAGTCGTTCCGAAGAGGGTAAGGATGTAGAGGGCGAGAAGGTGACTGCGGCATGGAATGGGATTGACCCTTGTTTTTTAAGCATGATGTAATGAACAGTCTTGCCAATGGAATATGATCGGAAAATGACGAACCCGCGACCCTGCCGCTGCAATGCTGTACCGCTCCCTTTTGGATAAATTTGGTGCGTAGTACCCGTAGTACCCGTGGGCCAGTGCCCTGGAAAACCAGCTTTGTGTGTGCCCGCATGCACAGTGCCGCTGTATCGAGTATGACGATTTTTTTGGAGGCAAACTGAATGCACCACTTTTGTATGGCTGCGAGTTTCTTGTGGCAAACCGTCCCAGAAGCTGCAACCTCATCGGACCGAATGTTTTTATGGATTGCGCTCGGCGTGGGCGCGATTGGGCTGATCGCCGCTTTGCTGTTTGCCCGTTCTGTCCTGGCTTCCGACTCAGGGACACCCGAAATGCAGGTGATTTCCGACGCCATCCGTGAAGGCGCGGAGGCCTTTATGCGGCGGCAGTACAGCACAATTGGCGTGCTGGCCATCGTGATTGCGGTCCTGCTCTATTTCGGCTATCACTTCTCCGCGCGCACCGCGCCCTATGCCGCCATGACGGTCGTCAGCTTCCTGATTGGCGCCATCTGCTCCGGGTTTGCCGGATACACCGGCATGTATGTTTCGATCCGTGCCAACATCCGCACCGCCAGCGCGGCGCGTTCCAGCCTGAATCGCGCCATCCAGTCCGCACTGCGCGGTGGCGCAGTCACCGGGCTGATCGTGGTTTCACTCGCTCTGCTCGGCCTGGGAATTTTGTTCCTCGCCTTCGGCGGGATGCACCACCCGCAACAAGTTCCCTACCGGCTGGTCGGCTTCGGCTTCGGAGCATCCTTAGTCGCATTATTCGCGCAGCTTGGCGGCGGCATCTACACCAAGGCCGCCGACGTCGGAGCGGACCTGGTTGGCAAGGTGGAAGCGGGCATACCCGAAGACGATCCGCGCAACCCGGCTGTCATTGCAGATTTGGTTGGCGATAACGTTGGTGATTGTGCCGGTCGCGGCGCGGACATTTTTGAATCGACTGCGGCGGAAAGTGTCGGCGCCATGATTCTTGGCGCAGCACTCTATCCAGTCTTCGGCATCAAAGGCGTCCTGTTCCCGCTGGTGGTGCATGCCATCAACCTGATCGCCAGCACGGTCGGCGTTCTGGTGGTCCATAGCAAAGAGAACGAAGAGCCGATGCACGCGCTCAATCGCGGATACTACGTGACGACCGTGCTGGCGATGGCGGGCTTTGCGGTCGCGGTCTACACCATGCTGGGCGGCCGCTGGTGGCTGTTTGCCTGCGGCATTGTGGGCATGGTCACGTCGTTCCTGTTTGTCAGGATCACGGAATACTACACGGAATCGCGCTATCGCCCGGTGCAGTCGATTGCCCGCGCTTCCCTCACCGGCCCGGCGACGAACATCATCAGCGGCCTTGCAGTAGGCATGGAAACGCCAGCGATGCCGGTGCTTGTCATCAGCGCCGCCCTGCTGCTGAGCTATTACTTCGGCGTGCATGGGCTTGCCGATGCGAACATCGCCAACTACGCCAAGGGCATCTATGGGACAGCAATCGCGACCATGGGCATGCTGTCGTCCGCCGCGTACATTCTAGCGATGGACACCTTCGGCCCCATCACGGACAACGCGGGCGGCATCATTGAAATGTCGAACCAGCCGGAGAACATCCGCGAGCGGACGGACAAGCTGGACGCCGCCGGCAATACCACCAAAGCGCTGACCAAGGGCTATGCCATCGGGTCCGCCGCGCTGGCCGCGTTCCTGCTGTTCTCCGCGTATCTGGAAGAAATCCGCAATGTGGTCGAGCAGCGCGTCAACGTGCCGGGCGGTTACATGCCTGCGGGATGGACCTTCAACAACGTCAACCTTGCCAGCGTACCGGTCTTCGTAGGTGCATTGCTTGGGGCGGCGCTGGTCTATCTGTTCTCTTCGCTCGCCATTCAGGCCGTGGGACGCACCGCGCAATACGTCATTCAGGATGTGCGCGCACAGTTCAAGGAAAATCCCGGCATCATGCAAGGGACCAGCAAGCCGGACTATGGGCGTTGCGTTTCCATTGTGACCAAGGCCGCGCTGAAAGAAATGGTTGTGCCCGGCCTGCTTGTTGTTTGTCTGCCAATTGTGGTCGGCATCATCTTCCGCCATTTCAGCGACACATTCCGAACATCTTCTGGGATCGACATGCCTTCGATCTACGGCGTTCCCGTAAACCTGAGTGGCGCGGAAGCGGTTGCCGCACTGTTGATGGTCGGAACGATCACTGGCATCCTAATGGCCATGCTGATGAACAACGGCGGCGGCGCGTGGGACAACGCGAAGAAATTTATCGAGACCGGCCAGTATGGCGGCAAGCGTTCCGATGCCCACAAGGCTGCCGTGGTCGGTGATACTGTCGGCGATCCGTTCAAAGACACAGCCGGGCCTTCGCTGCATGTGCTGATCAAGTTGCTGGCAACCATCACGCTGGTACTGGCGCCTCTGTTTCTCTAACGCTTTTCGTTATGATGGAATGAGGCTGCTCTTCATCGAGCGGCCTCTTCTATTTTCGATGCATGCTGACGAAGCCTGCTTCTTTGCGCCGACTGGCCTTTCTGTCCTTGCCCATACATCAATCCTGCAATTTTGGAGATGCTCCTATGCTTAAACTTCTTTGCATGTTTTTCTCGGATGTGCCGTTGCCGATCACTATCCCGCATGAACGCATGATCGACCGCATGACGGATGCCTGGTCGAACGACATGGTAGTGCTGGTGAACGACAAACTGCCCAAGCTGTTGGTGATTTTAGTTGTCGCCTTCATCCTTTACCGGCTTGTAAAACTGGGCACAAAGCATCTGCGATGGCTGGCGCAGACGGACATGGTGGTCAAAAGTTCGCGCTCCGCGCAATTGAGTACGCTGGCCAGCATCCTTGAAACAGCAGGTTTTGGCCTGATCGCTTTCATCGCCATCATCCACACACTGGGAATTTTCAGCATCAACGTGGCCCCGCTGCTGGCTTCCGCCGGAGTGGTGGGCCTGGCCATCGGCTTTGGAGCGCAGACCATCGTGCATGACGTCATCAACGGAATGCTGATCCTGGTCGAGAACCAGTTCAACCTCGGCGACATCATCAAAGCCGCGGGATTTCTCGGTACGGTGGAGCAGATGACGCTGCGCCGGACCGTGCTGCGCGACGGCAGCAACGGGACCCTATATGTAATTCCCAACAGCCAGATCACCACCGTTTCCAACCTCTCGCGGGACTGGTCGTTGATGCAGATCAATGTCTCCGTCGATTATCGCGAAGATGTAGATCGCATCATTGCTATGCTAAGAGATTTGGCGCAGCAGGTGGTGAAAGAAGAAAAATTTTCCGATGCCGTGCAGGCCGACCCGGCCATCCTCGGCGTGGACAGCTTCAAAGGTTCGGAGGTCATTTATCCTGTCTTGTTCCGCACCAAGGCCAACATGCAGTGGGAATTGTCGCGCGAGTTTCGCCGCCGCGTCAAAATGGCGTTTGAGCAAGGCAAGATTCTACCCGGCGATCCATTGCGTGTCTTTCATTACCCGGAGCCAGACAAGGACAGCCAATCCGCGTAAACACAGCATCATCCCAGCATGCGATGCAGCATCTCGATTAGCGCTTCCGGCTCCTGCACCGGCGGCTGGCAGCTCGTTCCGCTACAGACCACGGCAAAGCTGTGGTCAGCAGCCAGCTCCGGCAGATGCGGCAACGTCTCGGCCAGCGCGGGGGGCAATGCGCCTTGCTCCACCACCACAGCGCGCGGCAAGCGCACTACAGTTTTATTCACCGCATAGCGCGCCGTTGCAGCCGTTGCAAGTTGCTGCCCCTGTTCGTCTTCGCCGAAGATGCACACCTGTACCGGCGGCAACAAATATCTTTGCAACGCCAATCCATACGCGCCTGCAAACAGGCCAAATTGTTCGGCGACACCCGCAAACGCTTCCAGCGTGTCTTCGGCTTTCTCGCGCAAGCCGGCGCGATTGCTCAGCTCTGCCAATCGCAACAACAGCATCGCGGCCAACGAATTTCCCGCTGGAGTCGGCGAATCCTGCAAAGGCTTGCGCCGCGCTGCGAGAACGCCCAACGGCTCCGCCGCAAATGCATTCTGCGCGGTATCGAAGAACCCGCCGCCGGTGGCGTCATAAAAACGCGCAATCATCGCGCCTGCAATCTCTTCCGCGTGCCGGTAATAGCGAATATCCGCCGTCGCCTCCCATGCATCCACGCAGGCCAGACCCAGCGCCGCGTAATCGTCGAGCATTCCTTGCACCGGCTTCGCTGGCCGCTGGCCGTCGGCATAAGCGACCACGCGATGCAGCGTGCCATCTGCATGCCACGACTCGCGCAGAATTCGATCCAGCGAGCGCAGCGCAAATATCTTCGCGCTTTCCAGATGCAGCACCCGCGCCGCTTCCAGATAGGCGGAAATCGCCAGGCTGTTCCAGTTCACATACATCGTCTTGTCCACATATGGCGTGGGCCGCTTCATTCTGGCCGCATACATTTTCTGGCGCGCGGAATCCAGCAATCTCTCCGCCTGCTCGACGCTCATGGCAGCACGCCGCGCGACTTCTGCCAGAGAGTGGTCGATGTGCAGCGTGTTCTTTTGTGGGTTGTGGTGCATGTCCCCCATCTCGCCGATGTCGTAATACGTGCCTGCAACTTCCAACTCTTCCGATGTCAGTACAGCGGCGGCCTCGGCGTGCGTCCAGGTAAAGTAGTCGCCATCATCGTCGAGTGAATCGTCGGCATCCTGCGATGCATAGAATCCGCCACGCTCGCGGTCGCTCAACACAGTGTCCATCCACAGGATGATTTCCTGCGCAACACGCGCATGCTCCGGCTCGGCGAAGCTCTGGAAGCTACGTACATAGTTCTTCAACAATTCAGAGTTGTCATACGACATCTTTTCAAAATGCGGGACCACCCAGCGTTCATCGACCGAGTAACGATGAAACCCTCCTGCCAGATGGTCGTACATTCCGCCGCTGGCCATGCGATCGAGCGTCATCCGCGCAGCGTGATGCGTCGCTTCCTCGCCCGTGCGCGTGGCGTAATCGAGCAGCAAATCGAGCACTGCGGGATGAGGAAATTTTGGCTGCGTGCCGAAGCCGCCATAATGCTTGTCGAATTGCTGCACGGCGGACTGCACCAGCTTGCCGATAATTCCGCTATGCAGATCGGCGGAACGCCCGGAGAACGATTCGTTGTACTCAATCGCGGCCACCACGCTGTCGGCGGATTCGAGCACCTCGTCTTTGCGCTCGGCGTAGGCGTGGGCCATCGTTAGCAAAACCCGTCCAAAACCTGGACGCCCGTAGCGTTCATCTTTCGGGAAATAAGTCCCACCGAAAAACGGTTTGCCCTCCGGCGTCAAAATTACCGTAAGCGGCCAGCCACCCTGCCCGCTCATTGCCGAGACCGCCGACTGATAGCGCGTGTCCACATCGAGACGCTCGTCGCGGTCTACTTTTATCGCGATGAAATGCCCATTGATGATTTCAGCAATCTCCGCGTCCTCGTAGGATTCACGGTCCATCACATGACACCAGTGACACCACACCGCGCCAATGTCCAGCAGGATGGGCTTATTCTCATCTCTCGCGCGCGCGAAGGCCGCTTCGCCCCATTCCTGCCAATCTACCGGTTGATGCATGGCGGAACGCAAATAGGAGGAGGCAGCATTCGCGAGCGCGTTTTCGTGGGCCATATGCGAGGAGGCGTCTGTCGTCTTTAACTCTGAAACACTATTGCTCGATTCATCGTTCATTTCGTGTTGCCCTTACCTCTCAAACCCTGTTGTCGTGCTCATAATTCCATGAGAGCTACTGCACCAACTGGTGCGCAATTTTTGTGTAGAGATCGACCGCCTCGAAGAGGTCCTGCTTGGCCAGCCGCTCCTGCGGCGTGTGCGCGACGTGGATCGATCCCGGCCCCAGCAGCAGCGGCTCGCCCCAGTTCGTCAGCGCGGGAATGTCCGTGGTGAAGGCCGCGACCATAGTCGGCAGACCCTCGATTCGTTTCAGTTTTTGGAATGGGATTTCCAGCGTCACTTCCACCTCGGCATCTTTGCCGGCTGCTTCCTGTAGCGCGGCGCGGATTTTGTCTGATGGCCCGACGAGGCGAACTAGAATCGTGGCCGACGCCTCGTCCGCAATTACATTCGGCGCGTGGCCACCTTCCAGCAATCCGATGTTCAACGTGGACGGACCTACCTCTGGATTGAATGGCAACGCGATGTGAAGGATGCGATCCAGCGCCGCGATGAGTTTGTGGATGGCGGAGTCACCCAACTCAGGGTAGGCGGAATGCGCCATCTTGCCATGCGCGCGCACTATGGCATTCACCACACCCTTGGACGCGAGCGCCAGTCGGTTGTCCGTTGGTTCGCCATTGATGAGAAATCGGCTTCCCTTGGGAGATTGGTTCGCGACCCGCGCTCCGTGGCTGCCGCGTTCTTCTCCAACGAGAAACAGCAGCCCGACGCGCACACCCAGGTCGCGCAGCTTTTCAGCAGCGGCGACTTGTGCGGCGAGGATGCCTTTGGCGTCGCAGGAACCGCGGCCATAAATATAGTTGCCATCTTCGCTGCTTGCGATGAACGGCGGCACGGTGTCCATGTGCGTGGACAGAACCACATCCGGCGCATCCCTCGAAACGCTCGCATATACATTGAAGCGTTCGCGGCCGGCGGACTGTGGGACCGGCGTTGTTTCTACTTGAAAGCCAAGCTCGCGAAGGTGGCCTGCAAGAAAATGGCCGACAGCGGCCTCGTTTTCACTGATTGATTCGATATCCACCAGTTGGTGTGTGAGTGCGATGGGGTCCGTAGGCATGCATTTCCAGCATACCGCGCATCGCACACGTAAAATAAAATCTGCACAAAACCACTCTCTTATGGAATCCACGCCACCAGCCGCAATTCGTTCCTTCGATTTAGCAGGCCCGGCTGGACGCCTGGAAGCGCTGCTGAATACCGGCAGTCTGGAGGCGGCCTACTCCGCACTGGTCTGCCATCCGCATCCCATGGGTGGTGGCACGATGCACAATAAAGTGGTGTATCACGCCATGAAAGCGCTCCATGGCCTGGGCCTTCCTGTACTGCGTTTCAACTTTCGCGGCACAGGCCGCAGCGAAGGCACGCATGACGACGGGCAGGGCGAACAGGACGATGTGCGTGCCGCATTGAACTGGCTCGACCGGGAATTTCAGCGGCCTATCTTGTTTGCAGGGTTTTCCTTCGGCGCCAATGTCGGCATGCGCGCCTGCTGCGGCGACCCGCGCGTGCGCGGCCTGATTGCGCTGGGACTGCCGGTGCTGGCGGAAGGACGCGGCTACACCTATGGTTATTTGCCGGCGTGCCGGCAGCCGAAGCTTTTCATCAGCGGCGAGCGAGATCAGTATGGCCCGATGCAAGCCGTGGAAGCGGCAGTCGCTACTGCGCCGGAACCGAAGCAGCTTGTCTGGATCGCTGACGCCGATCATTTTTTTGTGGGCAAGCTGGACAAAGTGCAGGCCGCCATCGTTGATTGGGTAATACAGAATTTTCCCGGCATGCGGCCTGTTATCCATCCGGCCCAATTGGAATGATTGCATGCTCTCCCGCCCTGGCCGTAAAAAACGCAGCAAGGATGAGACATCCGACTTCGTACAGGCGATGATGGAAATCCATGGCCCCTTTGCGTGAAGTAGCACGAATGATCTTCAAGCAGGCGCTCGCCGATTGCAGCATCGAGCGGGCCATGGCGCTGCATGTGCGCGTGCAGGATGGCAGTCTGTATCTCGGCAAAGAATCCGTTCGGCTCAACCGTTTGCAGCACATTCGGATCGTCGCAGTTGGGAAGGCCGCCGCGCCCATGGTGTCTTCCCTGCTGTCGCGCTTGCCGCTGCCCTCCGGTTGCGATCTCGCTGGCGTACTGATTGCGCCGAAAGCTCCAGCGCACATTCCTGAAACATTTCGTTTTTTTGCCGGAGGTCATCCGACGCCGAATGCAGCATCCTTCGCCGGCGCACGCGCCGCACTGGACTTGCTCCAGGCGTTGCCGAATCGAGACCGAGCCAGCACGCTCTGTATTTTCCTCATCAGCGGCGGGGCGTCTGCCATGATGGAGTTGCCGCTCGACCCGGCCATTTCGCTCGAAGACACGGCGGCCTTTCATCGCGCACTGGTGGCTGGCGGCGCGTCGATTACGGAGATCAACTGCGTCCGCAAACACTTCTCCGCAGTCAAAGGCGGCCGGCTTGCGCTGGCGGCGCACGGGGCCATGTGTCGTTCACTTCTGATTTCCGACGTTCCAGCGGGACATGAAGACGCGCTCGGCTCCGGCCCGACGCTACCGGACAATTCCACGGTGCGGGAATGCCGAAAGATTCTCGCACACTATGAACTTCTTCCGCAGTTCCCCTCTGCGGTGCGTCAGTTCTTTGAATCTGCCAATCTGCCAGAGACACCGAAGCCGACCGACTTGCACGCGGAAGCCTGCGTATTGCTCAGCGCCAACGAACTGGCCAGCGCGGCCGCGCACCGCACGGAAGCTCTCGGCTGGACTGCAATCATCGATAACACCTGCGACGACTGGGAGTATCAGGCCGCCGCCAGGTATTTGTTGGATCGGCTGCGGACATTGCGACGGCAGTATGCACGCGTATGTTTGATCTCCGCCGGAGAGGTGGTAGTGCGTCTGCCGAACACGCCGAGTCACGCAGAGGCCGGCATTGGCGGACGCAACCAGCAATTCGCTCTATATGCAGCGACTCTGCTCCAACCCAGCGACGGACGCATCGCAATTCTATCGGCGGGTTCGGATGGAATCGACGGGAGCAGCCCGGCGGCCGGTGCGGTCATCGATGAAACCACGCTGGACGAAACCACGCAGGCGGACCCTTCAGGCGATGACTTTTCCACACGCGCCAGTGCTCTGAACGCCCTGGCGGCCTTCAACACCACACCGTTTCTCGCCGTCCACGATGCAACTATTATGATCGGCCCAACCGGCCAGAACCTGCGCGACCTACGCCTTCTGCTTGCAGAATGTTAGCCAAACTGCTTGCCTGTCAGGAATCTCCATAATTCCATAAACCATAGATTTAGATTTAGAATTATGGATAAACATTGGAAACATTTGCCTTGCGGGAACTTTCAAGCGCGCTTATCTGTATATATCTCTCAATAAACAACGATTTGCCTAGCCTGTTGCCTGCCTCTTTGCTGGCATGCATAGCATGGCACGAAAGTTGCACACTAGACTGACGCAAGAAGTGCGCGAAATAGTGGCCTGGCACTCTGACGCGGAAAGACGTAACGAATGCCACGGAACATCCCATTTCGGATCGCCGCTATAGTATTGGCGGTTCTGACGCTTGCCGCCGTCATCCTGGCATCCGTGAACTATACCCATGAGAATGACTTTCAGTTGCCCACGGATGGGGTCTGGTGGGCGGAAGCCAACGGTGGACTGGTTGCGCAGAAAGTGCTGCCATCCAGCCCCGGGGAGCGCGCCGGCATTGAAGCCGGAGACCTGCTAACAGCGGTCAACGACCATAGTACTCCGCGCATCGCTTCCCTCCAGCGGCAGCTATTCAGCACCGGCATTTATAGCAAAGCCAGCTATACCGTTCTCCGCTCGGGCATCCGGTTGGGGGAAATCCCCGTCATTCTGGTTC
>DAHUZH010000073.1:0-13698 GCA_027306695.1 Acidobacteriaceae bacterium
CTCGGCTTGGCCTTCAACCTATACCGCCTCCGGCTGCCTGCTTTCCGATTGCCATAGAAAGGATGTCAACAGAGCCAAATCATCTCTAGTAAACTCAGCAACAGCCCATGCGCTTGCCCAAAATCGAGTTTCGCAGGCCGCAGCAAATGGCCGCTGTACTGCTGTTGCTGTTCGCCGTGCAATGCCTTTGGGTGGTTCGTCATCAGGAGCTATCCAGCCGCGATTATCAATTTGCCCGCTGCGGACGCGAGCTTTGGGAGAAGCCTTCGCCACTGGCCGGATACCTCACCTCCTGCGGCAACATCGCGGATGGCACGTTTGCCTATCGCGTGGCTGGCCTGCCGCTTACATTGGAGCGCATCGTTGCCGGGCAGCCGAGCAACGCCTCTACCTGGGAGATGCGTCACCTGGTCAGCAATGTGTTGTTTCTGCTGCGGCTGCCGTTCATTTTCTTCGGCTTGTGGCTGGGCGGGGCCATCTGGTGGGTGGCGCGGCGGCTTTATGGGAATGAAGGCGGGTTTATCGCGCTGGCTCTCTATTGCTTTTCGCCGGAGATGGTCCGGGTCTGCCTGCGGCCCAACAATGAAATTCTCGCTGCCTGGGGCATGTACGGCGTGCTCTATACCGCCATTGGGCTGGCCCATGCAATGCAGGGACCGGCCAAAAAATGTCGTCCGCGCCTGGCATTGCTGGCGCTGGCGCTGGGGTTGACGGCGACCGCGCATATCGCGGCAGCCCTTGTAGGGCTGCTGCTGGCGCTGGGGTTCATGTTCTATCTGGCGGAAGGAAAACGCGCCCAGGTGCTGCCGATGCTGGCCATCGCCAGCGCGGGCGGATTTCTAATACTGTTCGCTTCCTATGCCTTCAACGCCGACGCGCTCAGTTATGTCTTTCAAAGCGCCGACGCGCGCCTCTGGCTTTCATGGAGCGGGGCAGCCCGCATGCTGGCCAATATCTCGAACGCGGGTATTACCATTGCAGTACTGAGTTCGCTCGTTCTTTACATTTTCCATCGCCACTCACGATATTTCGGCAACACAACTCCACTGGCCGTCGCGCTCCTGCTGCTGGTCCTCGAAACCACTGGCATCCATAGCGAGCCATGGATTTGGGCGCTGCCCTTCCTGCTGACCTTTACCGGCGGAGTGTTCGCCGACGTGCTGGAGTCGCGGCAGCGGCGAATTTTTCTCTGGCTGACAGGTGTCATTCTGGTCACCCAGGCCGCGCTCAGCGTGGTCAGTTTGCCGCTGCTTTTGTAGCGATAAGGGGAAGGAGGGACACCTGATTTGCTGCGGGATGTCCTTCTGCAACAGGTAATGTAGGCTTTGACAAACGCTATACCCAAGCTGTATTCAATAGAACATGGTGACTACTCCGCTCGCTAAACTCTACCAGGAGATGGTTGATAGGGGCGTAATTGTTCCGCTACGGACGGATTCACCGCAGTTTGTGTTTCCTTCTCTATTGGCTCCGGTGCCCAGTTTCACCACCTACGGCGTCCCGATTATCCGCGAAAAGGATTTACGTGTCGAACTGGAATCAAATACTGCAGGAAATCAACGATGAAGCTGTACGCAAGAGCCTTGATGCGCAGCACGCCGTAGATACTATCAGACGCAAGTACCTTCGTTCTCTTTCAGACCACACCAGTCGCAATACGATCGCCTATTACTCCGGCTTTCTCTCGAAGCCCGGCATCCTCGGCATAGAAATCAACGATGAGGACAAAAATGGCCTCATGATGGCTATCCATGGCCTTGATCGACAAGAGGGACTTGATTTAATCCTTCATACACCCGGGGGCAGCATAGCAGCCGCCGAAAGCATGGTTGATTATCTGAAGCGAATGTTCGGAAAGGACATCCGCGCGGTTGTTCCCTAAATTGCAATGTCTGCGGGAACGATGATCGCCTGTGCCTGCAACAAGATATTGATGGGCAAGCAGTCGAACCTCGGTCCGGTTGACCCGCAGCTGAATGGTATTCCGGCCGCAGGAGTAATCGAGGAATTTAGGAAAGCTTACGAGGAAATAAAGCAAGACCAGCAGAAAATCTTGGTTTGGCAATTCATCATTCAACGCTACACGCCAAGTTTCCTCGGCCAATGCGAAAATGGAATTGCATGGGCGAAAGATTTCGTTAGGCAGCAATTGGAAGACAATATGCTTGCCAAGTACACCGATAAAAGCCAACGGGCTGAAAGAATAGTTACTGCGCTGACCGACTTCTCTGGAAACAAGGCACACGAGAAGCACATACATTTCGATGAATGTCGCGAGATCGGGCTTGAGGTAGAGTTGTTGGAAGACAATCAAACTCTTCAGGATCTCGTTCTAACCGTTCACCACTGCTATATGCACTCGTTGATGAACACGCCCGCATTCAAAATGATCGAAAACCAAAATGGTGCCGCGTTTGTAAAACATTTGGGGACTGTTCAAATGCCAATGCCAGGCACTAGATAGCTCCTAAAAGATTTCTCCATCTGCAATAACGCTCGACGCCCGAGCCAATCCGATTTAAGCACCGCAGAATCCATCACTTCCAGCCGGAAAATTCCTGCCTGTTTCTTCTCGCCAGGACTGCGAAACTGCCTCGAAACACGGTATTCTTATAGGAGACCTTCAGTTCCCATTCGTCCCGAAATTCTGTAGTCCAGATGCGTGGCGGGTCGGCCTCTGACTCATCCTGTTTTACCGATTACGAACGCTTCGCAAGAAAACACATGGCAGACGAACAGAATCCTCAACTCCCTCTTGGTAACAATGGCAGCGACGGCTCGGGCGGCGATGGCGTGCCTCCGGGTGGCCCCGTGGGTCCCGGCGCGGCGAACATGATCTCCATCAACATTGAAGACGAGATGCGCCGCTCGTATCTCGACTATTCCATGTCCGTCATCATCGGGCGCGCATTGCCCGACGTGCGCGACGGCCTGAAGCCCGTGCATCGCCGCGTGCTCTACACGATGCATGAGATGGGCCTGCAGCACAACAAGAAATACACCAAGTGCGCCAAAGTTGTCGGCCAGGCCATGGGCCAGTACCATCCCCATGGAGATGCGTCGATCTACGACACCATGGTGCGTCTGGCGCAGCCGTTCAGTATGCGTTACGTGATGGTGGACGGACAGGGAAACTTCGGCTCCGTGGATGGCGATCCGCCCGCAGCCATGCGGTATACAGAAGCCCGTCTCACGCGCATTGCGGGTGACTTGCTGGCTGACATCGATCAGGACACGGTCGACTTTACGCCGAACTACGACGAGAGCACCTTCGAGCCGGTCGTGCTCCCCTCGCGCGTTCCCAATCTAATCGTGAACGGTTCGAGCGGAATCGCCGTGGGCATGGCGACGAACATCCCTCCGCATAATCTGACGGAAATCGTAAACGCCGCCATTGAACTGGTGAACAATCCGCACGCTGGACTCGCGGAAGTGATGCAACATGTGCAGGGACCGGATTTCCCCACCGGCGGGTTCATTTACGGGCGCAGTGGAATCCAAGAAGCGTATCGCACCGGACGCGGACGCTTTCTGATGCGCGCCCGCGTCGCGATTGAGAACATGTCGCAAGGGCGACATTCCATCATCGTCACCGAGATTCCGTATCAGGTGAACAAGTCGAAGCTGATTGAGCGCATTGCCGCGCTGGTGAATGAAAAGGTCATCGACGAGATCAGCGACGTTCGCGATGAGAGCGACCGCGATGGCATGCGCATCGTGATTGAGCTAAAGCGCACCGCCGAAGCGCAGATCGTGCTGAACCAGCTCTACAAGCACACGCAAATGCAGGACAGCTTTTCCATGATTTTCCTGGCCGTGGTCAACGGGCAGCCGCGAGAGATGGGCCTGCCGCAGGCGATCCGCTACTTCCTCGATCATCGGGCGGATGTGGTGCGCCGCCGGACGGCATTCCTGTTGAAGAAGGCGCGCGAACGCGAGCACATTCTGGAAGGCTACAAGATTGCGCTCGACAATCTGGATGCAGTCATCAAGATCATTCGAGGCTCGTCCTCGCGTCTGGATGCGCGGGAAAACCTGCGCCGCTTCTCGCTCGGCAAAGACATCGTCATCAAGCTGGACAAGGACACGACGAACATTAGCGGCGATGCCGGACTGAGCTATCGCCAGATCGACGCCATCCTCGAATTGCAGCTCTATCGGTTGACGCAGCTTTCCATCGACGAACTGCTGAAAGAACTCGCCGAAGTCCGCGAGCGCATCGCGGAGTATGAATCCATTCTCGCCAGCGAAAAGAAACTGCGCAGCGTGATCGTCAAGGAACTGGAAGCGGTCAAGAAAGAATACGGCGATGCGCGCCGCACCCAGATTCTGGATGAGACGGCAGAGTTGCAGATGGAGGACCTGATTGCGGACGAGCAGGTCGCCATCACCGTTTCGCACTCCGGCTATTTGAAGCGCACCGCCATCTCCACCTATCGCCAGCAGCGCCGCGGCGGCACGGGACGCTTCGGGATGCGCACGCGCGATGAAGATTTTGTCGAGCAGCTCATCATCGACTCCACCCATGCCTATCTGCTCTGCTTCACCAACACGGGCCGCGTCTACTGGCTCAAAGTGTATGAAATCCCAGACGTGGGCGCTGCGGGAAAAGGCAAGGCCATGGCCAGCCTGCTCAGCCTGCAGCCGGGAGAAAATATCTGCGCCATTCTGCCGGTGCGGAACCTGGAAGAAGAAGGCAGGTTTATTTTCTTCGGCACACGGCAGGGAACGGTGAAGAAGACTCCGCTCAAGGACTTCTCCAATGTGATGTCGAAAGGCATCATCGCTATTGGCATCGATAAAGACGATGAACTGGTCGCCGCACGCATTACCGACGGCCGCCAGGTCGTATTTCTCGCGACGCACGACGGCATGGCGATCCGCTTCGACGAAAACGATGTTCGCTCTATGGGCCGTCCCGCCTATGGCGTGCGCGGCATCGACCTTGCGAAAGATGATTATGTGATCGGAGTCGCTGTCACTCCCAAGGAACGCAAGAAAGGCGATGGCGGCGCGGACTGCGCCTGCCTGATCCTCTCAGTCACCGACAACGGCTATGGCAAGCGCACGGATGTGGACGAATATCGGCTACAAACGCGCGGTGGTAAAGGCGTCATCAACGTAAAAACCATGAAGAAGAACGGCAAGGTCTGCTCGATCCAGTTGGTGGATGATTCGAGCGAGCTGATGGTCATCAGCCAATTCGGCAAGATCATTCGCATCGACACCAAGACGGTCCGCGCCGCCGGACGTTCCACTCAGGGCGTGCGCTTGCTCAATCTGGAAGAGCCAGACAAGGTTGCAGCCGCCGTTGTGATTCCGCCGGAAGAGAAAGAAAATGGCGACGAACCTACGCTGATCCAGTAATCGGCACGTAAAGCGAATCAGGCAGGCGAAAAATCGCCTGCCTGATTCTTTCTTGAACCGCCATGACAGCAGCTACGATTTCGGAGGATAGCGTTGCACCATTTTGTAGATGGAGTTGGCTACCTGTTTCTCTTCCGCGTTGGCGCTCTTCGTCACATCGTCTTCCATTGCTTCGCCGCGCCAGATGATCTTCCTGGTCCGGGCGTCGATCAAATCCAGCGTCAAGTACCCTTCAACACGAGGGACCTGTCGGGTCTGGGAGTAGCTCATGCCTCCCATGCCCATCCCCATGCCGCCCCATCCCCAACCGCCCCAACCACCCCAGCCGCCACCGAAGCCGTATCCGTATGTATCCAGGTCAGTCGTTTCGCGGGTGGTGAAGTGGTAAGTGACCCACAGATCAGGATTTTGCGACATCAGGACCCTTCGCATGTGCTTCTTTTTTTGCAGCGCATAGTTCACGTATTCGCCGACATACTGGCGGTAAAACGGATGGTTCGTCTGCTCGCTTGGGATCCACGCATACGTTCTGTAGTCACTGAATGGCGCGTCCTTGCTCCAGTTGGCGCGGATTTGTTGGGCCACAGACGCAAGCGGGGCGCTGCACAATGTCCCAACGCTTAGAACCGTTATCAAAATTGAACGGAAAACAGTCTTGTGTCTCACAGGAAATCCTCCCTCAGGTGCATCTCGATCGACGGAGATTGCAGGCCCGAAAAGTTCGTATGACGGCCACCCCATACATCTCTTATTAGAATACAAACGGCAGGCTTTGAACGCCCACCGTTTCTATTTCATTTTCAGGTCGTGGAGAAGCGTCCCATCCTGTAGACGTTTATTTCGGCGGATAGTGAGCGAGCATCTTGTGGATCGACTTCGCCACGTCCTTCTCTTCGCCTTTGCTGCTTTTGGCAATGTTGTCTTCGGAGGCCTGACCGCGCCAGACGATTTTTCTTGTCCTCGCGTCGATGATGTCCACCGTCAAAATTCCCATGGTTCTCGGGACTTCCGTGGTGGTGGAATCATACATGCCGCCCATTCCCATGCCACCCATTCCCCAACCACCCCAGCCACCCCAGCCGCCCCAGCCGCCGTCGCCAAACCCGTATGTTTCCGTGTCCGTCATTTCCTGGGCCAGAAAGTGATAAGTTACCAGCAGATCCGGAGACTGCGAAGCGGACACCTCCTGCAGGCCCTTCTTTTTCAGGTCGTAATTTACATAGATGCCGACATACTGGCGATAGAAGGGATGGTTCTCGTTCTGGCTCGGAATCCACTGGTAGGTCTTGTAATCGGAAAATGCTGCTCGTTTACTCCAGTTCACGCGCACGCTCTGGGCGTAACTCGCCTGCGGCAAACTCAACATGGCCGCAGTGCCTAATACAAGGGCCATTGCTCCGCCGAATCGTCTACTGAATTTCATCGCGATTTCCTCCATCAAAACGGTTACTTGTATGCCATTACTTTTTAGATGCAAAACTTTAGGGTGCCGAGACGACGGCCTAAGTGTAACAGCACGACCACCAGGAATGTTACTAAAAATGCAACCGGCGACCATCTGCCGATTGCATTTTGGAAGCATCTATAAGTTCTTACGTTCTAAACGAATCGAATTCTTGGGTTATTTTGGCGGGAAGTGGTCGAACATTTTATCAACCGATTTTTTCACGTTGTTTTCCTCGCCCTTGGTGCTCTTGGTGACGTTGTCGCTGGATGCCTGTCCGCGCCAGACAATTTTTTTGGTCTTCGCGTCGATTATGTCCACAGTCAAAATTCCCATTGTTTCCGGCACTTCCGTGGTTGTTTCCTGGTTCATGCCACCCATCCCCATGCCGCCCATGCCCCAGCCGCCCCAACCGCCCCAGCCACCCCAACCGCCGTCGCTGAAGCCAGTCGTTTGGGTATCCATCGTCTCCTGCGTCAGGAAGTGATAGGTCACTAGCACGGCCGGAGACTGGGATGCTGAAACCTTTTGCAGTCCCTTTTTGGCGAGATCAGCCTGTACATATTGCCCGACATACTGGCGATAAAACGGATGGTTCGTATCTTTGCTTGGAATCCATTGATAGGTTTTATAGTCCGAGAACGGGGCCTTTTTGGCCCAGTTGACACGCACAGATTGCGCATGGGCCATGGCCGGTAGAGAGATTACAGCGGCAATAGCCAATGCGAACGGAAGAAGCGAACGACGACACTCACTTATTTTCACAAACATTTCTCCTTTTTTTAGGATGACTTTTAAGCCTAACTACTTGATTGCGGGAAATTTCAAAGACCTTGTATCTACCTCGTCACTATCATTCATAGGACGAATCCCGTAGTCTTACGTTAGGTTGAGATGCAGAAATTACAATTCAGGCTCGGCGGAAAAAGCACGATTTTTGCCATAAGTTTTTGTCTTTTGACACTGGGACTTGCGCCCTGCGCAGTGTGGGCAAATACGACCCACGCTCCGATCGCCACCCGGCATCGCCAACACCGCGTGCATGGTTCCGGGTATCGAGCCGCCGCGTCCAGTCATCGGCGGCGCACACGCTCGGCCAGTAGTCGCCGTACCATAACTACGCATCCTTCGGGTACGACGCGACAGCCTGCGGTCTACAAGGCGGCACTGCGAACCCGGTGCAGAACGCATGCTCGCCGTCGAACAGGGACTGCAACCCGTACCCAACGACATCGGCTGGCAGCAGAGCTGGATCGAGTCAAGGCGCCTCCAACTCCTCTTGCAGAGGAATCCGCTGTTCCTACAGGAAATGCTGCACCCCTCGACAGCCAGGCTATGGCTACTGGGCCGATGGCCTTGATTGCGACGCCGGGGTCGGATGCGACGGATGGCAGCACCCCGTCACCGGTCAACGAAAATCGTCAGAACATTCCCGTTTTCAATCTCACCGTACCCAGCACCATGCCCATCGCGCTGCGCGGTTCGCATGAAGTGCTGGTCCATCAGAACATCATTGCCGATGTCGAAGGTCTGGGCCGAATCCAGAATGACGCTCAATTGCGCGCTATGGTGCATTCCGGCGATTTAGTGCCGTTGCCTGCATCGCCTGTGCTGAATGTGGATGGGCGGCTCCCGTTCAATCGCCGCTACTGCCGTCCCTGGACAGCGAAATTCCTCAGTGACCTTTCTGCCGCGCATTCCAGTGTTTTCGGTCATCCTTTGCAGATCACATCGGCCGTACGCACGATCAATTTTCAGCGTCACCTGGCACGGTATAACGGCAACGCCGCTCCCGCTTACGGCGACACCGCTTCTCCGCATCTCACAGGGCAGGCGATTGACATTGGCAAGAAGGGCATGACGCAGCATGAGATCGCATGGATGCGCGAGGTCCTGGGGCAGCTCCAGAACAGCGGCAAGCTGGATGTGGAAGAAGAGTTCGAGCAGGCCTGCTTCCATATCTCCGTGTACAAGACGTATGCCCCGCACAGCACTCCGCCCGCGCGTCTGGTTGCGCATCAGGATGCAGCGCCGTCAGAAGGCGTAACGACAGCCCCTGCTATTGGCGGCCTTGCACGGCCAGTCCGCGCCGTCGCTTACACACATCCGCATAGCTCCTCTTCTGCCGCGCACTCCGTACATCCCGTTCGTCGCGTCGCAGTGCGCCGCCGCCGCCGGCGACATCACACCAGCATGTCGTTGCTCGCCGCGCGCATGCGGTAAGCATCTCGACTCAGTTTGTCATCCCGACCGGAGCGGAAGGACCTGCGGTTTGTCTGTAAATCGGCTATAAATCCATAGTTCAACGCTGTGGCTCCGCCGTTGCAGCTTCCCGATCGACTCCCATCAATTCGTCCTCACTCAGCCGGTCTACCTTGCGTAAAGAGGGGAACATAAAAGACCAGGCCCCTGTGACAACCATTGCACCCACTCCACCGACGATGACGGCAGGAACCGCGCCCCACCACTGCGCCGTTACCCCGCTCTCAAAACTGCCAAACTCATTGCTGGCCCCTATAAACAGAGCGTTGACCGCGCTCACGCGCCCGCGCATGGCTTGTGGTGTTGCCAGTTGCAGCATGGATGCCCGCATAATCACGCTCACCATGTCCGCCGCTCCCACCACGAACAGGGCGGCGAGCGAAAGCATCAGGTTGCGGGACAGGCCGAAGACCACCGTGGCCGCGCCAAACAGTACTACGGAGAACAGCATGCGTACTCCGGCATGATGCTTCATGGGCCGCCAGGTGAGCAGAATGGAGATCGACAACGCGCCAAATGCGGGCGCCGCGCGCAGGATGCCCAGTCCGCGCGGCCCGGAATGCAGGATGTCCTGCGCAAAGATTGGCAGCAATGCAACGGCTCCGCCGAGCAGCACGGCAAACAAATCCAGCGTCGTCACGCCAAGCAACAATTTCTTGTGCCACATATAGCGGAACCCAGCCAGCAAAGTTTCCAAGGACATGGCCCGCTGCTCCTGGCGTCCGGGTCGCACCGACAGCGAACCCACCAAAATTAGAAAACTAACCAGAGTCGTTAGCGTAAAGGCATACACAATCGCCCCGCCCAGCATGTGTGCGCCCACCGCTGCAGGCAGCCAATTTTGCAGCGGCAGCGTATAGAGCACCCCTCCGATCGCTGGGCCCACAAAGTTGGCCATTTGGAAAATGGTCGCGCCCCAGGAAACGGCATTGACGAAATCGCCTTTTGGTACGAGATGCGGCAGCAGCGCGGAGCTGGCCGGTCCGCTGAAGGACCGGCCAGTGCCGATGAGGAACAGCACCGCGAATAACGGGGCCACATGCCGCGTTCCGCTCCATGCCAGATAGAACAGCGTGCTGGTGCAGAGGCACTGCAGGCCATAGCAAACCAGAATGACGCGCCGGCGGTCATAGCGGTCCGCCGTGTGCCCGCTGATCAACAAAAACAAGATGCCCGGTAGAAACAAAGCCAGGCCGGTATATCCCAGGTCGATGGCGCGGTGTGTGATCTCGTAGATTTGCCAGGCCACGGCGACCGCTTGCGCTTCCGCGCCGATAATGACGAGCAATCGGGCGACCTGATAACGTCGAAAATCGCGGGAGGCAAATGCGGCTGCGGCTCGGTGAGGGTCTTGCGGGATTGCCATCTCTTCTATCCTGTCATATTCCTTCGATTGTGGGACACGCCGCCATCTAAAATGCAGTCCTGCCTCCTGTACTCTGAATCTTTCACCCTATTGCCACGATGAACTCTCTCGATACCACTTTCGCGCCGGAAGGAGATTCTGCCCAGGCGGATTCCCTTCGCCCTTTCGCAGGCGTAGTTGCGGTCGCACTGTGTGGCGTGTGCGCCTTTGCCGATCTTTACTGCACGCAGCCATTGCTGCCGATGTTTGTACGGCTCTTTCATGTATCCAAGGCAGCAGCAGGCTTGACAGTCAGCGCCTCGACGCTGGGGGTCGCCATCGCCGCACCGATTATCGGCACGTATGCCGAGCGGTATAACCGCAAACGGATCATTGTCGCGTCGATCCTGGCCCTGGTGCTGCCCACCTTGCTGGCGGCGACCTCGCGCAGTTTGCCGGAGCTGGTCTTCTGGCGTTTTCTTCAAGGCGTTCTGATGCCCGGCATCTTCACTACCGCCATCGCTTACGTCACGGAAGAGTGGTCCGAGGCGACCGTCGCCATCGTAATGGCCATTTACATCAGCGGAACGGTTCTGGGCGGATTTTTAGGCAGGCTGGTGGCTGGTTTGATTGCGGACCGCCACGGCTGGCAGTGGGCGTTTGTGGTGCTGGCCGCGGCGAACCTCATTGGCGGGTTGCTGGTGGCCGCGTGGTTGCCACATGCAAAAAATAGCGGGCATGCCCATGCCGCGCACACTTCAGAGACGCATCTGCTGCGCATGTTGCGTCATCTGCAAAATGTAGATCTGCTGGTCACCTTTGGCGTTGGATTCAATATCCTGTTCGCGCTGGTGTCCATTTTTACTTACATCACATTTCATCTGGCCGCGCGGCCCTATGGGCTTTCCACCTCCGCGCTCAGCCTGTTGTTTTCCGTTTATCTGGTGGGCCTGGTGGCGACGCCTGTAGGCGGAATCATTCTCACGCGCGTCGATTTGCGCAAAGGCATTCAGGGTGCAATTGTACTTTCTCTCGCTGGCATTCTGTTAACGCTGGCCTCCCCATTATGGGTCATCATTGCCGGCCTGACGCTGTGTTCCAGCGGCGTGTTCATCGCGCAGGCAGCCGCCATCAGTTACCTGCGCCGCGCCGCTCCGGCAGGCGCGCGCGTCTCGGCTGCGGGACTGTATCTTTCCTGCTATTACATTGGCGGCACTGTGGCCGGGATCATCCCCGGGTATGCGTGGAGGATGGGCGGATGGACGGCCTGCGTTGCACTCGCCGCCGCAGTGCAGGTACTCACCCTCACGCTGATCTTATTCGGCTGGCGCCAGCGAACTGCGGTCCCAGTGTCCTGAGGCATCCGCGGCGCCGGTTGCACCTGCGTGGGTCGAATTCCCAAGGTAAGTCCGATACTGCCGGTCGACGATGCCGAGATTGCGCGCCATACCCAGCTTGGCCTGGTTGTATTGATACAGGCTGTTGACCATCTGCGCCTGCGCCGCAGCCAGCGCGGCCTGCGCCTGCACCACGGGAAGATCGTCGTCAATGCCATTCTTGAAGCGGTCGGTCGCGTCATAGAGCGAGGAATGCGCCAGATCGACATTGCTGTGCGCCACCTGAACCAGTTGCTCCGCAGCGGCGATGTCGAGCAGGCTGTCGCGAAGCTGCGACTCGATTTCACTTCTCAGGTTCGCCATCTGGGACATCGTATCGCTCACATTCGCTTCGGCAACTTCGCGGTCTCCACGGAACTTCGCTTCGCGAAACAGAGGAACACTCAGCGTCCCCTGGGCCAGAAAAGTCCCATGATAGACCCCGCTGACCGTGCCGGTCACGCCATAATTGCCTGCGAAACTCAGCGTTGGCAGGCGCTCAAAGCGCGCCGCGCGGCGCTGATATTCGGCGGACCGCAGCTTCGCCTGTAGCTGTCGATAATCCTGCCGGTTTCGATAGGCCTGTTGCAACGCCTGCTCCAGCGGCATCGGCTCCAGCGTTGCGTACGGAGTCGTGTCGGTCAGCTCGATGGGCTGGTCCGCAGGCAGGCCGATCTCGCGGTTCAGCGCGACCTTGGCTTTCTCAAATGCATTCTGCTGCGCGATGACGACTTGCTGTTGCTGCTGATATTGCACCCGCGCGCGCAGTTCATCCAGCTTGGCCGCTGTTCCGGCCTCATGTTCCAGCGTGGCCTGGCGCAAGATTTCCGCATTCGTCGCCAGCAGGCCCTGAGCGTTCGCTACGTTGGCGGCATCGGCCAGGGCCACCAGATAGGAGCTAGCTACTGTCTGGACAACATCCTGTCGAGAGGACAGCATGCTGTCCTCTACTGCCAGGATTTCTTCTTTGGCCGCGCGATACAGTTCCAGCGAACGCAGGTCGAACAGCGACTGTTGCAAATTGGCCTGGGCAGCGACGACGTTGACCGTGACGACTGTGGGAATGCTGGATAGTTCGGAAGGGGGAATGAATCCCGGCGGAAAACTGGCGAATACGCTGGGACGAAAGCCTTGGGCGGCCAGATTGATTTGGTTCCTGCTGCGCCGCGCGTTCCAGGTCACGGCTGGCATTAAATAATTGACTGCCTGTAGTTTTTCGCCCGAGGCGGCCCGCTGGTCTTGCGCCGCCAGCGCCAGTTGCAGATTATGCGCGAGCCCGCGTTGGATCGCATCGTCCAGCGACAAAGACAGTACCGTTGCGCTTGGCCGCTGCGCTATGGTCACGCTTCCGTAGAGCGAATTCGCAGCGGAGCTTGGGCTGCTCTGCACCTGCGCGACCGCTGCCGCTGGAAAGATCGCGGCAGTTAGCACGACGCAAAAAAAACTGGATGTTCGTCGATCCTGCATGGTTTCTATCTATTAGATTGCGCGGAAACGATCCGGTTGCCAAATTTGCAAAACGAAAATACAGCGAATCCAGGTTGCGGCGCGTTTGGGCTTGCCTCGCTGCCAGAAACCCTCCAGATGGTCACATAATTTTTCCCTGTCCACAGTATCTGCGAAGGCGGTAATGAAATATACCCCGCAGGCGCGAGCGGCAATCTGGAATACACTTCAACGCCGGTAATCATCCACTGCGGCTCGCCCTGCGGACCCGGTGTCCAGGGTTCGCAGGTATATTTGGTGCTCTCTAAAAAAAGCTGGTCGCAGTAGGTGTGCTTCCCCCACGCATCGAATGGAACGGTAGGCCCGGCGAAACCGTCGATGCGGTCCCGGCGAATAAATTCTTCAATGCCGCGTTGCGCCAGTTCCGTCTGAAATTCGCGGTCGGCCATCAGGCCATC
>DAHUZH010000073.1:13708-18879 GCA_027306695.1 Acidobacteriaceae bacterium
CGGTCCCGGCGAATAAATTCTTCAATGCCGCGTTGCGCCAGTTCCGTCTGAAATTCGCGGTCGGCCATCAGGCCATCTAGCGGAACTACCGCCAGCCGCGTGAAGTAGGCCATGCCGCCCGGCTGGTCATAAGCAAGCAGCCGGTGCAGACCGTTGGCTTCCAGCACGCTGCGCATGGTCGGGATGGTGGTATTTTCCGCGACCTGCTCGCGGCTGTGCCGCCAGCCCCACTTGTACCAGACCAGCGTCGACACCAGCACTGCGAAGACCATCGCCAGACCGCGAGGCGTCGTGGCGACCGAAGAACTGCGCGGCGACGGTTTTGCCGAGGCCATTCGGAAAAGGCAGGCGGTCGCGCGCGCGGCGGTCAAAGCCGCTAGGAGCGCCCAGCTTGCGTAATACCAGGTCCATCTTGTTTCATTGGTCATGCGCAGCGTGATGTACGCGGCATGAAACAAAATGCCGACGAAGAACGGCAGCTCGGCGAAACGAAACCAGCGGTCTGGCTGCTTGCGCCAGAGCACCAACAGAGAGATTGCGCTGATGCCGAGCGACAACAGCGCCGTGTGCGGCAGGTTGCGTCCCAGCAGATGGTCGTGCGCGTTGTTGGACTTTAGCAGTCCGCTGATGGGCATCAGAATATGGAACCACAGCAGATTGCTGGCCAGGTATGCGCCCCACAGCGTGGCATATAAAGGAATAAACGCCAGATGAACGCGCAGCGCGCGCACGTCTCCGCGCCGCTTTTTTTGCTGTAAACACGAGATCAACAGCGAAATCCACAGACACGCGACAACGAAAATCGAGTCCAGACGGCTGAGCACGGCGAGCACGGCGAGAATGTTAAAAGCAAATCCTGTCGACCAGTCCGGGCGCTCCATAAATGAATACATCGCGAGCAAAGTGGCGGCCAGCACGGCCGCGCTCAAAGAAGATTCGGTCCCAAGCTGGAGGCCAAAGAGAAACGGAATCAGAATCGTCCATGCAATCCACGCCGGAGCCTGCAGCCTGTGCAACAGTCGCGTAATTACAGCGAGCACGATGAGATTCAGCAGCACGATCAGCGCGGCGACGATATGCAGGCCGGTGATGCGATTCGGAAACACGCGATACACGGCGGCGCAGAGCAGCATCCACAGCGGATGATAGCCATTGGTGGGCATCAACCGATTGAAGGTGCTGCCGTAGCCTAACGCGAAGTTGCGGCCCACTTGCAAATAAAAAAAACTGTCGTCGGCAAAGAACGGGCTCGGCTGCCGAATGAAAAGGACGGCGTAGGCAGCAGTCAAAAGCGCGAAAAATGCTCGCAGCCAAAGCGGTGCGCCGAACAATATGCGCTCCGGCAAGGAAACACGGGCTGCTTGGGACTGTGTTTCATTCATGAGGAAATTCCGCGCACAGATTGAGATGCAGCCTTTCCATCCGGCTACGCTGTACGTTTGAAATGTCAGTATAGAGTGCGGGGCAGAACGTTCGTCGAAGAGAAAATTCAGTAGTAGAGATACTTGCGCCAGCGCAGGTCGGAGCTGCCGATCATGCGCATGATGTGGCGGCTGGTGTGCAGGGAAAATGGGCGCGGCTCGCGCATCAGTTGCATGTCTTCCAATTCATGGATCATCTGATTGCCCTTGCGGCGGTTGCAGGTATGACAGCAGGCGACGAGGTTTTCCCAGGTGGACAGGCCACCACGGGAACGGGGAACCACATGATCCAGCGTTAGATCCGCGGCGGGAAGAACCTCCGCGCAGTACTGGCAAGTGTTGCGGTCGCGCAGCAGAATATTTTTACGCGACAGGGCGCGGGTCTGGTGCGGGATGCGTCGGTACTCCAGCAGCCGGATCACGGAAGGCATGGGCATGCGAACGCGCGCCGCATGCAGCAGTGTGGCGTGTTCTTCCTCGGTCCGCGCGATGCCTTTCAATACCAGAACCAGCGCCCGCCTCGCTCCGCAAATGTTGATCGGTTCATAGGACGCGTTCAGCACCAGCACTGGCGTTTGCATTGCGGGAGGCAAAGCGGCCGGGCGCGGCTCCTGCGCTATGTTTTCCGAATGCATAGAGTGGCATTTGGCCAGCGATTTTTGTTTGCGAGCGTGAATTACGGCTCTCCCCAGGGACATTGGTTTTCTCCGTATGTGCCTAAATTGCGGTTCTCGCTTCCATTGCTGTAACGCTTGCTGCGGCAATGTTGCCCGTTGTCGCAGAATCCCAAAACGCGACGTCCTCGCGCTGCGAGCGGGCCAAAGTCGCGACATACACGCGGGCAGCACCGCCGCGCAGCAGGGTCTGCGTGCATTCGCGTGCGGTCGCTCCAGTGGTGTAAATGTCATCGAGCAGCATGATGGAACGTCCAATCACTTGCTCCGGCTCGGCAACAAAGAAAGCGCCGCGCAGATTTCTGCGCCGTTGATGCGGCGTCAGTGCCGACTGGCTTTCCGTTCCGCGCTGACGTCCCAGCGCGCGCAGCGCCATCGTTAGATGTAGCTCAGGACGCAGTTTGCGCAGCGAGCGTGCGGCGTTTTCCGCCAGCAGAATCGTTTGATTGAAGCCGCGCTGCCGTTCCTTTGTGGCGTGCAGCGGCACGGCTACAACTGTCAACGAGTCCGGAAAATCTTTCTCGCTTGCCATTGATTCGATGGACTTCGCCAGCAGCGCGCCAAGCGGTGCCGCAACGGTCGGAATCTGTTCGTACTTCAGCAGATGAATCAGAGCGCGCAAAGTGCCCTCATACACGCCATAGGCCACGGCCTGCCGAAACGGAGGGCGGGCGCGTTCGCATAAGTGGCACAGCACCTGCGCATCCTGCACCGAAGAACTGGCATGCAGAGAAAAGCGCAGATCGCCCCAGCCCAGTTGCTCCCCGCAGAGGGTACAGAGATTTGTCTTCGATTGTTCGCGTAAATCGCGCCAGCATTCGGCGCAGACAGGTGCTTGAGAAAGGTGCAGAAGGGGTTGGTTGCAAAGCCTGCAACGGGAGGGAAAAGCGGCACAACTCACAGCGTCGAGGGGACTTCGCAGAACACGCGCAACAGCGCGCCATGCGGTTATTTCCGATGGCGGAAGACTGCCGATCCGATTTGTGGACGACCTGCGAGACTGCTTACTGAAGGCGCACCTCCCGATCTATCCTGGGTCCGAGTGAACGGGGTTCGAGCGAGCAACGTTCGCGTTCCCGGTGCTCCGTAACAAAGCACCGGCTGAGTGCAGTATATGCGGATTTTGTGTCACAGGTGGCCCGAAAGTATACAAATTTATTGACTCAACGCCGAAATTTTTCATCCGGTGCAATGAACCGGCCAGCCTGGCGGCAGAATTGGCCGCGACATTTTCCGGCTTTCGCGAGCAGCGGGGAATGCACTACACTCAACGCTTTGCAGCAGTTTTGCAGGAGGCACGACCTTGACGTCCTCATCCAGCCCACAGCCCGAACAGCGAAGCAGCGTTCAGCCGGGAGAGTTTCAACCGTATGTAATGCCGCAGGAATCGCGGCCTGAATTTACCTTCCGCGCCATTTTTCTCGGATGCATCTTCGGCATTCTTTTCGGCGCGGTCACGGTATATGTCGGTCTGCGCGCCGGGTTGACCGTCGCAGCGTCGATTCCTATTGCCGTGCTGTCGATCAGTGTGTTGCGCGCTTTGGGCAAGGCTTCGATACTGGAAAACAACATTGTGCAGACGACCGGCAACGCCGGCCAGTCCATTGCTGCTGGAGTCATCTTCACACTGCCCGCGCTGATTTTCCTCGGCTTCGATCTGGAATACTCGCGCATCTTCTTTCTCGCACTGCTCGGCGGATGGCTCGGCGTCTTCTTCATGATTCCGCTGCGGCGGCAATTGATTGTCAAAGAACACGGCCATCTGACGTATCCAGAAGGCACGGCCTGCGCGGATGTTCTGTTGGCTGGCGAGCGCGGAGGCTCCTTTGCCAGCCGGGTTTTCTGGGGACTCGGCCTGGGAGGCATTTACACATTGTTTCAAAATGAAAATCTCTTCGGCGCATGGCCCAGCACGCCAAATTACGAACCGCGCTGGCTACCCGGCGCTGCGATTCGCGCCGACGCCACGCCAGAATATCTCGGGGTCGGCTACATTATCGGCCCGCGCGTCGCGGGAACCATTTTTGCGGGAGGCGTTTTTTCCTGGCTGGTGCTGATGCCAGCGATACATTTCTTCGGCGCGCACTTCACCGGCCCAATCTATCCTGGAACGCAGCCCATTTCGCAGATGAATTCCAGCGATTTGTGGGCCGCTTATGTGCGACCGATGGGCGCCGGGGCCGTGGCTGCCGCGGGTATTTTGACTTTGCTGCGCACACTGCCGACCATCTGGGACGCGTTTCGCGCAGGCTTCACAAATATCGGCAAGGCCCGTGCCGGGGCTGTCAACGAAAAGCGCACCGACCGCGACCTGCCCATGTCGGTGGTCGTTTTCGGCTCTATTCTTCTCGTTGTTTTAATGTTTTTGTTCCTCACGTTCAAACCGGTTCCCGGCGCGCAAACCAGCCTGCTCTCGAACGTGGCCGCTTCGCTGTTGGTGGTCCTGTTTGGCTTTCTGTTTGTCACCGTTTCCTCGCGCATCGTAGGTTTGATCGGCAGCTCCGCCAACCCAATCTCCGGGATGACGATCGCCACGCTGATGGCGACCTCGGCAATTTTTCTCGTAAAGGGATGGACCGCCCCGGCGTTCGGCGCGCTGGCGATTACGATTGGCGGAGTTGTCTGCATCGCGTCTGCCAATGCGGGCGATACCTCGCAGGACCTGAAAACTGGCTTTCTTGTCGGAGCGACCCCGTGGAAGCAACAGCTCGCTCTGCTGATCGGAGTCTGCATCTCGACCATTTCCATCGGACTCACATTGACTGCAATGAACAAGGGCCTGGAAGAGTTTCGTCCCGCGAACATGGCATGGGACCCGGCGCAGCCTGTCGATGGCGTGGCCGTGCAGCAGGAACATTTTTCGCGTAAGGAATTTCGCGTGAAGCTGCTAGGCGGCAAAGAACAAATCGACTATGGGAAAAATTATGTCCTTCTGAACGCACTCGGTTCGCACAAGCTGGCCGACGGAAAATATCTCTACAACCCGGCGAGTGGCCGCATTGAAGTGCAGTGGATTGAAGGCATCGGCAGTGAGCGGGCGGCCGCGCCGCAGGCCCGCCTGATGGCCACAGTCATC
>DAHUZH010000074.1 GCA_027306695.1 Acidobacteriaceae bacterium
AATGCGCAGCGCTTTCATGTCCACCATGAAAGCACAATTCCCCACTATGCGCAATTACTTATGTCGTCGCGTATAGTAAGTTGTCTGTTTCAGAAATGAACCTTTGAACTGTCCGCCAAAGTGGAAGGCCCGCATACCGCATTTCCGAAGCGTCGTTCAAAAATGCTATATGCGTGACCCACAGCTTTCCAGTGCGAAGAATGCCCAACATGCCGTGTGTATTGGTGTAGTGCCAGAGGATTGGTGGCGGGCCTTTGCTCTGTTCCGCCAAAAATGAATCGACAACGTCTTTCAGACTGGGTTCTGGGTTCATCGCAGATCACCTTGCAACTTCATGCACATTTTCCCGCGCCAAGTTAGTGCTTGAGACCCGGTTCCGGTAGCTTGCGCCGACAAATTCCCGGAACAACGGATGCGGCTCCAGTGGCTTCGACTTGAACTCCGGATGGAACTGGCAACCGAGAAAGAATGGATGGCCGGGAATCTCCACGATCTCGACGTAGGTCGCATCCGGCGTGGTGCCGGTAATGTGCAGCCCAGCACCAGTCAGAATAGCTTCATACTCGCGGTTGAATTCGTAACGATGCCGATGCCGCTCGCTAATCTCCGTCTTTCCGTAGGCCTGCGCGGCCAGCGAATCGGGTTGCAACATGCAGGGCCACGCGCCCAGTCGCATGGTTCCACCCATCTCTTCCACGCCGGTCAGCTCGCGCAGTTTATAGATGACGCGATGTGGCGTCGCCGGATCGAACTCGCTGGAATTGGCCCCGTCGAGTCCGCAGACGTTGCGCGCATATTCGATGCAGGCCGTCTGCATTCCGAGGCAGATGCCGAAGTAAGGAATGTTGTTTTCGCGTGCGTAGCGGATGGCGTTCAGCATGCCTTCAATGCCGCGCTTACCGAAGCCGCCGGGCACTAGAATACCGTCGAACCCGGCGAGCTGACTTTCCCAACTTCGGTCGGATGCGTCTTTCGTTTCCAGTCCCTCAGCTTCCACCCACGTCACGCGCAGCTTTAAGTTATGCGCCAGCGCGCCATGCACCAGCGCCTCTTTCAGCGATTTGTAGCTGTCCTCATACTCTACATATTTGCCGACGATGCCGATGGAAACTTCATCTTTGGGGTTGTAGCAACGGTCGACAAGTTCCCGCCATTTCTCCAGCTTCGGCTCACCGGCCTGGAGGTGCAGATACTTCAACACCAGCGCATCCACTTTTTCCTGCGCGAAGACCAGCGGCACTTCATAGATGGAAGGAACGTCTTTCGCGGTGACGACGGCCTGCTCCTCCACATTGCAGAACAGCGCGATCTTCGACTTCATTTCATGCGAAAGAAAGCGGTCCGTGCGGCAGAGAAGGATGTCCGGCTGGATCCCAATCGAAAGCAATTCTTTGACGGAGTGCTGCGTGGGCTTGGTCTTCAACTCCTGTGCGGCGGCAATCCATGGGACCAGCGTGACGTGTACAAAGACGGTATTCTCTCGGCCCAGTTCCTGGCGCATCTGGCGGATGGCTTCCAAAAACGGCAGCGACTCAATGTCGCCGACCGTGCCGCCGATTTCAACCAGCGTCACATCGGTGCCCGCAGCCACTTTGCGCATGGCATTTTTGATCTCGTTGGTGACGTGTGGAATCACCTGCACGGTCTTGCCGAGGTAGTCGCCGCGACGCTCTTTGGTGATGATCTGCTCGTAGATGCGGCCTGTCGTCAGGTTGTTGTCGCGCGACAGGTGCGCGTGGGTAAAGCGCTCATAGTGGCCCAGATCGAGATCGGTCTCCGCGCCATCGTCGGTGACGAAGACCTCACCATGCTGAAACGGCGACATGGTTCCGGGATCGACGTTCAGGTACGGATCGAACTTCATCAGGTTGACGCGCAGGCCGCGGCTTTCCAGCAGGCAGCCGAGCGAGGCCGCAGCCAGACCTTTTCCAAGGCTGGACACAACTCCACCGGTAACGAAGACATATTTCGCCGACATAGGTGCGACTCCTTGGAATGATTTTTGTGATGGGTCGTACAAGGTAGGCACGATCTATTTTCGCAGACTTGCAAAGCGGAGGGAAGAAAAATTCGGAGCAAAGCGGGCATGCCGCCTTGCTCCGTGCCGTTCTGGGGAAGGACCCGCAGAATCTTTAGCTTACCGCCAGCCTATTAAAAATTGAAGGTGGCTTGCGCGGTAATCATTCTCGGTGGAACAAAATGCGTCCCGCTGAAGGTCGACAAATAATTGTAAAGCGCGGCCTTGTTGGTGACGTTCGTTACCGTCAGGCTCAGGTTCGTCTGGTAACGGGAACGGCGAAAGACATTGTCCCAGCCAGCGTCCATATCGAACAAATTCCTTGGTGCCACGCGCGGCGGGTTGCTGTACGGCGTTTCCGTGCCCGCTTTGGGAATCGTGACGAGCGGGGATTTCAATTCCGACGGCAAACAACTGGTCAGCGGGGCATTGAGCGTCGCATACACGCCGTTGCAACTGAGTTTGATCTGCTGCTGCTGGTCCGGCGTCAAATAGGTCAGGCTGATGGGCACACCGGGCGTGCTCCCGAAAGGCACATTGCCGGCAACCAGGCCGCTCTCATATCGCCAGGTAAATCCGTACCAAGGCCCATTTGCCTTGGGTTGATATTGCACATGGGAATTTTGCTCATATACCTGATCGTGGTCGATCAGGAAAGGTTCAGCACTCACGGCATTCGTATTGTTGTTGAAGATAATTCCGCCGATCTCTGGCGGATAGAACAGCGAGTGCGAATGCCCCATTGTGGTGTAGGCGGAAAAGCCATGGACTGGCACCAGAGTAATTTCCGCGTCCGCTCCGGTAATGTCGGACTTCTTCCATTGGATCGGAAAGGTCAGCGGCGTATTTAGAATGACGTCGAAATCATAGTCCCCTTTCGTATATTTCCAGAAGTATTGCGCACTGACGACAACATACTTTCCGAATCCCTGTTGCAGGCCGACGTTATATTGGTTGCGTGTCGCAGGGGTCAGCGCATGTTGTCCGAAGGCCCCCAAATTGTTGGCCAATCCCCCGTTCCCCGTATAGCTGGATAAAATCAGGTTTTCGTTATAAGGGGTGGGCATGAGACGTGCATACCCCGCCGTGATGACCGTCCCGGTCGGTAGCTGGTAGGTCACGCCGGCGCGTGGCTCCAACATGTACTTGCGGGTGAGGCCGTTATAGTTGTCGCCCCGAGCGCCGACCAGGATCTGCCAGTTTTTCCAGACGATATTGTCCTGAAAATAGAGCGCCTCTTCCTTGATGTCTGTGCGGCCTTTGAAGGTAAAGAAGTGGCCGTTGCGAGTCAGATCGTATTGCAGTTCTCCGGGCAGGAAATTTGGGTTGGGCTGATATCCAGCGGCCACGCACTGCGATGGATTCGTTACGCCGGGTGCGACAACAGGAGTCCCATCTGGCTTTTGGCAAACAGCATTGTATGTAGCACTGGTAATCCCAAAGCCAAAACCTTCATTCAGGACGGTTTGGTCCAGCGCGGCCCCTGCCTTTATGTTGTGGATGCCGTGAGCGTAAGCATAATCGGCATGGATGCCTGCATTTTGCAGGCGTCGGCTTTGTGAAAGCGTGGCGGGAGTGTCGGCAAAAATGTTCGCGCTGGGATAGTAGTGGAAGTTGTCTTGCCGAATATAGGTGTTGACATCGAACAGGGACCTTGCATTCAGGACATGCGTCCAGAATCCCGCGATATTGTAGGTGAAAATCTGGTCGCGCTGGTCTTGCCTCAGAGCTTGTTGGTCAAATTGGTTAGGATTCTGGGCCCAGGTCCGCGCGGCATTCAAGTCCAGATGCAGCGTGTCCTTGACTGTAGGGTCATAATCGATCCGTTCAAAAAAGTTCTCGTTGTTGCCGTGGGCATGGATGACAGTGAACTCGGGAGTGTCCATGAAGCGTCCGCCGTTCAGGCCGTTCATGTCCACGAAGTTGCCCCACTTATTGCTTCCTTCCGCGATATTTACATCGAGGGACGTCGTGCCAAAAGAGCCATAGGTGCTGGTGATGCTTCCCGTCGGGACGAAGTCCCCCAGGCCAGACTTTGTGGTTGTCTGCACAATCAAGCTGACTTTGTCCCCATACTCGGGCGGAATGATGCCATTGATGATCTTCATAGACTGGATGGCATGGGAGGTCAGTTGATTGGTAAAATTCCGGCTCTGCTGGTCGGAGTCCGGCTCTCCGTCCATGCTGATGGTTGTGTCCGCGTGCTCGCCCAGCGGATGGAACATTCCATTGGAGTCTGCGGCAATACCCGGGCTTGCCAGTGTGATGGCCCCGCTGAGTCCGTTCTGCGCATCGTCATCCGGTACTTGATTGAACTTCGACATGTCGATGTTCGTGTGATAGCTGGGATTGCCACTCAACAGGTCTCCGCTGTCGATCGACACGGTCACGGTCGTGTTTGAAGTAGCGACGTCCATGGGCAGATTCAAATCGACGGGGACAGGCGTAAACAGCTTGATATCGTGATGGACTGCATTGAACCCTGGGGCCGTGATGGACAGATGATAGCTCTGGAAAGGCACGTTCAGGATCGAGAAGCTGCCGGACGCATCTGTGGTAGTGGTTCGATGCAGACCGCTGACAGGATTGACCAACTCGACCGTGGCGCCCGGAATACTGGCGCCTGTCGCATCCACAACCGTGCCGTGTACGCTTCCACCCGTGCCACCCTGCCCCCGTACGGAAGAGGGTTTTGCCAGAAAACATAGAAAAATAATTGCAAGTGTCAGCAAATATGCCGCACGCCTCATAAGGAAATTCCTCTCAGAAGGTGAATAAAGCCGTGATCGATAATTTTTGGAGATTGGGATCAGCAGGCTGGAGCAGGCGGAGCGCGGCTTGCAGCAAAACGAGGGATGCGGTCGGATTGCGACTGCACGCAGGCGAGGACGACGCGGCCTGCGCGGAATAGATGGATGGTTGGCGGCAAATGCACGCCCATCGGCAGCGCCGCATGCAGGGAAACGCAGATGGTGCAATGATCGGGAGCACCCTTATCCAGAAGCGGATGTAGATGGCAGACCGGCAGCAGCATGGCCACCAGAAGCAGCACGATGCTGGTTGCGATGGCAGTCTTGCTGGCCCGGGTTGGAGATTTGCACTGCATGCTTTGCGTTCGCTGTATCCGGTCGCTCCAGGACCTTTACCGCTGTCATAATCATATCAATCCATACCGATTCAAAAGCCGATCAGCCTTACAGAATGGTTGACTTCATTGCCTTTAGGTAAAAATTTTTGCACGCACCAGTTCCTCGGCGCGGGCGCATACTTGCTCCAGCGTCCAGGCAGAGGAGTCGAGAAGCACCGCATCCGGGGCCGGCTCCAATGGCGAAGAAGCGCGGCCTCGGTCCCGGGCATCGCGGTCCCGAACGGCAGCCAGGACGGCTTCCTCACTTGGCGCATCGCTGGATTGGGCCTCCTGGAGAAAGCGCCTCTGGCCGCGAACCGCATCGGAGGCGTCCAGAAAGATCTTCACTTCGGCGTCTGGAAATACCTGCGTCCCGATGTCGCGCCCTTCCATGACCACCCCGCCCTGCGCTCCCATGGCGCGCTGCCGGGCCACCATCCAGGCCCGCACGCGCGGATGCACGCTGACCTGCGAGGCCGCCTGCGCCACGTCCTTCTCACGAACCCGCGCGGTCACATCTCTGCCGTCAAGCAAAACTCGATTGCTGTCGTTCGGTCGCGGCTCCAGAACAATCTGCGTATACTCCGTCAGCCTCGCGAGGGCTGCTTCATCGTCCAGCGGAGTTGCGTCTTCCAGCGCTTTTAGCGCCAGGGCACGGTACATCGCCCCGGTCTCCAGATTGAGAAAGCCAAAGCAGCGCGCCAGGTATGCCGCGAGCGTGCTTTTGCCTGCTCCCGCCGGGCCATCGATGGCGATCACCGGGCGCAGCCGTCCGGGCGCGGGAGCGGTCATTTCTTCTTTCCGCCCTTTTTCTTGCCATGCGGGCGATTGGTGCGCGAAGCGGCAGCCGATCCCTTTCCGCCGCGCGGATTCTTGGCCCAGAACGGCTTCGCATTGCGTTTCTCGCCCGACGGTTTCTCAGACGAAGCATCGGAGCGTTCTCTGCGCTTGGGCTTCACGCCTGCCTCTCCAGTGTCCGAGGAAGCGCGCTTGGCCCAAGGCTTTCGGCCAGCCATCTTGTCGAATTTCTCGAATGGCTTGCCCGCGGACCGGGCCGCATACGATCTCGCCGAACCCACTCTGGACGATGCGCCTTTGGATGCCCCACCTTTCGAGACCCAGGGTTTGCCACCGGAGGATTTCGCCGCAAATGGTTTGCGTCCGGCGGGTTTTGCACCTGTGCCGGATTTTTCCCAGCGCTTCGGACGCTCGCCCTGCTCGCGACCGGCAGCACCGGAACCCTCTGCGTCACTGGAAGGACGCGGACTCCATGGCCTGGAAGCCCCAAACTTTGAGCCGCCGGGCTTCGACGCCCATGGCCTCGATCCTGCCGGTTTGAAGCCCGTGGACTTGAAACCGCCGGGTTTGAAACCGGAAGACTTGGAGCCGAAAGACTTGGGCGCGTAAGATTTTCTATCGCTCGCCGGTCTGTCGCCAATCGCTCGTCCGCCGGGACCAGATTTTTCCCAGCGCTTTGGACGTTCAGTCGATGCGCCTGCCGACGCATCTTTCGACGCCCAGGGTCTCGATCCAGCCGGTTTGAAGCCGGAGGATTTCGATGCAAAGGTTTTTTTGTATCCGAAGGACGGTTTTGCAAAGCCCGACGATTTGGAAGCATAGGGCTTTCTGTCTCCAACCGGTCTGTCTCCAGCCAATCTTGCTTCTCCGGATTTCTCCCATCGCTTGGCGCGTTCTCCGGGGCCGCGCGTGCTCTTGGAACGCGCATCGAAGCCCCGGCCACCCGGTCCATCTCCACCGCGCGCGGCAAAGGTGCGTGGACGCGAGGAATAAGCGCCGCCTGGGCGCTGGCCTGTGCGCGGCCCTGTACCCGGTCCTGCGGAGCGAAACCCATCCCCGGAACCAGCACCAGTGCGGGGTCCTGAACGATCACGGAATTCCGAACGCTCGCGCGATTCAGGATTTCTGGCTGCAAACTTTTTCGGTACGAATTTCTTGGGCGTAAATCTCCTGCCTTCCTCCGAATCGCCCTGCGGTCGAGGCCGCCAGGGCTGCTGCGGACGCGGTTTATCCTGCTGTGGTTCGCGTGGCGCTTCCTGCGGGGCGGGTTCTATCTCCAGCTCCGGCTGCATGGAGGAAGCCGCCAGTTGCAGCTCGGAAAGCTGCGCCACCATCTCCGGCAACAGTCCGCCTTGCAGGCACACATGGGAGCGGCCGTCGATATCGATAATGTCCAGTTGCCGCATGGAACCCAGTCCGCGCACCACTTCCCGCAGCTTCGACTGCGCAGCCAGCGGCGACAGGAACGCGAGCACCTCTTCTTCCGCAGCCGCTACCGCTGCGTGGAGATAGAGCGAAATCAGCGCCGACTGTGCCTCCGCCTGCCCGGTGCGCGCGCCCGCAGCCACCTGCTGCGGAAAACGGCGGGCCAGCAGTTCCCACTGCGCGGGGCCACCGCTCGCGCTCAAGACTGGGAAAGCGTATAGGCCCTGCCAAAGCTCCTGCAAGGCACGCGCAATCGCAGCTTCCGTAATATCTCTGCCCAGAATGGGTTGCAGCGCAGCCACATCAAGCGGCCCCCGATCCTGCATCGCCTGCCAGCAGTGCTGCGCCAGCGGCGTCACTTTTTCGTTGCCAACGGTGGAAGGACCGGCCTTGAAATTACGGTCGCCGCGCAGCGCGTAAACGTACCGCAACACATCCTCACTGGCGACGAAGTCCGGCTGCTCGCCCAGTGAGTTGCCGAGCTTCAACGGCACTGCCGAGGAGTTCGCGATCAGGCGCGCCAACAGTTCCAGCGCGCGGGAACGTTCGCCCGCACTGGGGGCCTGCGCGGGCCGACCGACCACAGCTTCCAGAAAGCTGGCCGAAGGCGCGCCGCCATTGGGGCCGATGGGCAGATAGGGACAAAAACCGATGGTCTTGAGCCACTCCGCCGCCGCTTCCAGCGTGAGTCGCGCTTCGCCGTTCTGGCTCCAACGAGCCAGCCGTGCCGAGTTGAGTTGGTTCGCGTTCAAATGTCCTTCTTCCGATTGTGTTTCTGTAAGGCGACTGTTCCGAGATTTTCTTTATAGCCGACCGTACTCAATTATTCCTTAACTAAAAGTATGTAGAGATTACTGTTTCTTACCTTCGCGAGCAGCGCCGTTTTGGTAAAGCATGAGATGGGTCACAGCGTGCGTGGTTGGATCGCGAAAAAATTCGACCTCAGCATCGGCAACTTTCAGGAAAAACTTCGTATCGGACTCGGCGAAGAGCGGAAATTTAGGCTGGTGCGTGGCCTGCGTCATTAACTGCCCGTTCTCGACGGTCATGGTAATGTAGAAGTCGGGCGCAAGCTGATACGTGCCGACATAATCGTTGAGGATTTTAACGGGGACCTGAACCTCTTTGCGTTCCGAGGGAAGAGTGACTTGCTCCCCTAAGGCTACCTTGCCGAGGTCGGCGGCGATTTGATCCGGGGCAGAGCCATTCAGGTTGCCAAGTACGATGACCACCAGTTTGTCGTCCGGGTAATAGGCCAGTGAGGTGTTGAAACCTTCGATTCCACCGCCGTGGTTGATTATCTTATGACCGTTTTGCGCGGTGATGAAAAGACCAAAGCCGTAGCCATCCTTAAAAGGAGTGGTCATCTTTGTGAGCGAGACCGGTTTGAGAACTTTTCCGCCAAAGAGACCTTGCTCCCATTTAAGAAGATCGCCCGTGGTTGAGTAGAGTGCGCCCGCGGAAAAAGGAATGGTCATGCTGGTGTATCCGGCATGCTGCATGCCATGGCCGGATGGCGAATAACCCTGGGCGCGTTTCGGCAGGATGACTGCGTTGTTGTCGATGCCGGTATCGGTCATGCCGAGTGGCGTAAATATGTTCTTCTGGAGAAATTCAGCATACGTCTGTCCAGAAACTTTTTCGAGAATGTAACCGAGAACGATATAGCCCGAATTGCTGTAGCTGAACTTTGTTCCGGGTTCAAAGTCGAGTGGTTTGTCGCGGAAGCGAGCGACGAGTTCTGCTGGCGTAGTATCTTTCCACTCGGTCGGGCCATAGTCGGGAAAGCTGGTGAAGTTCGGAATGCCGGAGGTGTGGGTGAGGAGGTTGAAGAGCGTGATGTTCTTCCACGCGGCCGGGGCATCGGGAACGTACTTGCTGACCGGATCTTCGACGTTTAGCTTGCCTCGTTCTTCGAGGAGCAGAATGCTGGCGGCGGTGAATTGCTTGGTGAGTGAGCCAAGGCAAAACTTGGCCTCGGGGACATTTGGGACGTTCCACTCAAGATCAGCGAAGCCATAGCCCTGATTGACAAGAAGTTTGTCATCTTGGGAGACCAGGACTGTGCCCATGAACGTCTTATTTGCCACGTAGGACTGAATGATCTGCTGCATGCGAGGTGTCGGATTCTGGGCTTGGCCTATGCTGGCGAGTCCTGAGAAAAGAAGAGCAGTCATAAAAAAGCGCTGAAACATGTGGGACCCTCTCGTAGGACGCACCGGTTTATTTGAAGACCAGACTATTCGCCGTCCAGGCAGCTGGCAGTTTTAGTCTAAATGCGCTGAAATGCGCGCTGTATCTCTCTTAGAGAATACCGTAGGACGATGGGGCGGCCATGCGGACAACTGGTTGGATGCTCGGTCTTCGCCAGTTCCGCCAGCAGCCACTCCATTTTGACCATTTCAAGCGGCGTATGGATTTTGATGGCCGCGTGGCAGGCAATGGAGGCCGCGATGCGCAGCCGCAGCATTTCAAGGTTCTCCGCCTGCTGCTCGCGCTCGGTCTGCTCCAGCACTTCCACGAGCGTGCGTTCCAGTTCCCTGCCAACCAGCCCCACCGGCGTGGCCTTCACGGCCAGCGTGCGCGGCCCGAAGGGTTCCGCCTCAAATCCATTGCGTTCCAGCTCGGCGGCAATCGTGGCGAACAGCGGCATCTGGTCCGGTTTCAGGTCGATCAGCACCGGCATCAGCAGTCGCTGGCGCTGTGCCTGTTCGACATTGCGTTCGCGCACAATTTTTTCAAACAGCACGCGCTCGTGCGCCACATGCTGGTCGATGATCCACAGTCCCTCTTCATTCACCGCTAGGATGAACGACTCTTCCAGTTGGCCGAGCGGACGCAGGTTTGCCAGGCCATGCAGGCTGGGCACGGCATCGGACGCTTCTTCACCCTGCTGGGACAAGGCTGCCACTGCCACATCGCCCTGCAAAAACGGCAGCGATTGCGCGGAGGGAGAAATCGCAGGAGGTTGCAGCTCGAAGCGCTCGACGTCTTCACGTAGTGGCAGCGGATCGGAGTCTTGCCACTCCTGAAGACTGGCGGGTGGCCCATTCAAGCCTTGTGGCCCATTCAAGCCTTGTTCTGGCTTGAGTGGGAAAGAAGTTGCGGTTGCCCCAGAGCCTGCCCTGAGATTGTCGAAGGGTCTCGTCTCTGAGATGTGGGTTTCCGCGCTACCGGGCTCGCGAGCCAGACCATCCTCCGGCCCAGGCGCTCCGGGCAACGGCGACACATCCGGCACCAGCGCAGGCGTCATCGCGGGATGCTGGCTCAAGGCAGTCAAAAAGCTGGCCGCCGGGCGCGTTTTTATCAGCGCATTGCGCACCGCATCGCGGACAAAATCATGCACAAATCCCTGCTGACGAAAACGCACTTCCGTCTTGGCCGGATGCACATTTACGTCCACTTCCTCTGGAGGCATTTCCAAAAACAGCAGCACCACAGGAAACGAGGTCGGCGGAAGAATGTTGCGATACGCTTCCGTCAATGCGTGCAGGATGAGCCGGTCGCGAATGAGCCGCCGATTGACGAACACGTAGATCGAATTGCGATTGAGCTTCTGCAACTCCGGCCGCGAAGCGAAGCCGTGCAGCCGCAGAGCGCCCGGCGGTTGCGGCTGCCAGTCCGGCTCGCGCTTCCATGGTGGCGGCTCGGGCAGTCCGGCGCGCTCAAAATTCGTTTCCGCCGCGACCGGCAGCAACTGGTCCAGCACTTCGCGCCCAAAGATCTGGAAAATTCGCTCCGATACCTGCCGCACCGGCGGGGCTTCCACCAGCGCGTGCGTCGCGGAATGCAGCGCAAAATGTTTGCCTGGGTGCGCCAGCGCATAGTGCGTGGCCAGCGCGGCGATATGCGACAACTCCGTCTGTTCGGACTTCAAGAATTTTTTGCGCGCCGGAGTGTTGAAAAAAAGATCGCGTATTGTCAGCGTGGTCCCGACTGGCACGCCACAGTCCGCGACCCGCAGGATTTTTCCACCGGCAATTTCAATCTCCGTGCCGACTGCTTCTTCCGCCGAGCGCGTCGTCAGATGCACGCGCGCAACCGAGGCAATCGACGGCAACGCCTCGCCGCGAAAGCCTAGCGTCGCCAGGCTCAACAGATCGTCGCTGGAACGGATTTTTGAAGTGGCGTGCCGCTCGAAGGCCAGCATGGCGTCGTCGCGCACCATGCCGCAACCGTCGTCGGCGATGCGGATCAGTTTGCGCCCGCCCGCTTCCACATCGATACGGATACGCTGCGCCCCGGCATCCAGAGAATTTTCCAGCAGCTCTTTTACTACGGATGCGGGCCGCTCCACCACTTCGCCGGCGGCGATCTGGTTGGCGACCTGGTCGGAAAGAACGCGAATATAGCCCATCGAAACTCGATTGTAGGCTTTTGTGAATTCCTATTGCCGCCAGCGGCGTATTTACGAACGGTTTTTCTTTCCCGGTTTTACCGCCGTCGCAGCGGGCCTGTTCGCTTTATTGGAAAGCGCTTTGCCCGGCGCGGACTGCACCCCGCGCTCCGGGCGCTTCCGCGAAGTATGGTCGCTGTCGCCGACCATGTGCAGGCGCATGAAATTCGTCGATCCACTCTTCGTCCGTGTGCCAGCGACGATGCCGAGGATCTGCTTCTGCCGGACATGGCCGGCTTCAATCAACAGACGCTCGGCGGTGTCCACCATCTGGTCGGTGTGTTGCAATTTCGGGCACTGCACGGGATAGACGCCCCATAGCAGCATCATGCGGCGAATCACCGTATCGATACTGCTGAGCGCGAAGATCGGCGGCCCGGGATGATACTTCGACAGCAGCCGCGCCGTGGTCCCGGTCTCTGTGAAGACGGCTATGGCGGCCAGGTCGAGGTCGTCCGCGGCGTGCGCCATCGATTCGCAGATGGTCTCCGGGATCGACAGGCTGCCCTCCACCTGGTAATGGTAACGCGCAGCATCGGTGCGCATCTGCATCTCGGTTTCAGAGACGATCTTCGCCATCATCGCTACGGCTTCGACAGGATATTTTCCCGCTGCGCTTTCGGCGGAGAGCATCACCGCGTCCGTGCCGTCATAAATTGCATTGGCCACATCGCTGGCCTCGGCGCGGGTGGGTCGCGGATTTTCGATCATCGATTCCAGCATTTGCGTCGCCGTAATCACCGGCTTGCGCAGTTCGGCGGCACGGCGGATGACACGTTTCTGAATGGCGGGGACCTTCTCCGGCGGCATCTCGACACCAAGGTCGCCACGCGCTACCATCACGCCGTCGGCAACTTCCAGAATGCTTTCAAGATGTTCAATGGCCTGCGGTTTTTCCAGCTTTGCGATGATCCATGTTTCCGCACCCAATGCGGCCACGCGATGCTTCACCAGCCGCACATCTTCCGCTGTACGCACGAAGGAAACCGCGACCATATCGACGCCGGCCTTGATGGCAAACTCCAGATCACCCTCGTCTTTCTCCGTCAGCGAAGGAACTCGAACTGAAATCCCCGGCAGATTGATGCCCTTATGCTCCCCCAGCAGACCGCCGTTGATGACATCGCATTCCACATCCGTCCCACGGATGCGGGTCACGCGCAGCTCGATCAGTCCGTCCGAGAGCAAAATGCGCGAGCTTTCTTCAAGGTTTTCCGCCAGAGTGGGGAAAGTCGTGCCGATCACCGAAGAGGTTCCGGCGACATCGCGTGGCGTGATGGTGAGATGCTGGCCTGTTTTGAGCGATATGGGAATGCGGTTTCTAAGCCTGCCTGTGCGGATCTTCGGCCCTTGCAGGTCGCCGAGAATGCATATCGGCTTGCCTTCTTCGGCAGCGACTTTGCGAATCATCTGGATCAGCTTGATCTTTTCCGGATGCGTACCGTGAGAGAAATTCAACCGGGCCACATCGAGTCCGGCACGGATCAGGTCGCGAAAAATAGATTCAGAGTTGCTGGCCGGACCGATGGTCGCGACGATTTTCGCCCGGCGCTGGCCATTGGCGGAATTCGCGGGAGAAAGCGATGTTTGCATTCCTGCTCCAAAAAAATAAAGTCACTCGTAACTGTTTACTACAGGCTATTGTAACGGGTGATCGGAAGCAGGGGGCCAGCGGCCATACAGAATTCACGGCACAGAATTGTTGTAGGAGGGTCCTAATTCCAACTCAGGGAGCGATGGATAGCTCTTCGGAAAGACGACTGCATTGAACTCTGCGCCAACCATCACGCTTACGAGAATGATGTAGAGCCAGATCAGCAATGCAACGCCTGCGCCAAGCGATCCGTATACCTGGCGGTAATGCGCGTGACGGGTAACGTACCAGCCGAAGGTCAATGTAGAAGGAAACCAGAGCGCGGTTGCGAGAACGGCCCCCGGCAATACCTTGCGCCAGGACTGCGTGCGCGGTGTACCCATGTGATAAATGATTGCCAACACCGTGATGCTGGTGACCATTGCCAACAACCATCGCACCAGCCGCGCCAGCAGCAGCACATAGAGGCGCATGTCGTGGTCTGCGCGATAGTTCATCCACATCTCGATCTCATGGCCGAACACGACAAACATGGACGCGAAAGCGAGAGGGAAAACGGACAGAAATGTAAGCACAAAAGCCACCCACGTCTGCCGCCAGAAACCCCATGCATCGGCAGGCAACCGATAGGCGCGGCGCATCGCTTCCATCAGCGTCATCATTACACTGTTGGAAGCCAGCAGGAACACTGTACCCGACGAGAACATCAGCCGCACCGAACGGTGCTGGTTCTGAAAATATGCAAGCACGAGCGGCGGAACATCAGGCGGGAACATCTGGTACAGCAAGATGCGCAATTCCGAGCGCGCAACTTCGGCGGCCGGAGAAAAAGCGATCACGGTCGCGGTAATCAACACCACGGGGAAAACGCAGAGAATCGCTGAATATGCGCCAGCCCGAGCGAGCATCAGGACGTCATGGTTCAGACTATCGATCACCGTTCTTCGTAAATGCACCAGCCAGCGTCGCATCTGTATCGAAAGACTATATGAAATATAGATGCAAATTCCATTCAAGCCATAAAGTTTAAGGGGAAGTGAAGACGGATTTTTTGCAGACTGCTAGCATCGAATATGTTATGAATCCAGATTGCCGTGTCGCCGCACGATTCTTCTCTATTGCGCCCGCAACCCTATTTCTGGCTGCCAGCCTATGCCAACCGCTGCAGGCGCAGCCGCGCAGAAAGCACATCGCAAATCCATCCGCCATGACACAAATTCCATCCGACCATCCCGTGCCCAATTCCCAATTGACAGACAAAGCGTTGAATAAAAAAGTGGACGCGCTGTTGTCGCAAATGACGCTGGAAGAAAAAGTCGGCCAATTGGTGCAATACCCTGCCGGAGAGCTGACCGGCCCCGGCACAGGACGCCAGGATTACGCAACCATGATCGCCGCTGGCCAGGTGGGGTCCCTGCTGAGTCTTACCGACCGCAAGAAAGCCAATGCCTTCCAGCATATTGCGGTGGAAAAAAGCCGTCTGCATATTCCTCTGATCTTCGGAATGGATGTCATCCACGGATACAACACTATTTTTCCTGTACCCCTCGGCATGGCCTCCAGCTTCGATCCCGAACTGGTGCAGGCGACCGCACGCATGGCAGCGCAGGAGGCCAGCGCCGATGGCATTCGCTGGGTCTTTTCGCCGATGGTTGACATCGCACGCGATGCCCGTTGGGGCCGCATTGTGGAAGGCGCGGGCGAAGATCCTTATCTCGGCTCCGCGATGGCCCGCGCCTATGTGCATGGCTATCAGGGGACCAGCCTCAGCAATCCCGATTCCGTGGCCGCCTGCGTGAAGCACTTTGCCGCATACGGTGCGGTAATCGCAGGGCGCGACTACAACGCCGTGGACATGTCGGACATCATGCTGCGCCAGGTTTACCTGCCGCCGTATCAAGCTGCGGTCGATGCGGGTGCGGCCACGGTGATGAGTTCCTTCAATTCTCTGAACAGCGTCCCTCAGACGGCCAACCCGTACACGTTGACGGAAATTCTGCGGAAAGAGTGGAACTTTGGCGGCTTCGTCGTAAGCGACTGGGGCGCCGTGGGAGAACTGATTGCGCATGGCGTCGCACTCGACAACGCAATTGCCGCGCAAAAGGCCATCTCTGCCGGCTTGGACATGGACATGCAGAGCGGCGCGTATCACGAACGGCTGGTCTCGCTCGTGCGAACCAATGCCGTGCCGGAAGCGGCAGTCGACGAGGCGGTGCGACGTGTGCTGCGTGTGAAGTTTGCTCTGGGACTCTTCGAGCATCCATACGCCGATGAGAACGCCAAGCCGTACCAGGCAACGCCGGAGAAGCGCGCCCTGGCACTGCGAGCCGCCGAAGAGTCGCTGGTGCTATTGCAAAACCAGGCGCATGAGGGCCAGCCGAAACTGCTGCCCATCTCGGCGCATGTGAAGACGATTGCCCTGATTGGCCCATTGGCGGACTCCCAGGCGGAGATGTTCGGCTCGTGGGGAGGAGCTGGCAATCCCGCCGATGTCATCACCCTGCGAACTGCGCTGGAACAGCGGATGCAGAACCATAGCGGCAAAGTTCTCTATGCTGAAGGCACGCAGATCGTAACAACATCGCAAGCCGGATTCGATGCGGCGAGGAAGGCCGCGCAACAGGCCGATCTGGTCATCATGGCGCTAGGCGAGGACGGTCCGGGGATGACAGGCGAAGCCACTTCACTCGCGCACCTGAATCTCCCCGGAAATCAGGAGCAATTGCTGGAAGCCGTCGTTGCAACCGGCAAGCCTGTCGTGTTGGTTGTGTTCAGCGGACGGCCGCTGGTGCTGAACTGGGCAGCCGAACACGTCCCCGCCATTCTGGAAGCGTGGTATCCCGGCATGGAAGCAGGCCCGGCGCTGGCGAACGTGCTGTTTGGCGAGACCAACCCAAGCGGCAAACTTCCGGTGAGTTTCCCTCGCGCTGTCGGGCAGGAGCCGCTTTATTTGGCGCAATTCCCAACCGGACGCCCCGCCACTGGAATCGATTTGTCCCACCCACCCGCCAACAGCGCGGAAAAATATGTCTCCCGTTACCTCGATGTGGCCAATTCGCCGCTGTATCCCTTTGGCCATGGCTTAAGCTATACGCAGTTTGACTACGCACCCGTCACGTTGAGCACGGATTCCATTCCGCTGGCAACGTTGATGTCAGGCCCGAATCCAGGCCCAAATCCAGGCATTGCGCAGCCTGCCATTGTGGCCACAACCACGGTGCGTAACACCGGCGCGGTTGCCGGAACGGAGGTCGTGCAGCTCTACCTCCGAATTCGCGGAGCGAGTGTCGAGGAGCCAGTGCGCACATTGGAAGGGTTCCAGCGCGTGACTTTGCAACCTGGCGAATCGAAGCAGGTCAGCTTCCCGCTCGGCTTTAACGAGCTTTCCTTCATCAATGTAAAAAGCCAGCGCGTCGTGGAACCCGTACATTACACCGTCTGGGTCGGCGGCAGCTCCCAGGCAACGCGGAGCGCAAAATTCCAGGTTGTGCAGTAACTCGAAGCAACCCAAAAAGACCTATGAGTCGAAGAAGCCATTCAGTCTGCCCAAAAACATGCGACACAAGTCTGAAAACACACCGCGCCCCAGGGGCATGATTGCGGCAAAACGGATTGTTTCATCTCAATGGCTGCGGCGGATGGTCAGGGTGGAGGTTCGTGGAGAAAAAATCGTCCACCCGATGCCATGCGTCCCGCAGCACGAAGCCGCGATCGAAATAATGGAATTCGCCCGGATACATCATGAAGGTCGTCAGATGCCCCTTATCGGCTTTCAACAGCGCATCTATAAGCTGCACAGTCTCCCAGAAGGGCACATTGACATCGGCCGTGGCCCCCAGCACAAGCAGCGGACGCTGAATCGCACCGACGTGTTCGATGGGCGCGGCGTTGGCGTACAACTGTGGGTTTTCCTGCGGCGTGCCCAGGCGCTGGGCGATCCAGCCGCTGCGGTAAGGGTCCTCATAGTAGTAGCGAAAGTCGGTGACTCCAGCCACATCGATCGCTGCCCGAAACATCTGCGGTTGCTGGGTGATGTCCATCAGCGTGTGGAAACCGCCGTAGCTCAGACCCCATACCCCGATGCGGCTGGGGTCCACATAGCCCAGCGTGGCCAGGTATTTGGCCCCGGCCTGGGTGTCCTTGGAATCCTGTCCGCCCACGTCGTGATACACCGCTTCTTCCCAGCCGCTGCCGTAACCGATGCTGCCGCGGTAATCGGGCGTGAGCACGATATAGCCCTCCTGCAGCAGGTATTGATGAAAGCTGTAGTACACACCCTCTTCACGATTCACATGCCAACCATCGTAGTTCATGTTGACCCCGTCGGGGTGTATCCAGATGATGGCGGCATGTTTTTTCGAGCGGTCCAGGTTGTGCGGCACAAACAGATACGCTGGCACCGGCTTACCGTCGGCTCCGGGATAATACACCAGTTCCGGCGCTACAAAGGCGGAGTGGTCCAGGCCCGCCGGCATGGATTCCGTCAGCCGCCGCCCCTGACTGCCGGACGTAGTGGCAATCACAAACAAATCCGAGGAGTTTTGCGCATCGGTGTGGGAGTACACCAGGTGGCGGTCGTCAGGCGACCATTGCGCTGTATAATTGGTGCCGCGCCCTGAGGTGAGCATGGTGATCGTGGCCTTGGCTGGATCGCCATTGAGATGGACCACGCCGAGATGCCTGTCGCCGGGATGCTCGCGCGTATTGGCGTCGAACACGATGCGAGTGCTATCGTGCGACCAGCTCCATCTCCAAACGTCGCCGGGCGCGGGCGTTACCCGAACCGCTGCGCCGCCGCCGGTCGACATGATGTAAACGTGGTCCCAGCCGTCACCTTCATCGCCGAACGCAATCCACTTGCCGTCGGGAGAGACCTGCGGATTGGCATTGGCACCATTATCGCTATAAAACTTGTCCGTGGTGTCGTTGCGGATTTCGCGCGGCGGCCCGCCGTCGATGTCCAGGATAGATATTACCCGGCCCTTGGCTTGGGGCAGCATGTGGACGCTTAAAAAATGCGCGCTATCGACCCAGGTGCGCCCGACTGGCCCACCTCGTCCCCCACTCCCCCCGGTCCCACTTTCGAGCTTGACAGGCGTGCCGCCGGTGGCCTTCACCACGTAGGTT
>DAHUZH010000075.1 GCA_027306695.1 Acidobacteriaceae bacterium
GTCTATCTCCCGGAGCGGCCCTTCGACATAGAGAAATTTCTCGCCGATCTGGATCGCGTTGTAACAAAGCTGGGTTGGGCCGTGGTCGTAGTTTCCGAGGGTCTACACAATGCGGCTGGCGATCTTGTCTATGAAACAGCGGACCCTTCCCAGGTCGATGCGCTCCAGCGTCCGCTGCCGGGCGGTGTCGGGCAATACCTGGCGGGCATCGTTGCACGCCGATTGAAGATTCGATGCCGCACGGAAAAACCTGGGCTGCTGGGACGGTCTTCCATGTTGCACGCAACGTCTCGCGATCTGGAGGATGCGGAGATCGTCGGTCGAGGCGGTGTTCGCGCCCTGCTTGCCGGCCACACGGGCCAGATGGTTTCGCTTCGCCCCATCCATGACCCCGGGAACTCTGGATATGACATGGTTCCGCTCAGCGCCGTTGCAGGGAAAGATCGACCGATTCCCGCAGCCTGGCTTTCAGAAACTGCAACCTCGGTCAATGATGAGTTTCTCGATTATGTTCGTCCATTGATTGGCGAGCTGATGCCTTACCACTCGTCCTTCAAACTCAGTTTGGATTCTTTTGGAGTTTCCTAGCATGCAAAAGTCTGCCCATCGCGATGCCTCCCGCCGAATTGGAGTGCTGATTCTCGGACGCAAGCGTCCAGGCTTCGATCAGGAGTGGAACCAGATTGTTTGCCGCCAAAGCCTTGCAACGTTGAAAGAGCTTGGTTTCACCTGTATCGGCGCGGAGAGTCCGGTGGTTGACGACCAGACGCTGCACGCCGCCATGCAGCAGATTCAGCAGGCCAAATGCGAGGCGCTGGTGGTCCTGCAACCCTCCATCGGAAACGGCCAGCTTGCGCTCACCATCTCCCAGCTTTGGCCCAATCCAGTGGTGTTATGGGCCACGCCGGAACGGCCTGGGGATGGAAAGGTCAGCTCGTGCTCTCTTGTCGGCCAGCATCTCTGGGCCTCGGTCCTGCGGCAGGCGGGTCATCCCTTTGAATTCGTATATGGAGACGGGGAAGAGACTGCTGTCAGGGCCGATCTGGTCCGGGCCATTGCTTTGAGTGGCACGGTTGGCAAGCTGCGGCAGGCAAAGGTGGGAGTGATCGGGACCCATGTACCAGGCTTTATCGACCTGGCGGCTGATCCTTTCCTGTTGCGCCGGTCGATTGGCATCCAGCTTCATCCCCTCAGCCTGCCACAATATATCGACCGCGTTCGTGCAATTCCTGACGATGCCGTCGAGAAGGACGTACAGCAAGTCCGAGCGCTGGGACTGCGACCTGTGGGCGTCACCGAAGATGCGCTGGGCATCAATTCCCGCTGCTATCTCGCAATGCTCGATGTGATGCAGGAAGAAAATCTGGATGCGCTCGCTTTGCAATGCTGGCCGGAGATTCCGAACATGCTGGGCCAATGGCCTTACCTGGCCATCTCCCGTCTAAGCTCCGCCGGACATGCCGTGTCTATCGAAGGGGACGTCGATGGATCGATCACCAGCCTGATGAGTTCTTCGCTCGGGCTAGGGCCGGGCTTTTTGACCGACTGGCTCGAACATGACACCTCGACGATCTTCTTCTGGCATCCGGGCATGGCGCCACTGGACATGTGCTGCGCCATCGGCAGCGAAGAGGGTCCGACGCTGGGCGCACATTTTAATGTTGTCAAGCCATTCGTAGTGGATGGCCAGCTTCAACCGGACCAGGCTGTCACGGTGACGCGCTTGTGGCGATGCAACAACGAGTATCACTTGACCGCGTTTGAAGGACGCTCGATTCCGCCCCGGCGAAGGATCACAGGCAACAGCCTGCTAGTTGAAGTAGCGGACGGCGATGTCCCCAGTCGGTTCGACAGGCTTCTCCATGCTGGCCTGCCCCACCATGTTTCGCTGTACTTCGGAAACCATGCAGAAACATTTCGACGGCTTGCCAGGCTGCTTCATGTCCGATGGCACGAGTAGATTACTGAACGGAGGATTGCGGCGGCAACAGCAGTGCAGATTGCCATCGATTACGATAATTCAGGAGCGATTCCAGTCATAAATGCTCAATGTATAGTCTTGAAAATCTAAGGCCGGTGGACGAAACGAATGAAAGCCCGTGTTGCTCGACATCATGTCCGTGAAGAAATACAGCGCCGCATCCTGTCGGGCGAAAGCAAGCCTGGAGAGCGACTCAGCCAGCAGAGCCTAGCCAAGGAGCTTGGCGTCGCCCAGGGAGCTGTCAGAGAATCTCTACTCGAACTCCAGTGGCTGGGACTCGTAGAGTCCGTCGATCATTTAGGCGTGTTCGTGAGCAACCTCGATGCCTCTCTGATTTGCGAAGCCTATCGGGTCCGGGAAGTGCTGGAGGGCCTGGCAGCGCGGCTGGCCTGCAACCATGCCGGACGCGCGGACATCGCGGAGTTGCGAGTGATGGCGAATAACATCTTTAAACTCGCGCATGAAAATAAAGAAGAGGAGATGGGGTCTCTCGACCGCAACCTCCATTTTCACATCATTGAACTATCGCGAAATGGTATCCTGCTGCGCCTTGCGGAGACCTACCGCGTGGTGGGGATGACGGTTCGGGCCTCTCGCGAACCTCAGATTATCCATGAAGAACATCTAAAGATCATTGAAGCGATTGAACATAACTCCGCGGATGAAGCAGAACGAATCGCGCGGCAACATGTAGCTGGAGCAAGGCAGAGGATTGAAGACCAGGCAAAGCAGGGTAAGTTCGTTCCTAAGTGGGTAGGTTAGCCTCAAATATAGTTTGGCCCCTCCTATCAGGAGAGCCAGAATTCAGGTTTAAGCATGGGTATGGATCAAGAAAAAACGTACAAAGCCTATCTCAATGGTCAATGGGTGAAAACCGATCGCGAGATAGAGATTGTGAACCCTGCTACGGAGCAGGTGTTTGCTAAAGTTTTTGCAATCGATGGCCATCAAATTCAGATGGCATTGGATGCAGCCGAAGCGTCCTTTCCATCGTGGCGTGCGCGGACTGCAAAAGAGCGTGGCATATTGCTGCACCGCGTAGCGGATGAATTGAAACGGCGACGGGACGAGATTGCGCATACCATAACGCTGGAAAATGGAAAGCCCCAGGCCCAGAGCAAGGGTGAAGTGGACATGTCGGAAGATCATCTGCGATGGTTTGCCGAAGAAGCACACCGTTCCTATGGCCGAACGATACCACCCCAGGCGCATGGCAAGCGTCATCTGGTGGTGAAGACACCCATAGGTACGGTGGGCGCGATCGCTCCGTGGAATTTTCCGCTTGTACTTTCCGTGCGAAAGGTGGCTCCGGCATTGGCGGCGGGCTGCCCTGTAATTTTGAAGCCAGCATCGCAGACGCCTCTGTGTGCCATCGCACTTGCGGAGTGCATGGAAACTGCTGGCGTACCCGGCGGCGTATTCCAATTAGCCATTGGTAACGCGGCTATGATCGGCGATGCATTTTTAACCAACCCTATTTGCAGAAAAATCAGCTTTACAGGTTCCACCAAGGTGGGCCAGGAGTTGATTCGCGGCGCTGCCCACCAGGTAAAACCTCTTTCGCTGGAATTAGGCGGCCAAGCACCGCTGCTGATCTTCGAGGACTGCGATCTGGATCGGGCGGTCCAGGAAACCTTGATCGCGAAGTTTCGGAATACGGGCCAATCGTGCATCGCAGCCAATCGTATTTATGTGCAGAAAACAATCCATGATGAGTTTCTCCATAAATTTGTTGCAGCGGTAAAACAGTTGAAAACGGGAAATGGTGTGGACGATGGGATGGATGTAGGCCCCATGATCAATCAGCATGCTTTAGATGGAGCATTGCTACAGATTGAAGACGCAGTGAAGCACGGCGGAAAGGTCATGGCGGGCGGCAAGCGCATGGGAACCCGCGGATACTTTCTGGAGCCTACCGTCATCGATGGAGTCGGAGATGACTCTCTGTGCATGCTGGAGGAGACCTTTGCTCCGGTTGCGCCTGTAACTAGTTTTGATACGGAAGAAGAGGCCATTGAACGCGCCAATCGTTCTCCCTACGGGCTGAGCGCCTATGCGATGACCCGCGACATTGGCCGCATGTTCCGCCTGGCCGAACAGATTGAAGCAGGAACGCTTGGAATCAATGATGGAGCGCCAACCACGAGCCAAAGCCCGTTCGGTGGCGTAAAACAAAGCGGCTGGGGACGCGAATTGGGAACGGAAGGACTGGACGCATTCCTGGAAACAAAACATGTTTCCATAGGCGGCGTTTAAGAGATCAAAGTAATTGAAATTAAGAAAGAGGACTTGTAAATATGATTCATTTTCTTGTACACGATGCATCGGACGATGTTGGAGTCGCGGTTGTAGACATCTCCGCAGGCTCAGACTGCACTGGACGAAATTTAACGACAGACAAATCCTTGAAAGCCAAGGCAACAGAGAATGTACCACTGGGACATAAGTTAGCCCTGAAAGATTTTGCCGTTGGAGATTCTGTAACAAAATACGGTTGTGTCATTGGCAAGGTGGTCCAGCCAATCAAGGCCGGTCAGCATGTTCACATTCATAATCTCAAAACAAAAAGGTGGGCATAGCCATGGCCAAGCATAAGGTTTCCGCATATCGCCGTGAAAATGGCCGGGTAGGTGTCCGCAACCATGTTGTCATTCTTCCGGTGGATGATATCTCCAACGCCGCTTGTGAAGCGGTCGCGAACAACATTAGAGGAACGCTGGCATTGCCGCATGCGTATGGCCGGTTGCAGTTTGGCGAGGACCTCGATCTGTTCTTTCGCACCATGATTGGAATCGGGAGCAATCCGAATGTCGCCGCAGTCGTGGTGATCGGCATTGAGCAAGGCTGGACCCAGCGGATCGTGGACGGAATTGCCAAAACCGGAAAGCCGGTTGCTGGTTTCTCCATTGAAGGTAAGGGAGATATTCGCACGATCTCCGAAGCATCCTATCAAGCCAAGGATTACGTGCAGTGGGCATCGGAGCTTCAGCGGACCGAATGCGACCTGCACGAGTTATACATCAGCGTCAAATGCGGCGAGTCCGATACGACGACCGGGCTTTCCAGTTGCCCAACCGTCGGTAATGTCATCGACAAGCATTGCGAAACGGGTGGCATTGCCTCCTTTGGCGAGACCAGCGAACTGACGGGCGCCGAGCATATCGTCGCTGGGAAGGCGGTCAATGAAGCTGTCAGGAAAGAGTTCATGGCTGCATTCGAGGACTATACAAAACTTGTTTTCAGCGAAAGAAAGGACGACCTTTCCGAGTCTCAACCGACCAAGGGAAATATCGCAGGAGGGTTGACAACTATTGAAGAAAAAGCGCTTGGCAATGTGGAAAAACTTGGCAAACGTACGAAGTTTGTCGGCTGCCTGAAGCCAGCTGTAGCTCCTTCTGCACCTGGATTGTGGTTCATGGATACTTCCAGCGCTGCGGCTGAAGCAGTTACTCTATGGGCAGCTTCCGGCGCGGTCGTCCATCTGTTCCCGACCGGACAGGGCAACGTAATTGGCAATCCGATTGAACCGGTAATCAAGTTGTCCGGTAATCCTAAGACAGTCGCGACAATGAAGGAGCATATCGATCTCGATGTCTCTAAAATCCTGCAAGGAGAAATGACCATCGACCAGGCGGGTGATGCCTTGATCGACATGATTGTCCGAACCGCTAACGGTCGATTGACAGCAGCAGAGGCCCTTGGACATCGTGAATTTGTTCTAACCAAGTTATATAGAAGCGCGTAATTGCAACTCTGGATATAACCATCAAACTATTTATGCATACATACTCTAAACAGGAGCTACAGGACTTAGCTAAAAACCTGGCGATTGGTGTTCATGTTCCTGCCAAGGATGCACAGATTTTTGCTGAAGCCCTTGTAGATGCAGACATGCAGGGAGTTTCAACGCATGGAATATCCAGGTTAAACATCTATCTACAGCGAATCCAAAAGGGGTTGATCGTACCGAACGCACAACTCAAAATTGACCGCCAGTTAGGAAGCATCCTGACGCTGGACGCGGGCAATGGACTGGGACAGATACAGGCAAGAAAAGCCCTGGACTTACTTCTACCTATCGCCAGAAGAAATGGCGTAGCTGCCGCTACCATCCGCAATTCGCAGCATTTTGGAGCATTGTCTTATTACTGCAACCTGGCTGCGGAACAAGGTTTCATCCTGCTGGCCATGACTAACTGCGAACCTGCAATGTCGCCGGAGGGTGGATGTCAGGCTTTTTTTGGCACAAATCCGATTGCTGCTTCCTTTCCAACTGGAAAAAGATTCAATGTCAAGATTGACCTTTCAACATCGACGATTGCCCGTGGAAACATTATTGCAGCACAAAAAAAGAATACGCCTATACCTTTGGGCTGGGCGCTCGATCATAATGGCGATCCAACAACAGATGCTCAGGAAGCGCTGCTCGGCACCGTCCTCACTATGGCTGGCCATAAGGGTTATGCTCTTGCGCTCATGGTGGAAATTTTTAGCAGCGTCTTGTCCGGCGCCGCAATAGGGCCTTCAATTGGATCGATGTATAAGGACTTAGATCGCAAACAGGATGTTGGCCATTTTTTCTGTTTATTCAACATTGCTGCTTTTATGAATTTGGATGATTTTATTCAGCGCATCGACGAGACGATCGATCGCATCAAGGCCTGCAGGAAGCGTCCTGGAGTGGAAGAAATTCTTGTCCCGGGGGAACGTTCCGCAAAAAATGCACATACCCACAGCATGCAAGGTATTCCCATCTCGAAGGAAACCCTGGGAGAACTGCAGCAGTGGTGTACTCAATTGAATGTTCCTTTTAATTGCCAAGAGGCGGCCAGTTAAGCTATGCGAGACATCCTGATCCCTGAGAGTATCCGTGGAGTTGCTGTCGATGCGCTCAGTTCAAGATTTGACGTTGTGCGCTTGCCGGAATTATGGAAGGACCCTACCGCGCTGATAGCACACATTCAAAGCGTTCGTGCCATCATCGTGCGAAATCAAACGCCTGTCACCTCCACTCTTCTAGCCGCGGCGCAAGAGTTAAAAGTAGTCGGACGAGCGGGTGTAGGCCTGGATAATATCGATGTCGATTATGCCAGCAAAGCAGGAATCCTTGTCACCTCCACTCCCGACCAGAATGCCATTAGCGTCGCGGAAATTTCAATCGGAATGATGCTCGCGCTGGCACGTTCAATTCTCAATGCAAACTACGACACAAAGGACGGCCGATGGAGCCGCCAGAAATTTGTTGGGATAGAGCTTTATGGAAAAACACTTGGAATTGTCGGCGCAGGTAAGATCGGCTATCTTACAGCGAAGCGGGCGCAAGCCTTTGGAATGAAGATCCTCGCGTATGATCCGTTTCTAAGTCAGGACAACATCTATTTAAGCGAGCTGAATGCTGAACTCGTCGAACTGGATGAACTGCTCACACGGGCGGACATTGTGTCTTGCCATCTTCCTGCAACGTCACGAACGATTGGACTATTGGGTGCAGACCATTTTAAGAAGATGAAGCCAACAGCCTACTTTATTAACACAGCACGCGGAGAAGTGGTTCGCGAGGCAGAGCTTCTTCAAGCGCTCAAAGCAAAAACAATTGCTGGAGCTGCGTTGGATGTTCGCGCTACGGAGCCTCCTGAAGCTGGAGAGCTTGAACTTCTACCAAATGTGGTTCTTACGCCGCATATTGCGGCCTTTACTCACGAAGCACAGGAACGGGTCACCAAGGCTGTCTGTGAGGATGTTGCCCGCGTACTGGAAGGTAAGCCGGCACAAAATGCTGTGAATGGGCATTTGGTTTCCCTTAAATATTGCGCTCAAAAAAAATAATGCGGATTCGGCTTGCGCTAGAGCATGAAATTGTTCTGAAGTATCCCAGCAGTGCTAACAACAAAAGCGAACCGCATCATGCGGTTCGCTTTTGTTTAGACTAGCGCTGCCTAACTGATCTCCATTAAAACATGATCTTCAATGCGAATTGAAGGACGCGCGGAGAGCTATTGGCCGCTGTTCCCGTAATCTCTCCATAGGTTCCCGACGCCAGCGAGTTTTGAGGATTTGCCAGGTTCACATGGTTCAGGCTATTGAATGCCTCGGCCTGGAACTGCGAAGTTATTCGCGATGTGCGAAAAATGTCCTTGAACAATGAGACATCCAGGTCTTCGTAGCCAGGACCTACAAGGCCGTTACGGAGTACGTTGCCAAAGGTTCCAACCGCTGCCGGAACGAATGCAGCAGTATTGAAATACTCTTTGATCCTGCTTACACCGGCGGGACGAGTAGGATTGCCAACCTGATCGGCGAAGTCATTGCCAATCCCGGATAAAGACCGGTCTGTGCCACTTACAACGTTGAATGGCAGACCCGTCTGGAGACTGGCAATCGCATTCAGTTGCCAGTTATTGACAACGGCACTTTTCCAGCCTTGAACATTTACGTGCGGAATCACATAGTTGGCCGACAGATTGAATCTTATCTTCTGATTGAAGTCGGCTGGGCCACGGCCACTTTGCAGATTGTACGGATTTGGCGGTCCCGAATTGCCCTCTGTAGCACTGGAGGTGTTATCTATATCTTTCGACCAGGTGATGTTTGTCAGCAACGTCAGGCCATTGTTTTCACGCCGGGTCACATTGACCTGTAATGAATTGAATTCCTCATATTCGTACGACTGTGCAATCTCAACGGCTGCCAAGCCGGGATACAGACGGCGCGAGTTCTCATTTCCGACTGTCGAGCATGCTGTCTTGCCGCACTGGCCAGGAATGTATACCGCAGGATTGAATTGCCTGGATCCCATGATATGTTCGCTGTGGTTTCCAACATAGGCGATCGAGAAGGCCATCTTATTGCCAAGCTGCTGCTCGACGGTCAGGTTGTAGTTCTGCGTGTAGTTTACTTCGGACTTAGGATCGAGAACGCCACCCGAGATAGGTAACAAGAATTTATATGTGGAGAATTGGCTTGGAGCTATATGACCACGCGGGAACGGGTCCCCTCCTGGATACCCTGCGTAAATGCTGTCCCATACTGGCGGCGCTGGAATATTCAGATATAAATCCACGGGCTGCAAAGCATCGGTTCTCTGGTAGAGGAGGCCTTCAGGAAAGCCGTAGAAGATTCCATACGCAGCACGTACAACTGTCTTGCCCTGCCCATCGATGTTCCACGCAAAACCGATGCGCGGCGCAAAATCCTTCCAGTTCTTTTGAAACACCGACGGCTGAAGTCCCGCATCGCCATTGAACAGGAGACCTGTGGGCGCATCCGGCGCGACGGTCGATTGCGCTCCGGGTACGAATCCTACCAGCGTTCCATTCAAATCGATTGGCGGCAGCCACGGGTCCCATCGCAGGCCAGCATTCATCGTCAGCTTGCGATTGATCTGCCAGTCATCCTGCACGTACAGCGAGGGTCTGCTTTCGCGAAGGTACGCTTTACGCCCATTGTCCTGGAAGAATTGGGAATCCAGTCCAAGGTAGAAGTCGGCCAATGCTGAACCGCTTTTGGTGGTTCCCGTCGGAAGCGTTGCTCCTGCTGGCGCCGCAGTTCGCACACCACTAAAAGTATTGTCACCGGGAGTGAAAGAGTAATCGTCCATATCGATTCTGTCCCGTTCAAACTCTGCGCCAAAGCTGATGGTGTGCGCATTCTGGACTTTTACTGCGGAAGCCTTGTAGTCAAATGAAGTCGAATCCTGAGTAAGAGCGCCACCAGAAAAGATATTGACGAAGCCGGCGATATTGGCGCGTATGCCAGGAAAGATGGACTCACCGGGACTGCCGAGCGGGACGTTTTGGCCCAGGTCCTGCAAAGATTGAAGCCCGGGCGCTTCTGGAATCTGTGTGCGCGCAAAACGGCCCGCACTGACTGAAAATGCGGCGGTGAAAGTTGGACTAAAGATTTGCGTGTCAGTAATGATTGCCGATTGATTGCGAAACAAATTCAGTGCAAAAAATCCTGTCGGCGCATTGAAGGGCCTTTGGAAGTTATCTTCGTTATAGAAATAACGTCCATCGAGATGATTGTTTGCGTTAATGACCTGGTCGATCTTTGCCAGGTACTGCGTACTGTCGATGTTCTGGTTTGCGTTGGAATTAAAAATTCCAGTTGTTGGATTGGAGGCCAAGGGTACAAGGTATTTCTGGGCCAATTTTCCAGACAAAGTATCGATTGGCGTTGGAATAATGTTGCCTGGATAGGGTGCGCCGGTAGCGGGATCGAAGATGGCAATTCCTTTTGCGAGCAGGGCCGAAAAGTTTCCGTTTAGTTCTGCCGCTGTGGGCACTTGAATGGAAATTGGATTGGGCGAGGAACGCTGCTGCAAATCTTCTGCCGCGAAGAAAAAGAAGGTGTGATCTTTGATAACCGGGCCACCTACCGTTCCGCCAAACTGATTGAGTTTGAATGGAGGAACCGTCTGCTGGAAATAGTTTTTGGAGTCGAGCACTGTATTCCGCAGAAATTCATACGCAGACCCGTGGATACTGTTTGTGCCGGAGCGCGTAGAAAGCTGTACGAGCGCTCCCGCTCCTGCGTAGGCCGCACTGTAGTTTGAAGACTGGATCGTAAACTCCTGGAGCGCATCTGGATTCGGGAGAATTGGGACGGAATCGAAAAAGCGGTCATTGTAAACAGCGCCGTCCAATTGGAAGTTATTCTGCGTGGCCCTCAGTCCATTTACGGTGAGTCCAATATTGTCCTGCTGTCCAGCTTCGGTTCCAACACTGGTGAGCGCGGTGCCTGGAGTCAAAGTCGTCAATTGAAGCGGGTTGCGGCCATTCAAGGGAAGGTCGCGCATCTGCTTTTGATCCACCGAGGTCTGAATGCTGGATGTGCCCGTCTGAATGAGAGGTGCCGCAGAGGTGACTTCGACCGACTGCGTGGAAGTCCCAATGGCAAGTGAGATTTCGATATCGAGAGTTTGCCCAGTCAGCAAAACTGTGCCTGTTCGTTTTTGAGTTTCAAATCCCGTCTTACTGATTTCAAGAGCATAGGAACCAATGGGCATATCCGGAAAGACAAAAATTCCGTCCTGATTGCTAGTTTCCGTCCGACTCAACGCCGTACCACTGTTGGTGGCTGTAACGGAGGCCCCCGGAACAACAGCGCCGCTCGCATCTGAAACTGTGCCGCGGATGCTTCCAATTGCTTGAGCGAACAGCCGAGTTGTTCCGCATGAAAGCAGAAGTAGAGCGGAGACGCTGATGATGAGTTTGCGCACTATAGATACCATATGTTCTTTCCCTTTCAAATCAGTGGACACATACTACTGACTTCTAGCACTCCTGAAACTTAAATTTCCAACTACAAACCAACAAAAATTCTTCTATGCAACAGGTCATGGCCAGCGGACTTATACCAGTTCCTTTCGGGCAATGATCTTATGGGACCAGTATGAACGCAGCGCCATTTGTACTGGCAGGGACGCCTCAATCCCCGCCTTCACAGGGGCGTTCACTTTACTTCCTAAAATCACGGCGTCTAAGAAATTCTTCGTATGCGCCCGTTCCAGGCTTTCCCTCGAATCGACGCGGACCGCTTCCCCGGCATTGGGCGTAAAGGTATAGCCCTCGCGGGCCAAGTCCAGTGTTCCTTCGGTCCCTTCAAAAAGTACAGAGGGATGGTTGTTCCGAATGGGAAGTACGGACGATTCAAAATTCAGGTTCCAGGTATCGTATTGAACAATCGCACTGACGGTGTCTGGATTTTGCCGACCATCGTGCAGTTGATATATCCCTCCGAGGGCCACAGCGTTGGTGGGCTGGGCATCGTCGAGCATCCACTGCGCGACATCGACCCAATGCGTCATAATGTCGGCCAGCAGGCCATTGCCGTAGTCTGGGAAATAACGCCATGCCGTGTAGCGAACCGTTTCATACGGCACATGCGGCGCTGGGCCCTCGAATAGCTCCCAATCCAGTCCATTCGGTTTCGGCTTGTTCACGATATGGCGGCACTGCCAGGGGAAGTTGTGCCATACAGCGCGAGCGAACACTACGTTGCCCAGTTTCTTCTCCGCAAAAATCTCCTGCTTGGCGCGAAAATAATGCGATCCGCTTCGCTGCTGCATCCCGCACTGCACGACCCGTTTGTATTTTTTCTCGGCGTCAAGCAGCGTCGTACGTTCCTCCCAGTGATGCAGCGTCGGCTTCTCCAGATAGACGTCTTTGCCCGCCTCCAGAGCAGCTTTGGCGATCATTACATGCAGATGATCGGGTGTGGATATCAGGACGGCATCCACGTCCTTGCGAGCGAGCAGGTCCTGATAGGCGACGGACGTGTGCGGCTTAGGCGCGTCGTGAGGCAGCCGTGCAAGAAAGCGCGTCGTCTGCTCGTCATAAATATCGCAGACTGCGAGAATCTGCACGCGCGGGTCGGCAAGAAATCCGCCGCTGACGATCGTTCCGCGCCTGCCTAGGCCGATCACACCAAGTCCTACGCGGTCGTTGGCGCCGAGGACGCGCCCGTAAGAACGCGCAGTGAGCGCTGCTGCGGTTGCTGTTCCTGTATAGATAAAATTACGACGATTCATGCTGAAAATGCTCCTTGCATCACCTGGAATGCTGGACCCATGACCTTCGCGCCATACTTGGAGCCGTCCAGGCGCTCCTCTTCGTTCAAGACCCAACCCTTCCAGTGCAATTGCTTCAATGTAGCTGCAACTTCCGTCAGCGGGAATGTGCCTTGGCCAAGCGGAACCTGCGTTCCATTTTTGTAATCGCGCAGATGCAAGCCTACGATGCGCTGATGGTATTTGCGGAGGAAGGCTGGAACGTCCGCCCCACCCTGGTAGGCATGCCCGCAGTCGAGCAGGAACGACACGAATTCAGGGTCGGTCTGGTCATAGAGTGCTTCCATCTCGCCAAACCTGGATCCGAATGCATGCGACTGAAACTCCTGTGCCTTTTCGTTGTGATAGGCCAGGGGCAATCCAATGCTTTTTGAATATCTGCCAGCAACGTTCAACCCTGCGATTTTCTGTTTCAGCTCTTCCGCATTTTGCACTGGAGCGCCGCTGAAGATGAGGTGCCGTGCTCCCAGAGAGACAGCGCCGGGAGCAATTTTTCTGTAGAGAGCCGGTGGCGGAATTCTTGTGGAGGGACCATATCGCTCGGATGGCAGAAATACATGCATGCCGAAAAACGACAGACCTGTTTCTTCAATCTGCTGGCGCGCTTGCTGCGGGGACTGAAATTGGTTCATGACATTGATAAAACCTGTCTCAAAGCCTGTGTAGCCAATCTGGCGTATCTGGCCCAGGACGGCCAGAAAGGTATTGAAGCGCTTGGGATCGATGGCCCAGGCATTCGTCTGCGCGCCAAACTGGATACCCGGATGTTTGCCTGCCTTCTGCGCGAACGCCGGAAATATGCCCAGAGATGGCAATACGTCGCTCGCCGATAATGCTGCGAGCGCTTGCAAAACTTGTCGTCTTGTCGGCAATCGATCCTTCAGCTTCGTTGTCATTTCCAAGCCATTCCTTGCTACAAGTGCCTCGGTCGTGGATTATAAGCATGCAAGAAAATCATTGTCAATCGATAGTTATAGATAGCTATAGATTAATAAATATCCTTATTTTTGAAGACTTTCCCCGTCGCATCTTCGCCAAAACACAAAACCCACGTCTCCTTTTGGAGTCGTGGGTCCGGATAGATCAGAATTTTTCAGGAGCAACGAAGTCTCGCTGCGAAGACTGTCAATGGCTGACATGCCAATGGCAGCGTCAGTCTGCTTCCCCGTGGTAAATATAGCCCTCTGCGAGTTTCGCAAGAGCTTTCACTTGCTTCTCAACCCATTCAGCATTTCTGCCCAGCTCCGCCGCCATCAGTACGGCAACACGAGGCGCAGCTTCGCTGGCCGCGCGAGCATCCAGAAACAGCGCGCGCGTACGCCGGGCCAGGATGTCCTCTACCGTGTGTGCCATTTCGTTACGTACCGCCCAGACCACTTCGCTACCTCGATACGGCAGCCGGGCATGCAGCAGTTCGCGTAATTCGGGCCGCTCCAGAGCCAGCTTCTCGATAAAGGGCCGGTCGCTGCCGTATACAGAGAGAGCAATATCCTGAGCTGTGTCGATTACCGCAGATGCCACCCATCCATGCAGACGAAGGCTGGCCGTCCTGCTGGGCCGGGGTGGAAGTCCACCGGCTTGCGCGGCCACGTTGACAGTGTCTTCCCCCATGCGGCGGTACGTGGTCCACTTCCCTCCCAACACTGTCACCAGCCGGGTTGGAGAAACAAAGACTGAATGCTCGCGGGAAAGCGATGCCGTCGAGGCGGCACCCCGTTTGCGAATCAGAGGACGCAACCCGGACCACATGCTCAGAATTTCCGAAGCTTTCGGTCTGCGGCCAAAATAGCGGGCAATTTGCTCCATAAGAAAGTTGCGTTCCTGGGCAAGCGCTCGCGGTTCGAGTGATGGCCCTGCGACCGGCTCGTCGGTCGTGCCCACGACGACCGCTCCATGCCAGGGAATCGCAAAGAGCACGCGGCCATCCACGGTTCGCGGAACCATAAGCGCGTTGGCGCCGGAGAGAAATTCTTTTGGCAGAACGAAGTGGGAACCCTGGCTGACCGCCAACAATGGGGCCGCATTCGGCTCGTCGAGCGATCGGAGAACATCGGAAAAAACCCCGGTGGCGTTGATCACAATCTTCGCTTCGACTTCAAAGCGGTTGCCGGTCTCGCGATCTTCTACGACAACGCCAACAACTCTGCCATTTCGTTCCAGAAGTTTGTCCACGCGCGCCTGATTCAAAGCGAACCCGCCGTGCTCCTCCAGAGTGAGCGCGAGGGCCAGGGCCAGGCGTGCGTCATCGAATTGGCCGTCGTAGTACTGAACGCCGCCGCTGAGACATTTCACCGCAAGCCCAGGCAGCGCATTCATCGTGTCGCGCGCTGAAAGTATGCGAGAACTGCCAAAGCTCGACCGGCCCGATAATGCGTCATACACTTTGAGTCCGATCCCGTAAAAAGGGACCTGCCACATCTGCTCCGCGGGAATGATGAAGGACTGGCGGTGGACCAGATGCGGTGCATTCTGCAACATGCGCCCGCGCTCTTGCAGCGCCTCCAGCACCAACGCAATGTTGCCTTGCTGCAAATAGCGCACACCGCCATGCGCCAGCTTCGTGCTGCGGCTGGAGGTCCCTTTGGCGAAGTCTTCCTGCTCCAGCAGCAAGGTGCTGTAGCCTCGCGTCGCCGCATCCAGCGCCGTGCCGAGACCGGTCGCGCCTCCGCCAATTACCAGCACATCCCAGGATTTACCGGCTCCGATTTGTTGCAGCACTTGCTCGCGATTCATACTTTTCTATTTCTCATTCCGATTTTTTTGGTTTGCGATCAACAGAGATTACACTGCGGTTGTGTCCCAGTTCTGAGCGCGCTGGATTGCCTGTCGCCATGCAGCCAGCTTGCGGTCTCGTTCGCCGGAGTTCAACGCCGGTTCAAATCGTGTGGATTCGCGCCACTGATGCTCCACTTCTTTCATGTCTGTCCACACGCCGGAGGCGAGTCCGGCAAAATAGCAGGCCCCCAGCGCCGTTGTCTCCGCGGTTTGCGAACGCACAATAGGAATGTCCAGCAGGTCGGCCTGCATCTGCATCAGCAAATTATTTACGGAAGCTCCCCCATCCACGCGGAGTTCACGGATACTTATATTTGCATCGGACTCCTTAGCATCGGATTCCATGGCCCGCAGAATGTCGGTCACTTCCAGCGCGATGCCTTCGAGCGCCGCCCGCGCAATGTGCGCGCGTGTCGTGCCTCGCGTCAACCCAAACATCGCTCCGCGCGCATGCGGGTCCCAATGCGGAGCGCCCAAGCCGGTGAGTGCGGGAACGAAAACAACGCCGCCGCTATCTTGAACCGAGGCCGCCAGGGTTTCCACTTCCGCCGCGCTGTTCAGAATGCCGAGACCATCCCGCAGCCATTGGATGGCGGCGCCAGCGACGAAAATACTTCCTTCCAGCGCGTAGTGCGTTTCGCCCGCCATGCGCCACGCAATCGTGGTGAGCAGCCGGTGACTGGAGGACACAGGTTTCGTCCCGGTTTGCAGCATCAAAAAACAGCCGGTCCCGTAGGTGTTCTTGGCCATGCCGGGCCGTATGCACATCTGGCCGAAGAGCGCAGCCTGCTGGTCCCCCGCGATCCCTGCGATTTTTCCTTGTGGAACCAGCTCGCTGGCAACCGCCAGGTCGCCGCTTGAGTCCACGACTTCCGGCAGCATCGAACGCGGCACGCCGAAAATCTCCAGTAGATCGTCATCCCATTTCTGGGTATGGATGTTGAACAGCAGAGTGCGAGAGGCGTTCGTCGCATCCATGATGTGCCTGCGGCCGCCGGTCAGCTTCCAGACCAGCCAGCTATCGACCGTGCCAAAGGCAAGTTTCCCAGCCTGCGCCTGCGCGCGCGCGCCCTGGATATGGTCGAGAATCCAACGAATTTTACTGGCGGAGAAGTATGCGTCGAGCAACAGGCCTGTCTTCTCACGAATTGTGGCTTCGACATCGATGCCGTTGTGCCTGCTCTCTGCAAGTTCGTGGCAAATCTCTGCCGTGCGACGGTCCTGCCAGACGATGGCGTTCGCAATTGGACGCCCTGTCTCGCGCTCCCAGACGATCGTCGTTTCGCGCTGGTTGGTGATCCCGATGCAGTGAATTTTGGATGGGCCGAGACCGGCCTCGCTCAGGACTGCCCGCACGGCCGCGGCCTGCGAAGACCAGATGGCCTCTGGGTCCTGCTCCACCCATCCCGGCTGCGGATAAATTTGTGGCAGTTCGCGTTGTGCGGTGTGGGACAACGTTCCGTCTGACCGCACCAGTATCGCGCGCGAACTGCTGGTTCCCTGGTCGAGTCCGAGAATGACTGTCATGCCGGTCCTTTACCTATAAAAGCTGTTCGCAGCGTGTGCATTCTTTCGCATTTTCCTTTTTGAAAATCTTTTTTTTGAAGAGAAATCTAAAACCACTCTTATATACTCCCGTGATATGCGAAACCTAGCGCGTCGAAACTGGCTATTGTCCGGTCTGTTATTTTTTTTAATCTGCGGTACATTTGCTGTTCCCTCCCTTGCGCAGACGATTCAAAGAAAGACGGCCCACCCTCTCTTGCTCGTTGTCAATCAACGCGATCATACGGTCGTCCTTCTCGATCCAGTAACGGGCCAGCTGGATGGCACTGTTCCGACTGGCGACACCGCAGGCCATGGGCACGAAGTTGCAGTTTCTCCCAATGGCCGCACCGCCTATGTGCCGATTTATGGAAATTCCGGCGTTGGCAAGCCTGGAACCGATGGCCGCAATATCGAAGTGATCGATATTGCATCGCGCAAAGTGATCGGCAACGTCAATTTCGACCACGGCGTTCGGCCGCACTGCCCGGTATTCGACGCAAAACGGGACGTGCTGTATGTCACCACGGAGCTGGACCACAGCGTCAGCATTGTCAATCCACATACGCTCAAAATTGTGGGGTCGATACCTACCGGTCAGGCGGAATCGCACATGTTTGTCCTCTCCCACAATGGCCAGCGCGGATATACCGCCAATGTCGGCCCGGGCACTGTTTCCGTGTTGGACATGGTGCATCGCGAGACCCTCGCAATCATTCCGATTTCGCATACTACACAACGGATTTCAATCTCACCGGACGACTCCATGGTGTTTACCTCCGACCAGACCAAACCACAACTGGCAGTCATCGAGACCTCGACCAACAAAATCAAAGCCTGGGTCCCTCTGCCGTCCCTGGGCTATGGAACGGCCGCTACCCCGGATGGCCGCTGGCTTGTGGTCGCTATGCCCAAGGCCAACCAAGTGGCCGTGGTCGATTTAGAAAAATTGAAAGTCGCGCACATCATCAATGTATGCGGCGCACCGCAGGAAATATTGGTGCAGCCCGGCAATCCTTCGGTTGCGTATGTATCGTGCATGTCTACAAACAATGTTGCGGTCCTCAACCTTTCTACCTGGAAGATGCAAAAGACGATCGACGCTGGCCGAGGTGCGGACGGGCTGGCTTGGACCAATCCTGAATGAGCCGCCCTGCTGCGTTGACAATCGATAGCAATAGATTATACGATGCGCCTTGTTGATTCTGTGGGCTAATTCAAATGCCCTCCAACAAATTAGGAGAATTTCCATGCACAGCAGAAGAGAATTTCTGGCCGGGGCCGTTGCTGGGCTGACTACGGTTGCCCTGAATCCATCGGCGTTCGCATCGCGCCCCGCGCCGCCCGTGGGAGTGCAGCTTTACACTGTGCGCAAGCAGGTGCAGGCCGACTTACCCGGCACGTTACAGGCGATACGCAAGATTGGGTACACCACGGTGGAGACGTATGCCGCGCAATACAAAATGACTGCGCAAAGTTTGCGTGCAGCGATCCTGAATTCCGGCCTGAGCGTGCCGAGTGGACATTTTGGGTGGGGCGACTTCGACCGCAAGTTCGATTACGCGAAAGAACTTGGCGTGAAATATATGATTTGCTCCTCGGTGCCGGAGT
>DAHUZH010000076.1 GCA_027306695.1 Acidobacteriaceae bacterium
CGCTGAAACCATGATCCATATCTCATTCGCGCACCTGCTCCTGCGACGATCTCCTTAGTTTCTGGACAGGGTCTTAGACGTTGGATGAATTCAAGCGCGGGTGGTGAGGATCATTTACCTCAACTCTCGCGCCTCGTCAGTTTAGCTGGAAACGATACTGGGCGTATTTCGATGGAATCAAGGGCATCCGATGGTGGGTTGACTTCGATTGCGTCCAGAAGGAAGCTTTCAAATGTTTCGAGACGGGATCGATTCTGTAAATCGACGCCAGTCTTCTCAATGAAAGGCACTTTTCTTATGGAGGATGACTCTGATGCGAAAATGGATCGTGTTCTGCATCGTCGGAATTGTTTTGCTCTCCGGCTGCGATAATCCCAAGAGACCGAGCCAAACAAATTTTAAACATGTCATCAACGCATACTTCGAGAAGAATGGCAGGGTGTGTATCCCGATTGTTCAGAAATTCCCCATTGATCTGGCCGCATCACCCTTGCTGCGTCCGATGGCTTGCGATTCGCCCCCTTTTTGCGCGCCCCAGCACGATGCTGATGGACGCACACGATGGTCGAATCGATCATGGCGTATTCGTTGTCGGCGTCCCTTGCCAGATGCTCCAAGACAGTCTTCCAGATTCCGCGAATGGTCCAGCGACTGAATCGCGTATGCACCACCCGGAAGTCGCCGAACCGCTCCGGCAGGTCGCGCCATGGAACCCCAGCTCGATAGCGGTAAAGCACCGCTTCTACAAATAAACGGTTGTCCTTCGCAGGACGACCCACACAACCAGCCTGACCGGGCAATAGCTCCTTGATCCGCTCCCACTGATCGTCCCGCAACCCGTAACGCCTTACAGTCATTCCCTCAAGCTAAAATTAATTTGAACTCGGGCATATAACCAATTTGATGACACCCCCTAGGTAATGTCGTCCGTGTTGAAGGCAGGTTTGCGGGTTGGTTTCGGGGAAGCGCGACCGACCAGTTTGCGAACAACGTCGTCCATCTGCTGTTGCGGTTCGGCGATGGCGGCCATACGTTCCAGACCGTCGCCATCGTCGAGTTTTTCCAGCAGCACTACGGCGTGCGCGACGGCGACGCCATCCTGATTGAGGCCCTCGGGAGTTTTCGCTTTGATGCCGACGCAGCCGGGGTCGATCTGAAGCAGTTCAGCGACGCGCTCGCGCAGTTTTTCCGCGAAGGGGCCGATCTTTGGCGCGGCCAGCACCAGCGTGGTGTCGAGATTGGCGATGCGATAGCCGGCGTGCTGAATTTCTTCTAGCGCCGTTTGCAAAAAGACAGCGGAGTCGGCATCTTTCCAGCGCGGATCGCCGGGTGGAAAAAAGCTGCCAATGTCGCCCACAGCCACCGCGCCGAGCAGCGCGTCGGTGATGGCGTGGAGCAGGACGTCGCCGTCGGAGTGCCCAGCAAGGCCTGTGGGGTGGTCGAAGGCGATGCCACCGATTTTCAGTGGAACGCCCGGTTTGAAGGCGTGGGAGTCCCAGCCGTAGCCAATTCTCATTGTGTTCTCATGATGTGCGCGGCTTTGCACAGCCTGCGGATTTTATAAAGGCTTAATCACGCAGGATACACGTTTTTTCATCGGACGCTGCCGGATTCAGTTTTGGCGCAGGTAGAACTCAGCCAAGGCCAGGTCGCCGGGCTGCGTAATTTTGAAGTTTCTGGCCGACCCGAGGACGACCGCGACCTCAATGCCAAGACGCTCCACGAGCGAGGCTTCATCGGTGCCGGCGAAGCCATCGGCGTCGGCTGCTTCGACGGCGCGGCGCAAAATATCGTAGCGAAAGCCCTGCGGCGTCTGGGCCAGCACGATGCGTTCGCGCGGAATTGTCGAGGTAATGATGGCGCCGTCGGCAGTACGTTCCACCTGCTTAATGGTGTCCACCGCAGGCACGCCGACGATGGCCGCGCGATGCCGCGCGACGGCTTCGATGGTGCGTTCGATGGTGGCTGGGTCGATCAGCGGACGGACGGCGTCATGCACCAGCACGATGTCGTCGTCGGCCGCGGGCAGCATTTTCAGGGCGTTGCGGACGGAGTCCTGCCGCGTATCGCCGCCTTCGACTACGGAAACTTTTTCGAGCAGGTTGTGCTCGCGCAATTGCAACTCGACGCGCTGGATTTCATTTTTGCGGACGGCGACATAGATGCGATGGACGCCGGGGACTTTGAGGAAGGCGCGCAACGAGAGCACCAGAATCGGCTGGCCGCCGAGCGCGAGAAATTGTTTGGGCGCGTGCCCGGCAGCGCCGCCTGCTGCCATGCGCGTGCCGAGCCCCGCCGCCGGAATAATGACAAAAACCTGCATGAACCGTGAAGTATACCGGAGGGTGGGAAGGATCGTACAGGCGGGACAGAGGAAATATGGATACGAAAGGTTTATATCTTTTGTTGTTGGATGAAGCTTTCCGGCGTCCCATCTTCCGGGTTTACAAAAATGATGTCTCTGGGGTCTCGCCGGGGCGTATCCACGGACAGAAATAGCACGGGACCTTCCAGAATGGCAGGCAAAGCATGTACGGTGCCACGCTTGAAGAACAGCAAGTGACCGGGAGAAAATTCTCCGCCGTTCGTGGGATTGCCCATCCAAAAAGTGCCTCTGCCGGACAGCACATAGAGATGCTCATCGCAATGGACGTGGTAGTGCGGAGGCGTTTCCCTGTAAATGCGAAAAACACGCGCACTGGCCGCTGGTTCATTGGTCAGGTATTTGTCCACCAGAAGCGTTTCCGACGTTTCAGGAAACGATTTTGTGATTTCAAATAAATCGAAGCGGTGAAACGCGCGGTCATTTTCTTTTTGGTCCATTTCTTTCTGGCCCATGGAAATTTTCTCCTGATGCCGAATACGACATTCAATCCATACTATTCATGCTCTTGACGATGGGAGAATTTTTTGCCTACGTCAGATACTTGAGAGATTTTGTTCTGCATTCTTATGGCGCGGCATCGTATTTTTCATAGCCCAAAAGAAAAAGCCGGACTGTTTCGCGGACCTGTCGATCCAAAACCCTAGGGTCTACCTGCGTGTCCACTCCTGCAAGTAGCCGATACAGGATGTTGGAAGACAATGCGTCATGAAAATGCGCGGCAGCGCGTTCCGCAACGGCCGCATTTTGCCGTGCTTTCTTCGAGTGCGACAAGAGGACCTCTGCGATAAGTTTCAAAGTAGCTTGAGAGCCGTGCATATACCAAGCATGGCCAACTTCAGGACACCAAGGCGCCTCAGCTATGACCAACCGATGCAATGCAATGGAGTGTTGCGCGGTCAGGAGTCCTGCAAGCGCCCTGCCGAGTTTTTTCAGGCTTTGCTCCAGATTCAGCCCTGCGTAGTCGATTCCACGCAGGGGCGCATTGAATTCTTTACAGAGATTTTCAATGGTCGTTATGAACAGACCGCACTTGCCGCCAAAGGTGCTGTATACAGCGCTCTTGGACCCGCCGGCCCGCTTCACGATTTCATCCACGGCCACGCCGTCGTAGCCGCGCTTTAGAAACAGCTCGGCAGCGGCCTTTTCCAATGCCGCCCGGCGTTTCGTCGATCGCGCCTGTTTCTGTTTCATTTTTATTCCTCTCCGCAAGAAGAGTTTGCAAACAGTATCGAGCTTACGGTCACATGACGTGTTGCATGTAAATGTACTGTACGGTACATTCTTATACAAGGTAAAAAGTCCGGCAAGCATTCCGTGTTTCGCAGGTCCTGGAGGGCGCTCATTTCACAGAGGGAGTATTGCATGTCGCCGCTCTTGCGCCACAATTTCCGCGGAGGAACTTCTGGATGAAACTTTCTCGTATATGGCTGACCGCAATGTCCGTGGCTGCGTTTGTTCCATTGTCGTTTGGCTTGCAGAACGGCCCTGCTCCTTCTTCTAAGGTACAGACCGGTCAGGCTGCCTTCACGAACTGGAAGGAGGAGCAGCCGGGGGTTTCGCGAAAGATCACACTGAAAGACCTGCCACGGCCGTTTGCGACCAAGTCTGTCGACAACGGCCCCAATATCGTTCCCCGCCCGAAGAGCGCATGGCTCAAATCTCTTCCCGGATTCAAGGTCCAGATGTATGCGACAGGCCTGCATAATCCACGCCTGATCCGCCCTGCGCCGAATGGCGATCTGTTTGTAGTGGAAAGTTACGGTGAGGACATTCGCGTCTATCGTGGCATAACGAAAAATGGCAAGCCGGAACAAACGGAGGTTTTTGCCAGCGGCCTGAATTTGCCCTTTGGTATCGCCTTTTATCCTCTGGGGCCAAATCCCCAATGGATATATGTGGGAAACACGGATTCCGTAGTGCGGTTTCCGTATCATAACGGTGACTTGAAAGCGACCGGACCGGCACAAACCATCGTCTCGGACATTCCTGGTGGCCATCTGCGGGGAGGCGGTCACTGGACGCGCGACATTGCATTTTCTCCCGACGGCACCAAAATGTTCGTTTCTGTTGGTTCGCATTCCAACCACGATGACGCCGACAACAATCCAGTGGAATTGCATCGCGCGGACATTCTGCAATACACGCCCGAGGGAAAAGATTCCAAAATCTATGCTTACGGCATTCGCAACCCTGTTGGTCTGGCGGTGAACCCGGTCACGGGACAATTATGGGCATCGGTGAATGAGCGCGACACGCTCGGTAACAACTTGGTCCCGGATTACATCACACATATTCAGCCGGGCGGATTTTATGGATGGCCTTGGTTTTACATGGGCGGTCGTTGGGACCCCAGCCTGCAAGGCAAGCATCCCGAGCTGAAAAACAGGGTGTTCACTCCAGACGTTCTGATACAGCCGCACTCCGCATCGCTGGAAATGACTTTTTATGAGGGCAGCCAGTTTCCGGAAAAATATCATGGAGATATTTTTGCCGCTGAGCACGGTTCCTGGAACAAAAACCAGCGCGCCGGATATGAAGTCGTCCGGGTTCCACTGCAAAACGGTCATGCATCTGGCGTATATGAGGACTTTCTCACTGGATTTGTCCTCCCAGACGGCAATGTCTGGGGACGCCCTGTCGGTGTTGCGGTCGCCAAAGATGGATCTTTGATGGTGACGAACGATGGGTCGAATTCAATTTGGCGAGTGAGCTATACCGGAAAATAGTTGAATATATCGAAAGGTGTTTGTGCAACGGAACCGATGGCTTTTGACATTTTTTCTCGCATGCCTGTGCCTTCCTTCCGTTGCGCAGCAACTTCCTATGCATTATTCCGGTCATGTGGTTGGACCGACGCGCCAGCCGGTGGCGGGCGCAACCATCCAGCTTGCCGTTGGAAATCACAGTTTGCAGGCTGTGACCGATGCGAAGGGCGACTTCGATGTCGCAACACGCTATGAAGGCCCATCCACCTTAAGTATTCGTGTCCCTGGATTCGCGCCGTTACTACAACACATGCTGCCGAACCAACGTTTGCAGTTGAAGCTGGCGCCGGCGACCAATATCCAGCGTGTCGTAGTCACAGCCAGCAGGACGGCGCTGGCCCTGAATGACTCGGCCAATACGGTGCGTGTTCTCTCTCAGCGGGCATTGCAACGAAGCGCAACCATCTCGGTTGGCGACCGATTGCGGCAAGTCACTGGGGTCGCCTATTTTCGCCGTTCCAGTACATTGGTGGCCAATCCTACATCGCAAGGCGTATCGCTGCGAGGTCTGGGTTCCACCGCAGCCAGCCGCACGCTGGTGCTTACAAATGGAATTCCTATCAACGACCCCTTCGGAGGATGGATTTACTGGGACCAGGTCCCATCGCTGGCAATTGAAGACATAGAGATCGTGCGTGGAGGAGTGTCCGACCTCTACGGCAGCAGCGCGATTGGCGGGGTCATCGATATGAGGGAGCGCGAGCCGCGACAGACTGCCTACGCGATTGATGCCGGTTACGCCGAGGAAAATACTCCGCATGTTTCCGTACTGGGAACGACGGCCGCAGGGCCATGGAGCGGTCTTGCAGCAGGAGATTTTTTGCGGACCGATGGCTATATTGAAGTCGCTCCAGACGTTCGCGGCCCGGTAGACACAGCAGCCAACGTCCATTATGAAAATGCCGAGGTAGACATCCGGCGCACCATTCATGAGCGAGGGGCCGCTTATCTGCGCGGCAATCTGCTGAACGAAGCTCGCGGGAACGGAACACCGTTGCAGACCAACGGCACGCGGCTTTGGCGATATGCCGGCGGGCTGGATTGGACATCCGAGAGCGCGGGCGTCTTTGCCGTCCGGCTGTTTGGCGGCCAGGAACACTACAGGCAAAGCTTTTCGGCTGTGACCGCCAGCCAATCCAGCGAATTCCTGACCCGCCTCCAGCAAGTGTCTACCCAGCAAATTGGAGGGTCCATACAGTGGACAAAAAATTTACGCCCGTGGATCACGCTGATTGCCGGAAGCGATGTCAACGATATACGCGCAACGGATGATGAAACGCCGATATCGGGTAACAAGCCAAATGGGGTTTCCGACACTAGCGCACGCCAGCGCGGTATTGGGGAGTACGTCGAAGGGCTTTTGCAACGGGGAAAATGGACAGTGAGCATCTCCGTTCGTTTCGACGATTTTTTGAACCTCGATGCACGCCAGATCGTTCAGACAGGAACAGGGCCGGTCCTTAATGTTCCCATTGCGAACCGGAATGAAACGCTGCTGAATCCCAAGCTTGGGGCGGTGCGCAGGATCAACCGATATGTGGGGCTGACAGCTTCCGCCTATCGTGCGTTTCGCGCGGCTACGCTGAACGAGCTGTATCGCCGGGGACAAGTCGGTGAAGAAATTACGCTGGCCAATCCGCAGCTACAGTCGGAGCGCGCCACAGGATGGGAAACCGGTACAGAACTGGCAATTCCATCGCGCAATACCGTGGTTCGCGCCAGTTATTTCTGGACGGAAGTGAACCGCCCCATCACTGCGTTGACCTTAAGCGTGACTCCTTCGGAGGTGCTGAATCAGCGCGAAAACCTGGGCCAAATCCGAAGCCGGGGAGTGTCGATCGACTATGAGTCGGGGCCGTGGCCATGGCTCTCTGTGACTGGAGGCTATCAATATGCCAACGCCACCGTCACGCAATTCGCACAGGAACCCTATCTGGTCGGAAAGTGGATTCCGCAGGTAGCGCACAATATGGCCACGATGCATGTGCGCACCACCAATCGCCGGATCGGTGTCGCCGAATTGCAAGGCACTTTGAACGGCCGCCAGTATGACGACGATAGGAATGCTTTTCTATTGAACGGATACTTCCAATTAGATGGATATATTGCGCATACCTTCAAGTCTCGCTTTGAACTGTATGGGGCCATGAGCAATATGCTGAATCGCTCCATCGATGCGGGTCGCACGCCAATTTTGACCCTTGGCTCTCCTCGCATTGCCAGCATAGGCGTTCGCATTCATTCCAAAGGGCACGAAACACCCAGATAGTTTTCTCCGCATGGCAGATGCAGATAAGGTGCGCGAAGGCTCATCCTTCCACCGGTTCGACGTAGAACATTTCGTTGGTCCTGCGGAAGCCGCTGCTCTCGTACATGCGGCGGCTTTCTTCCGTAGCATGCAGGGAGACGACACGGATTTTGCGGCGGCGCGCTTCTGCGAGGGCCAGCTCAATGAGGTTGCTGGCGATGCGCTTGCGGCGGAATTCCGGTTCGACGTAGACGTTCAACAGATAGCCGCGATGCGGTTCCGGGTCGAGCGGGTGCGGTGGCCAGTCCAAAATCATCAGCCCAGCGCCAGCGATGACTTTGCCCTCATTCATGGCGAACCAGCCCATGTACTTGCCTTCGCGCATCATGGGCACGACCCAGGACTGAAATGCCTCGGTGACGCGGCGCAGCGCGCTGTTGTCGGCGCGGCCCGCATCGACGAACATGCGGTGACGGTGGCGGGCGATGACGGAGGCGTCCTCCGGTGTTGCCAGTCGGGTCTGAACCATGCTCTGAACCATACTGTGAACCATGCCGCCAGTATACGAGCAGCACGGCGCGTCTTCCAACCGATAGCGCGCTTTCCGGTCGATGAAACGCTACCATACAGGAAAGACCGTTGCGAGAACGATGCGAATGCCAAAGTCCAGGCTAAACCCAGTTGCCGATTTGCCACTCGATGCGAGCTTGTTTGCACCTGGCGAGCGGGTCTGCGTGGCGGTTTCTGGCGGTGCAGACTCGACGGCTCTCTTGCGAGCTTTGCTGGCACGTCGCGAGGCGCTGGGCATCGTATTGAGCGTGCTGCATGTCGAACACGGGTTGCGCGGGGAGGCCTCCACGCGCGACGCTGCGTTTGTGGCCGCGCTGGCGGAGAAGTTCAGTGTGCCGTGCGAGGTTGTTGTCGTGGACACACGAAAGCGCACCGCCGACTATAAGGAGTCAATCGAAGAGGCCGCGCGAAATTTGCGTTATCAGGCATTTCGCGAGGTTCTGGCGGCAGGGAAGAATGACAAGATTGCCACTGCGCACACGTTGGACGACCAGGCGGAAACGGTCCTGATGAAATTGCTGCGCGGTGCGTGGACGGAAGGACTGAGCGGCATTCATCCCGTGCTGCCTCTCGGGCGCGCAAAAACTGTGGTGCGTCCGCTGTTGGGTGTGCGGCGTGCCGATGTGGAAGCATATCTGCGTGCGCTGGGCCAGAGCTGGTGCGAAGACGAGACGAACCAGTCGCGGATGCATACCCGGAACCGGGTTCGTCACGAGTTATTGCCCATGCTGCGGGAATACAACCCGCAGATCGAACGCATGATGGCGCACATTGCGGCCAACGCGCGGGCTGAGGAGCAGCACTGGCAGGCGGAGCTGGCGCGGGTGCTACCGCAAATCTTGTTGCCAGGTAAGCCGGTGCGGGGTGGTGGCAGGAGCGTGACTACGCGGGCTGGCGCGGCGGGAGTGGCGATGGAACTTGCGCGGCTCCAGGCATTGGACGCTGGTCTTCGCAACAGAGTTTTGCGCGCGGCTGCGGAACAATGCGGCGTCACACTGGACTTCGACGCCACAGAGCGGCTGCTGGAGATGGCGACGAATCCGCGTGCGCAGAAGCGGCTGGAGCTGTCCGGCGGCCTGCGCGCGGAACGTTCCGCACGCGAATTGCGGCTAGAGCCGATGCGGCAGGACGGGACAGCGAAAAACGCAGTGTCCCAGGTTACTTGCAGTTACGACCTGCCGGTTCCTGGGACGGTCGAGGCCGCGGCCTTCCACGCGCGATTCACGGCGGAGATTGCGGACAGCATCGGGCCACTTCCAGCCGCTTTGGTTCGAGTGTGGCAGCCCGGAGACCAAGTGACGCTCCGCTACTCGCGAGGGCCGAAAAAGGTGAAAGAGGTGCTGGAGCGCATGGGGATTCGGGGCGGGCAACGCACGGATTGGCCGGTCGTGGTGTGGCAGGGCAGAATCGTATGGATGCGTGGAGTGGAGGTTGCGGAAGGAACTGAGGAAAATGGGCTGGCCACTGGACTGCAATGTACTCCCAGGATCGGCGAAACCGCTATCGGCCCAAAAATCATTGATTTACAGCGATAATTTCGCGCCTCAGTGTTCCTCAGGAGTAAAATCATAGGATGACTCCTTCCTTAGGGAGAGTGTGTCTGGATGGGGTCAAATCGACGAGCAATAAGAAGATGGGTTGCACCCGAATCGAGCCGCCGAATTCTATGCGACTTGCTGACCATTGCGGCGTCTAATTAGGTAGACCATTCAGAGGGAAATGAATCGGCATGCGTGGGTCTTTTTTTCCTGCCGGTTCGACGAAAGATACGAAGTATTTGGTTGGTACGTCAGACGTTCAAGAGTCTGGATTAGGGTACGAAACGAGAGGTAGTTCGTGAATTCTACGGTAAAAACAATTGTTTTCTGGGTGCTGATTGCCACTTGTCTGATCGTTTTATGGCATGTTGTGCAGAGCGGTGCAGGGATTGGCAAGGACCAGGAGATCCCATTCTCTAAGTTCCTGTCCGATGCCCAGCAGGGTCAGATCTCCGATGTCACGGTCGTCAGCAGTGATGTGCATGGCCACTATCGCACCGGCAAGGAAGCTTTTCACACTACGGTCCCGACGAACTACCCCGACATGTATAAGGTGCTGGAAGACCACCAGGTCAGCGTAACCATTAAGGATTCGCAGGGCAGCGCCTGGTTCAATGTTCTGCTCCAGCTCTCACCGATTCTTCTGCTGGGTGCGCTGTGGTTTTTTATGTTGCGGCAGATGCAGACTGGCGGCAACAAGGCCATGTCGTTTGGCAAGAGCAAGGCCCGACTCCTCTCCATGCAGCAGAAGAAAGTCACGTTCAAGGACGTGGCCGGGGTGGAGGAAGCAAAAGAAGAGTTGAAGGAGATCATCGAATTTTTGCGGGAAGCGCAGAAGTTCCAGAAGCTTGGCGGACGAATTCCCAAGGGCGTTCTGCTGGTTGGGCCTCCAGGCACAGGCAAGACGTTGCTGGCGCGCGCGGTTGCGGGCGAAGCGAATGTCCCGTTCTTCTCAATCTCCGGTTCGGACTTTGTGGAAATGTTTGTCGGCGTCGGCGCAAGCCGTGTACGCGATTTGTTTGAACAGGGAAAGAAGAATGCTCCCTGCATTATTTTCATCGATGAGATTGACGCAGTGGGCCGCCATCGTGGGGCCGGTCTGGGCGGTGGTCACGATGAACGCGAGCAGACGCTGAACCAGTTGCTGGTGGAAATGGACGGATTTGAGTCGAACGATGGCGTGATCCTGATCGCTTCCACTAATCGGCCCGACGTGCTCGATCCCGCATTGCTGCGCCCCGGTCGCTTTGATCGCCGCGTGATTGTAGGCCGTCCAGATGTGCGTGGCCGCGAAGAAGTATTGCGTGTACACGCCAAGAAAGTTCCGCTGGCTGAGGACGTTCAACTGCGCGTATTGGCGCGAGGCACGCCGGGATTCACTGGCGCCGACCTTGCGAACATGGTGAATGAGGCCGCCATCAACGCCGCGCGGGCCAACCGCAAAGTGGTCACGATGTATGACTTCGAGTCCGCCAAAGACAAGGTGCTGATGGGCGCCGAGCGCAAATCGATGCTGCTGACCGATGAGGAGAAGAAGACCACGGCGTACCACGAAGCCGGCCACGCAGTTGTGGCGGCGTTGCGCGACCACGCCGATCCGCTGCACAAGGTCACGATCATTCCGCGCGGCATGGCGCTGGGCTTGACCATGCAATTGCCGGAAGACGACCAGCACACGGTCAGCAAAGATTATCTTGAAACGCAATTGGCCATTCTGATGGGCGGGCGCTGCGCGGAAGAGATTTTCCTGAACCAGTTGACGACTGGCGCTGGCAATGACATTGAGCGGGCCACGGAGCTTTCCCGCAAGATGGTCTGCGAGTATGGCATGAGCCGCCTGGGGCCGCTGACCTTCGGCAAAAAGGAAGAGCAGATTTTCCTTGGCCGCGAAATTTCTCAACATCGCGATTTCAGCGAGGAGACGGCGCGGCAGATTGACGCCGAGGTGCGCATGCTGGTGGACAACGGTTATCAGTCGGCGCACTCGCTGCTGGAAAATAATCAGCCGCTGATGCACCGCATGGCGCATGCTCTGTTGGAGCGCGAGACCCTGGACGCCGAGGAGATACGCCGCCTGATTGAAGGCAAGGAACTGCCTCCCATGCGGACGCCGGATGACGGTCCCGGCGGCGATGTGCAGCATGTCCTGAAGCCGGAAGCCGGACGCGCCCCAGGCTATGCCGGGGAACAGCCGTCCCCTGCCTAAAATAGGTAGGTGAGCACTTTTCGACACGCAAAGGGAGCAGTCAAACGGCTGCTCCTTTTGTTTTGTGGGTCAGTTTATGACCTGCCGTCACTTGGCGCTCATTTCCACTTCATGCGAAGCGCTATCATAACTTTTGACGCTAACCTACGGTGTAGTTCGCTACTTGATCGGAGATGGAGCTATGGTATTCCAGCTATTCACGATAGTTACGGTTGTGGCCATTTCTCTTTTCTTGACCAGACGAAAACATAAGAAAGCTCCGACTAAGCGTGCCCAGATTCAAAGGCAACGTTTTAAACACGACGACGTCCACATGTGTGGGGGCCTGAATCCGAGATTCCATAAGCCGCCAATAAGGTCAGACGTCTCAATCGGCACAGGATACGGCATTTCGATGACGGACCGAGAGGTAGAATTAGAGCGGCAATCAAATGAAGAAATCATGCAACTACTTGAAGCAAGAATCGTCTCATCTGGTTTTTTCCGGGCCGAAAAAATCACCGAGCTTATGGCTAAACTCCGAGAAGGGTCTAGCCCATTTGCTCGGGTCAATACGAACGTAGCTTTCGACGGCGGCGCGATACTAACTGTGGAAGAAAAGAGAGTGTTGGGCTTGAATACGAAGATGAAGTACTCTAAGAACTTCATTGAGTATTTTGATCCCATAGTATTCAAGAAAATAGAACCAAAGAATGCTCTCACAGATATGCACCTTGATGCGTTCCATCGAGTGGCACGAAAAAAGGAACTACGGGAGTTGAAGGAACTTAACGTTAGACAAGTCGATATCCTTCCCGCCGGAGACGCCCGCGATTGCGGAAAAATAAAGCGGTTCAAGAAAACCCATCGTATCAATGAAGTACCGGAGTTGCCACTGCCCGGTTGCACTGCTCCGTACTGTCGTTGCATGTATTTAGCGAAAGATATTTAGTGTCTCGCATGGCATTCATATCGGCGTTTGAATAGGACGAGAGGATAGCGAGACGAATATGTCGGAAGTGACCCGTCCGAAGTCGCGGCAGCAAAAATTTCTGGAAGAACATCCAGACTGTTATTTCTGTGGTGGGGCCAATCCTGCCTCTACGGTCGACCACGTTCCTCCGCGGGCATGCTTCCCAGATGAATATGTACCGGAGAACTTTGAATCGCCAGCTTGTAAAGCCTGCAATGAAGGGACAACAAAGCAAGATTTGATTTTTGGCATCTATTCCATGCTATTGGATTTCGATGAATCGAAGATGATGCGAGAAGAAAATCAGAAGAAGATCAGGAAATTGATGCAGGGCATTGCCAACAATTATCCAGAAGCATGGCCCGATATGACGAGTGTACGTCCGGTAAATCGAATGGGTTCGATCATCACGCCGGTACCAGTTGCGGTCGAATTTTCGACACCATCGGCATTGAAAGATGCGAGTGAGGTGATGTGCAGAAAGCTTACCCACGCTCTGTACTATCGTGAAACGGGCAAGATTCTTACCTCGAAACATCAATTCCTCAGTAGTGCATACCAGCCTCAACGCGGGGGGACTCAAGACCTGACCGCGTATCTTACGTCTCTTCTGCCAAACCGAACTGTGGGCAGGCGTACCAATATCAAGAAATATGGGGACCGCTTCCAATATGACTCTGGCTACAAAGAACTGGAGGATTTCTTTTTCTACGCGGCTCAGTTCGGTCACAGCATTATTGTGTGGGGAATGGTCTGCGGGCCTGGAATCGAGAGGCCAAGCAGCGGCCCTCTGAGTTCTGCAACTTGGCAAAGTGGAGCATGTGGAGCTGGTGCCGGGTAGCCCATATCTACCCACGTTTTGTGCGAGGCGATTTGGAGGCCTCATTCCATCGCCACGGGATACATTGGTTTCCCAGATGTACCGCAAAGTACGCGGCGCATGTGGGACACCGCAACCATCAGCAATTCTGAAACCTACTAAAATCGCGCGATTGAAAATCGTAAAATCAATGTATTCATTCTTTCTTATGCGCACTGCTGCCATTCTCGCGTGTTTGCTGATGTTCTCTGCCGCTGGATGCGGTTATCACACGGCCGGCAGCGCCACCCACATTCCGCCGGACATCGGCACGATCGACGTTCCCATCTTTCAGACCAAGGTGCTCAATTACCACACGGAAGTCGCGTTCACGGACGCGGTCGTGCAGCAATTGACCAGCCGCACTCGGAATCGGGTGACCGAAAGCGACCATCCCCGCCCGGCGGACGCTACGCTGCACGGGACAATCCTGACGGAAACCTACGCGCCGCTGACCTATAACTCGCAAACTGGCCAGTCGTCCAGCTATCTCATCACCATTACCGCCAGCGCGGTCTTGACCGATGCCGCCGGAAAGGTGCTTTATAAGAACGACCATTTTTTGTTTCGCGCGCAGTATCAAGAGACGGCGGACCTGAGCAGCTTCATCCAGGAAGACCGTCCGGCGGTGCATCGCATGGCGCGTGATTTTGCCGAGTCGCTGGTTAGCGACATTCTGGAGTCCTTTTGAATATGGCGGCGGCGGGCGGCGAGACAAAGTCGAAACTGGGCGGTGGATTTCTGGCGGCGGAACGCCTGCTGCAAGAGGTGCGTTCCGATGCGCGCCGTCCCGGTTATGTCCTGCTCGGGGATGAAGCCTTTCTACAGCAGCAGTGCCGGCGCGGCATCGTCGACGTCCTGGTCGATCCGCAATTCCTCGAGTTTGGCGTGGCCGAAGTGGACTTGGCGGAGGCCAGCGTCTTCGACGCCATCGACCATGTGAGTACGGCGTCGCTGATGGCACCGTTTCAGATCGTCTTCGTGCGGAACCTTCGGCTGCTGTATCAGCGCGGCGCAAAAAAAGAGGAATTCGCCGCGATCCAGAAGTATCTTCGGCTGCCCAATCCGCAGGCGCTGCTGGTTTTCGTCGCCGACCATCTGCATGTCCCGCACGATGCGCGACGCATGGACATGCAGGACAAAGACCGCTATGAGCGCATTCGAGAAACGCTGGGCGATTTCTGCGGAATTATCGAGCTAAGCCGGCCCGGTGAAGAGGACGCCATGCGTTGGGCCATACAGACCGCGGAGGCGCGCGGTATGCAGCTAGAGGCGGACGCGGCGCGCGAACTGGTGGACTCGCTGCACAGCGACCTGATGCGCATGGCGTCGGAGCTGGAAAAGTTGATGCTGTATGTCGACAAAAAAGGAAAAATTACGCTCGCCGATGTGGAAGAAATGGTGCTTTCCGCCAAGCAACGCTCGCTGTACGAGTTGACGGACGCCATCTCCGCGCATGACTCAGCACGCGCGCTTCTGCTGTTGCAGGGCCTTCTGAATGCAAGTGAAAGTGGGGAGGACGGGGCCATCGGGCATCTGCACATGCTGGCGCGCACCTTCCGCCAGATGCTGGTGATACTGGAAAAAAATGTCCGCGATTCGCGCACGATCTGGCAGGCGCTGTGGCCGGGTTTTCGCGTGCCGCCTTTTGCCGTCGATGAACTGATTCGGCAGGCGCGGCGCTACAAAAGTCGCCGCGACCTGATGCAGATGCTGGAGCGCATCGCGCGCGCCGACCTGGAGATTCGCTCGTCTCCGCCGGACAAAAGCCTGGTGCTGGAACGGCTGGTGATCGATCTGGCGAAGACTGGGAAACCGATGGCAGTCTCCGTCCGTTCGGTGTGAATTCGCCAACGCGTTTCTGTTAAAAAAAGCTGAGTCGTTCTGAGCGCAGCGAAGAATCCAGAGGGTGATAGCGGCACTTATGAGGCAAATATACTCTGGATTCTTCACTCCGGTCGCCGCGGCAACCTTCGCTCAGAATGACAAGCACGCGATAGATATCAATTCTGCCCCGCCTCACGCCAGCCGCCGGTCTTCTCCACCCGCTGCTGCAATGCGTCATACACATACTGCGCCCCGTTGGTTGAGGTCAGCATCCCTTCGCCATTGCTCATCTCGATTTCGCCGCCTGGTTTGAAGCTGGCCGCTGCTTTGCGAAGGCTTCGGGGTCGGCCTGCCGCAGCTCCTGTAGGAATGCGGCGTACTCCGCCTCGCCGCGCTTCAGCTTGCTGTAGTCCACGTCCTTGTAATACTGGCCGATGTAATTGAAGGCGTACGCCGCGTACCAATAGAGGGAATACTTGACGTACCACGACGCCCAACCTTTCGAACTTCTTTTCGAATCAGCCGCGGGAGTCATAGGATTCTGGATTGGAACTCCCAAGGCATCTGCCCATGCAAATGGAGCCTCGCGAATATCATAGCCAGAATTAAACATAGCGAGTATCCCTAGCCGCAGTTTCTGTTTGTTGGTCAGCAGCCCTACCGTGTAAAGGTCCGAAGGATAGGCAGACTTAAATACGGATTTAGCAATGTAGGACTGCTTTTGCAGTATTGCGGCGATGGCGTATGACAGAAGAGCGGCGAGCTGGGCCTTATTCCTAAGCGCGGAGAGCGTCGTGTCGGGAATAATAATCATCCCGTTTGGCATCGCAACAACCATGTTGTCATAACTGCGACGATATCCGCCATCAATGTAATTCAACAGATTGTTTAGCGCCGACCCATACGGCCGGACGACATAAAAGCGGAAGCGGATTTTTGTTGCATTGGTCTGCGGGAGATTTTGTTGATATTGCGGAATCAATTCATTGCCTAATCGTGATACCCACTCTTGTACTAACTGATCCGGTAAAATATCGATATTTCGTGTGTGTCTAAACTTTAGAACTCCTGGAACATGATTGCGGTAATCTGGATCCCGGATCATCACTGCGAATTTACTCAGGTACTTCGTCTCTCCTGCGCCCACCTTATTTGGCCACAGGCGAAGCTGCTTGGCAGTGATGGTTCCATCCGCAGTCCGCATAGCGCGGTAGGTAACATATGTGTTTGCATGGAGCAAAATGGATGAGAAGGGAGTGGAATTAGGTTCAGCACCGAGCTGCTCAGCCCGAATCACAGGATTTTTCCACGCATACAAGTAACCCAGCCGGGCGTTCTCTGGGGCGCCCAGTAGTTTTGTCTGTGGCACCAGGGTCATCGGATACCCGTCAGCCCATATTGTTCCGGTCCAGTCTTCAGCCGTATGATGCAGCTGCGGTTCTTCTTCGAGAATAGCGCCGCCTTCTAGCTTTGGATTATTTTGTATTGCATATACGATGATCCACGTAGCTACAAATGTCGGATTAACCCCTTTCACGCCCCCTTCCACATGAACACGCGAACCAATCCTTATATCGAGAGTACTGCATGGCACGGTCTTCATAGTAGATCGTGAGGTTGCTGACAAATCCCGGCTGGGATCGAACAAGTGACCTGTCCACCCCTTGAAAAATCCGTCAAATGCTGTGAGTTTTTCGACCTGGCATTTCGTCTGTGCCCTGAGTGCAACATCCAATGCGCCCACCTGAAAAATAGTAGGTGACTTCACTTCAGTCACAAAGGCATCCACGGTTGTTGGGAGCGCTGCGGTTGGAAATATCAGTAGACAAACAAGCATGAGTAGCTTGCACTGCAATCGATCAGTTCGAGTCCATTGGTCGTGCATCAGGCTCATCTGAACGAATGTCTTCATGGAAGGTTCATTCCTGGAGATGGCACAGGGCCACGCGAGGGCTGACCTAGTATGCCCTGCATGCTTAGATTCTGATTGGGTATTCCGATTGGGGCGGTTCCCAAACCACCAAGGTCTGTGGGTCTGGGTAGAAGGCTTCCCGTGAATTGCGCTGGGCCATTGAACAGATTGTTTAAGAATGAAAACAGGTCACTAGCCGCAACATAAATTATGTCTCCGAGAAATATGTCGCAGGCTGGGTTGACTAGGGTAAAACCGCTGGCCATACACATAACCCCATCTGTTGCCGCTATCCCAGCGCTTATTGTGGAGGCGACGTCCCCTACGACTTTTCCAGTAATTCCATTGCCGAATGCAGCTGTAGCCCATCCCTCTGGACCGCATGCAGCCGAGTTATTGTCAATGCTGCAAGCAATAGTGATCGCGTCGCCGACGAATGGCGCCACCTGGCTTGTTGTTAGGGATGTACTCAGTGCGGTGTTGAAGATATCGTTTATTGCTGCGTCAGCCATATTCACAAGGGGCGTGAGTCCCCAAGATAGAGCCGCCGCAACAGGATCACATGGATTTAACTTATCGTTAGAGGCAGAAAGTATAGGCTTCGTCCAGCCTAATGCAGTACATGGGCTTCCACCTAATCCAGTGGCCCAACCGTCCGCCAACCCACTCGGATCGGTAAATCCCAGCGGGTTGCCATTGACGTACATATAGCGGTTGAAGCTCTGGGGGTTGGTCAGGTCGTAGCTACCGTTATAGGGGTCGGGGCGCAGCCAGCGGGTTTGCTCGGCGGAGTAGTTCCTGTACCAGGCATCGTCGCCGCCGTACTCCGTGTCCTGAAACAGGTTCGCGTACACGTA
>DAHUZH010000077.1 GCA_027306695.1 Acidobacteriaceae bacterium
TGCCATCGCGCACCAGCTTGCCAAGGAATATCCAATGACGGACAGCAAGCTCGCGTTTGAACTGACGCGCCCAGGTTTTCTTGGGAATGTGCTCGGCGGCCCGGTCAAGGCGTTTCTGTTAGGCGTGATGCTGCTGGCAGGTTTGGTCTTGCTGGCGGCGTGCGCCAACCTGGGTGGCTTGTTTGCCGCGCGTACCGCGGACCGGGCGCGGGAAATGGCGATTCGCGTCGCGGTCGGCGCGGGTCGGGCACGGCTGTTGTGCCAACTGTTGACGGAATCGGTCGTGCTTTCCGTACTGGGCGGCGTTGCAGGATGTGTGGGAGCGATTGGCCTGCTGCATGCGCTGAGTCGCTGGCAGCCAACGGCGGAATTTCCCATTCAACTTGTGGTCGAACCGGACAAGCTGGTCTTTGTCTTTGCCTTTCTGGTGTCTTTGATCGCCGGTGTTCTATTCGGCTCTGTGCCGATGCGGCAAATCTGGAAGACGGACCCGAACCAGGCCATCAAGAGCGGCGCAACCGGTATGACTATGGGCCGTAAATGGGCCTTTCGCGATCTGCTGCTCGGTTTTCAAATCGCCATCTGCTGCCTGCTGGTGACTGCTTCCCTGGTCGCTTTGCGGGGGTTGAGCCGTACCCTGCACGCGAATTTCGGCTTTCAGCCGGTCGGTGTCACGCTGGCGAGTCTGGACTTGCAACTGGCCAACTATACCGACGTGAGCGCGGCCCAGTTTCAGAAGCGATTGTCCGATGAGGTCGCCCATCTGCCGGGAGTGACAACAGTGGGGTATGCGAACTCGACTCCATTAGGTTTGAACGAATCGCATACGGGCGTCTTCACGGCGGACACGCCGGATTTGAGCGTCAAGAACCGCAAGTTTATGGCGAATTATTACAAAATATCGCCTGGGTATTTGACGGCTGCGGGGACCCGCATTGTTGTTGGCCGAAACTTTACCGAGCAGGACGATGCCAAGGCCCCCCAGGTCGCCATCGTCAACCAGACCTTTGCGCGCAGGTTGTTTGGCACGGAAGATGTCGTAGGCAAATACGTTAAAACTTATGGGAATAAATTGGAGATCGCCGGCGTTGTGGAAGACGGGAAATATGAATCTGTCAGCGAGGACCCAACTCCGGCGTTATTTCTGTCCATCCTGCAACACACGGACACCTCGACCGTACTGCTGGTGCGGTCGCAGCGCGACCCGCGCGATATGGCCGCGGCCATCCATGACACCATTCGCCGCCTCGACCCCAATCTGCCCATCTCCAGCCTGGGGATCTGGCAGGATTCGCTGGGACTGGTGCTGCTGCCCGCGCATGTAGCCACCGTCGCACTCGGCGTCTTCGGATGCCTGGGAATTCTGCTGTCCATTACCGGCATCTTCGGGCTGGCCTCGTACACTGTCAGCCGTCGCATGCGGGAGTTGGGCATTCGCGTGGCGCTTGGCGCTTCGCGCAGGCAAGTGTTGGGCGCTGCGTTGCGACGGCCGATTGTTCTGCTCAGCGCGGGCTCGCTGGTCGGGCTGGCGCTGGGCATTGCGGCCAGCCGTTTGCTGGCGAGCATTGTCTACCAGGCGACACCGAACGATCCGGTGGTGCTGGCCGGCGTGGTCCTGACGATGATGCTGGTCGGCGCGCTGGCGACCTGGATTCCAGCGAGGCGGGTACTTTCCGTCGATCCAACGCAGGTGCTGCGCGAAGAGTAAGCGATGCAATTACTCCCACCCTTCGCAAAAACTCGAAGGATGGGGTACCCGGCGAGGTCCCTCCACTCCGGTTGGGATGACGACTTTTTTGGGTGCAGCCATTTTGCGTAGCGCTAAAGTTCTGCGCCGCGCCGCGCCCCCCTTGCCAAGCTGGAGGATGCCGGTTAGCATCCAAGGTAGAAACCGGCCTGCAAAGCAGGTAGGGTGGTCAACGCTGGTTGAACCTACATTCATTGAACAGGGGACTTGACTCGAATAATCGGCTCGGTGTGCTGTCCGCCAGTCCGGAACGCCTAAAGAGCCGCGGCGGGTTCCCACCGTCTTAGGACGGGTTCACCGGCGCACTGCCATACGGCCCCGCGGGTCGGCTTTCTATTTCAGTCCGGCTTTCTATTTCGAGCCGGATTTCTGCCAACCTTCCGTTGTTTGGTTTTCCGCTGGATTCTGTTCTACTTCAAGCTGTGTATCCGCGTCTGTTTCAGTTCGGCCCCATCAGTATGCCAACCTACGGCGTCTTCGCAGCCATCGCGCTGGTCGCGGGGCTGACGCTGGCCATGCGGACGGCCGCGCGGCTGCGCATTTCGCCCGACGCCATGTGGAATGTTGGGCTGGTCAGTATTCTGAACGCTGTGATGGGTTCGCGCCTGCTGCTGATCGCCGGACACTGGCATGATTTTCTTTCCTATCCGCTGCTGATGCTCAGCATTGCGATTCCGCAGACCGTCGATTCCGTCCTAACGGAGTTGGGTCTCGGCATCTTTGCTGGATTGCTGTACATGACCCTGCAGCGAATGTCATGGCGGAACACGCTGGATGCAGCCGCTCCCGCGTGGGCGCTGGGACAGTCCATTTTGATGCTGGGGTGCTTTCTCGCGGGCTGCGATTACGGACGCCTAACTGCGAAGCCGTGGGGTGTCGTCTTCCACAGCCGATGGGCGGCGCTGTGGAACGGCACGCCGCTCGATGTCCGGCTACAGCCGGTGCAACTCTATCTTTGTGCGGTGGAGCTGGCGTTATGTCTGCTGCTGTTGTGGTGGTTGCCACGTCGCCGCCAGGTCGGTGAACTGGCCGGGGCATGGCTGCTTCTTTCTGGGCTGGCGCAGTTTTTTCTCGACTTCTATCGTGGCGATAATCGCCTGCTGATTTTTGACGGCGCATTGTCGCTGACCCAGGCCATCGACTTCGGCATGGTGATTTTGGGCGGATTGCTGTTGCTGGAGCGTCGGGATGCGGCGGCATCCAGCCAACCCGCAGAGGGCCGCGTATGACGGCTGCCGAAAACGATGAGGTCCGCAGCTTTTCCGTCGAGGCCGCCAGCGCGGGCCAGCGGCTGGACCAGTTCCTGACCGCGCAGTTGCAGGATGTAAGCCGGGTGCGCGTGCAGCAGTTGATTGAGCAGGAGCGCGTCTCGGTGAATGGCCGCGCGATGAAGGCCAGCGGAAAATTGCGTGGCGGAGAAACGGTGCTCGTTCTGGGCGAAGCGGCTGTGCCACCGTTGCGCGCGCAGGCGGAGGCCATCCCGCTCGACATTGTTTATGAAGACGCATTTCTTGCCGTCATCGACAAACCGGCGGGCATGATGGTCCATGCCGGTTCGGGTGCGACGGACAACGCGCGCAATCGCGGTACGCTGGTGAACGCATTGCTGCATCACATGGCGGCGCTATCCGTGACGGGCGGCCCGTTACGCCCCGGCATCGTCCATCGGCTGGACAAGCAGACCAGCGGCTTGATCGTTGTCGCGAAGGACGACCGCACGCATCGCCGGCTAGGAGAGATGTTCGCGCAGCGCCAGGTGCATAAGACCTATATTGCGCTGGTGCATGGCGCGGTCAAGAACGAGAGCGGAACGCTCGACGCCACCATCAGCCGCGACCAGCAGCGGCGCACTCGCATGACCACGCGCCGCGCCGGGGGACGCACGGCGGTTTCGCATTATCGTGTGCTGGAACGGACCGCGTCGCGCTATGGGCAATTCACGTTGCTGGAAGTGCAGATTGAGACTGGACGCACGCATCAAATTCGCGTCCACCTGTCTTCCATCGGACATCCTGTAGTGGGGGACACTCTTTACGGAGCGCCGCGTCATATTCTGCCGCAATTGGAGGCGCCAGCCACGCGCCAGCAAAAGGAAGCAGCGGCGCAAGAAGCTGTCATCGTGCCCCGCAATTTTCTGCACGCGGCCAGATTGCAGCTCACGCATCCAGAAACCGGCAAGCTGCTCGAACTGGAAGCGCCATTACCCGCAGAGTTGGCCGATTGGATGCGCCAACTGAGTTCGTCCTCACCTACAAGCAAGACAGGACGGCCCCACTGCTAAAATTAAAAGCGATGACCGGATGGAACCATACCCCCTGGCGACGTAGAGGAATTTCATCTGCACTGTCGATGGCCGTTATTTTTGTAGGTGCGCAAGCTTTTATATGCGCCCAGAACACGGCTGCTCCACAGGGCGCTGCCTCGACTGCCTCCTCTTCTTCCCGGCCAGCGCAAACCGCATCGCATCCCCGGCAACCGCAGCTTCCGCCAGTCTCGCAACAGCCGAACGGTGCGTTCACCATCACCACCGTCGTCAATGAAGTGAACCTGATCTTCACCGTGACGGACAAGCACGGCCACTTTATTCGCGACTTGAAAGAGAGCGACTTCTCGCTGCTCGACGACCGCATGGCCCCGGTCGAGGTCTACAGCTTTACGCAGCAGACGAACCTGCCCTTGCGTGTCGGTCTTTTGATCGACTCCAGCAACTCGATCCGTTCGCGCTTCCAGTTTGAGCAGAATGCCGCCTCCGAGTTTCTTCTGGAGATTTTGCGGCCTCGGGTCGATAGGGCTTTTGTTATGGGGTTCGACGTGACGCCGGACCTGACGCAAGGCTTCACCAACAATGGGGACTTACTGGCCGCCGGCATTCGCAAGCTTTCTCCCGGCGGCGGCACTGCGTTATATGACGCCGTGTATACCGCCTGCCATGACCAGTTGCTGCCCATCCATGCAGCCGGAGCGATGCGCAAGGCCATCATTCTTCTTTCCGACGGCGACGACAACCAGAGTCACGCCACGCTCGATGATGCGGTGAAGATGTGCCAGCGCGCGGACACCATCATTTACGCGATCAGCACGAACGACAGCCCCAGCCGCGACCGGGGCGATTCGATTTTGAGTGCGATGGCGATGGTCACAGGCGGCCGCGCATTTTATCCGCCGCGCATGGAAGATGTGGCGAACGCATTTCAGGGCATTCAGGACGAGTTGCGCAGCCAATACTCGCTGGTCTACAAACCCGCCGACTTTATCGCCAACGGCGCGTTCCGGCCCATTTATTTGACTTCGTTCGACCGCAAATATAAGGTGCGCGTGCAAAAAGGATATTTTGCGCCGAACCCATCGCCGAATTAAAAAATAATGCCGTCATTCTGAGATCTTCGGCTTTGCTCAGGATAAACTCCGCGAAGAATCCGGAGGGTGATGGTTGTAATTACCAGGCGAACATACTCTGGATTCTTCGCTGCGCTCAGAATGACTCTGCCGCTGGAGCACGAGAAATCTAAAGTCGTGCGCGTTCCAGTAAATCCATCAATGCCGCCTCATCCAAAATAGTAATACCCAGTTTGCGGGCCTTGTCGAGCTTCGATCCCGCTTCCTCGCCTGCCACCACATAATTTGTTTTTTTGCTCACCGAGCCGGAGACAGTTCCGCCTTCGCGCTCGATACGTTCCTTGGCCTCTTCGCGCGTCAGGGTTGGCAGCGTCCCGGTCAACACGAAGGTCAGCCCGGACAGTTTGGAAGAGGTTTTTTTCTTCTCGGCGGTAAAGTTCAGTCCCGCTGCGCGCAGTTTTTCAATCAATGTACGGTTTTCCGGCACGGAAAAAAATTCCAGAATCGCCGTCGAAATACGCGGGCCAATCTCCTGCACCCGCTCCAGGTCTTCCGCGCTAGCCTCCATCACGCGGTCCATGGTGCCAAAGGCGTCGGCGAGAAACTGCGCAGTCCGTTCGCCCACAAAACGAATGCCCAGGCCGAGCAGAACATGATCGAGCGGAGCGTGCTTCGAGCGTTCGATCTGCTGCAGCAGCGACTGCGCGGTCTTCTCGCCAATGCGTTCCAGCGACAGCAGCGCGGCTTCGTCGAGCGAATAAATGTCGGCCAGGTTGCGCACCAGCCCGCGCTCGGTCAGTTGATTCACCACGGCCTCGCCGAGTCCTTCAATGTTCATCACGCCGCGCGCGGCAAAATGGAGCAGGCTCTCCCGCAGACGCGCCGGGCAGTTCACGTTGATGCAGCGAAAATCCACCTCGCCTTCCTCGCGAACGACAGCGCTGCCGCACACTGGACAATGCGTGGGAAAAGAAAAATCGCGCGCATTGTGGGGTCGCTTTTCTAGCAGCACCTCGACAACCTTCGGAATCACATCGCCGCCGCGCTCGACGGTGACATAGTCGCCGATCTGCAATCCCAGCCGCGCAATTTCATCCGCGTTGTGCAGCGTGGCCCGGCCCACCATCGTGCCGCCGATGGGGATCGGAGTGAGTTCGGCCACGGGCGTCAGCTTGCCAGTGCGTCCCACCTGCACCACAATGTTCTGCACTTGCGTGACCGCCGAGCGCGCGGCAAATTTATAGGCGATGGCCCAGCGCGGCGCCCGCCCGGTGAACCCCAGCTTGTCCTGGAGCGCGCGACTGTTTACCTTCAACACCACACCGTCAATTTCGTACGGCAGCGATTCGCGCATCGCGTCGGCCTGGGCGATAAACTGCCACGCTTCGTCGATGTTCCGCGCCGTGCCGCGCTGCGGATTTACGCGAAAACCCGCAGTGGCCAAGGCATCCAGAGATTCGCTTTGCTGCGGAAAAATATAGCTGCGTTCCTCCAGCGCAAAATAGGCGTAGAAGTCCAGCCGTCGCTGGGCCACGATGTTCGGCTCCAAGGTGCGCAGCGTTCCCGCCGCAAAATTTCGTGGGTTCGCCGCAGGGGCCAGCCCTTGCTCTTCACGCTCGGCGTTGAGTTTGTGGAAGGCGGCGAGTGGCAGCACAACTTCGCCGCGCACCTCAAAATTCTTCGGAAGGCGAGAGGCACGGAGTTTATTTGCAGCAATGCTGAGCGGCACGGAGCGAATGGTGCGGATGTTGCTCGTGACGTCCTCGCCGACTTCGCCATCGCCGCGCGTCACGCCCCGCACCAGTTGCGCGTCTTCGTAGGTCAGCGCCAGCGACAGGCCATCCAGCTTCAACTCATAGACGTAGTCTATTTTTTCTTCGCTAGCCAGTTCGTGCACGCGGCGGTCCCACTCCCGCAACTCGGTTTCGTCATACGCATTGTCCAGCGAGAGCATGGGCCGGGAGTGCGCCACCTTGGCAAATCCTTCCTTGGGCTTGCCGCCGACGCGCTGCGTGGGGGAGTCGGGCGCGCGCAGTTCCGGGTGCGCCTCTTCCAGCGCGCGCAATTCGCGCATCCACACGTCATACTGCGCGTCGGAGACCTCCGGCGCATCCAGCACGTAGTAGAGATGCTCGTGGTGGCGCAGCGTCTCGCGCAGGGCTTCGACTTGCTCGGAAACAGATTCGCTCGTGGATTTCTTAGACATCAAGGGAATTATAGAGACAGGTTATAAAGTAGGAACTACATGGAACCAGTCACACACTTTTTAACAGGCGCGTGCCTGGGACGCTCAGGATTCAATCGCACCACCGCTTACGCGACGCTGGCGATGACGCTGGCCGCAGAAGCGCCGGACCTGGATGTGCTGTGGGGCATTCACGGGCCAGTGGCCGCGCTCCAACATCATCGCGGCATCACGCATTCCTTTGTGGGCGCGCCGTTTATGGCGCTGCTGGTGACGGGCGGCGTTTGGCTGTGGCATAGCTGGCGCAGTCGAAGCGGCGCACGATCTGGCGAAACAGGCCAGCCGGATAAGCCGTCACACGCCAGTCCGAAGGCCCCGCCGGTGCGCTGGGGATGGATATGGTTTCTCGCGCTGCTGGCGGACCTGAGCCACCTTCTGCTGGACTGGACGAACAACTACGGCGTGCGGCCATTTTTCCCGTTCCATCCGCAATGGTATGCGGGAAATATCTTCTTCATCTTTGAGCCGGTGTATTTTTTCGTCCTGCTGGCTGCGCTGATCGTTCCCGCCATTCTTGGTTTGGCCGACCGCGAAATCGGCGTTCGCCACCAGATGTTTCATGGCCGGGGCTGGGCCATCTTCGCGCTATGCTTTGGCGTGGTGCTGGGTTGCTGGCGATGGGCGGAGCACGAGCGCGCGCTGCATCTTCTGGCCCAGCAGAATTACCAGAATGAGGCTATTCTCAAGATGACCGTCAGCCCGTATCCGGTCAATCCCTTCCAGTGGTTTGGCGTGGTCGAAACGCCGGATTTTTACCAGACCGCAATCCTGAACACGCGCACCGGCGACTTTGCCAGCCGCACCCCTGAAGACCTGTATTACAAGCAGCCGCAAACCGCTGCGATCCTTACCGCGGAAGGCTCCTGGCTGGGGCGCGTGTTTCTGGACTGGTCGCAGTTTCCATACGTGTCCGAAGCCGCAAACTACGAAACGCTAGCCAATGGCGTCCATTCCACGCGCGTCCACTTCCAGGATTTGCGGTTTGCCTACAATGTGCTGTTCATGGATGGCCGGAAAGACAATCCACTTGGCGGGACGGTGATTATCGCTCCAAATGGCAAGGTGGATGAGGTAGAAATGGGTCATCGGGTGCAGAAGTGAGGTTGGACTGGCAGGAGCAGTTATTGCCTGTGTGAAAATCGATTTTGATATCGCCAAATTTGCCTTGACCTGTTGCCGAATGCCCGAAACAATGAAAGTTCCTACGGAGATTGCCGTACGACACTCCGCATCCGCAACGAATGAGGCTTAAATGTTCAGTTATTTCTTTGTGTTAGCAGCGGTCTTTTCCCGCATTCTGCCGCATCCATGGTGGAACTTTACCGCTGTTGGGGCTTCGCTGCTTGTCTTCGGGGCGCGTCGTTCGCCAAAACTGTTTTTCATCCCTGTACTGGCCCTGGCTGGCACGGACTATTACCTGACCAGATTCGCCTACAATTTTCCGTTCCATCTGCAGGAATATCTGGTGACGTGGGCCTGGTATCTGGGCGCATGCTGGATGGGTTACGCCATCCTCCACAAGGGAATTAGCGCCGGGCGAGTGGTAGGCGCAGCGTTGGGCGCGTCAACGTCTTTCTTCCTGGTGAGTAATTTTTCCGTGTGGATGGGGTCAGTTCTGTATCCGCATACTGTAGGCGGTTTGGCGGCCTGCTATGTAGCGGGGTTGCCGTTTTATCGCAATGATGTTCTCTCGACAACCCTGCTGACCAGCGCCGTGTTCGGCGTGCCGGTATTGGCGCGGCGGATGGCAGAGGACTGGCAGCGGCGCACGCTGGGTGGCGGCGCGAACCCGGCGTAATTGGGACGCTGTGCGGTGAGCAGTTTTATCGTGAGTACAGCCAGATACAAGAAGTGAGTCATTCTGAACGTAGCGAAGGATCCAGAGAATAGTTGCTACGTCGACTAAGTAAGCATCCTCTGGATTCTTCACTGCGGTCGCCACGGCGACCTTCGTTCAGAATGACTCTTTTCAACCTCCAACCACGTTGAGTGTGGATCCGCTCTATCGCACCGCCTGGTCCGCGGAGTGGACAATCTCCTCGTGATGGCTGGTGCGGACTTCGGGAACGCTGCCATCGTTGACTAAAACCCGGTCCGGTTCACTGTCGAGCAGCATGCGCAGGGCGGCGCGGGTGTGCGACGGTACAAGCAGACGTTTGGTCTGGCTGGTCAGGCCGGACTCGACCGTGACCGGCACTTCCGCCGAGCAATAACTGTCATTCTGCACATCGACGGAAACCAGATAATTTCTGGCCGCGCTGTTTTTCGTCAGGATGGGCCGTCGATAGGCGCTCGCGATGTGAAGATCGGGCAATCCCCTGTCGCGGTAGACCCAGTCGTCGAAAAACCACTCCAGGTCTTTTCCTGACGCTTTTTGCAGCAGCCTTTGCAGATAACTGGCTTCACGGTCGTTCGCTGGGTTGTAGCTTTGCAGCCCCTGCGCAAACGGTGTGTCTCCAGCGATGTCGCGCAGCATCCACAGTACATCGGCGGCTTTGTCGCGGTAGTAAATATCGCTCCATGCGTCGATCAGGCTCTGCCCGGAATCGATGCCGGGATCGGCCGGCTCGGCCAGCGCAAGCGCGGCGCGGCGGGACTCCATTTGTCCGATCGCAGTCGCGCGTCCGGCCCGCTGCTCAATCCATAGCAGCGTCATGAACTGGGCGACGCCTTCATCCATCCAGGGGCGCGGCGAAATGAAATAAGCATGGCTCAGCATGTGCGTCAGCACGGGGCCCACGCTGTCACTCGGAGCATTCGCCTGCAAGGGTAGAAACAGAATGTTTCGCTCCTCGAAGGGCAGGTCGTCACTCTCCGGTAGATCGACCAGGACCACGGGGCGCTTTAGCTTCGCGCCCAGCCATTGCTCGACGAGCGGACGGTTGTTCTGCGCGATCTGCTCGTAAGTGGGGGCCGCTGGCTCATTGCCCACGCGCGAGTAAATCTCCAGCCCGGAGGTTTGCTCGCGGTTGGCGTACATGACAAAAAAACTCAGAGGTGAAAAACCCAGCGTCGTGGGCGGCAAGGTGAACGAGGCGACCTGAAGAATGTTCTTGCTAAACACGCCTGCGACCGGCCCAGGGGCGGAGTTTGCAGTTTCCGTCGGCCCACTCTGCGAAGGTGTTTTGGCCGCAGTCAGCGATCCATCCGGTTGCACTACGTAGCCATTCAAAAATGCGATGCTCGGTTCCTCGTCGAGATATTCCACCAGCACATGCATGGTCACGCGTGCATTGGATTGGCGCAGCTTCCATTTGCCGATGGAATCGAACATCTCCGAACGCTGCCCCAGCAGCACCGGCGCGGTGGAGACGGGAAACCAGATGACATTGCCGAAGCCGCGAAGCGCGGTGAAGTCGGTGCCGATGCGGTCCCATTCCGAAGACGCCGCGATATTGGCCGGAGCACCCAGGCGCAGCAGGCGCTCGGCGGAACTGCGCACGGCCCCGGAGTAGATGACGTCCAGCGCAACGGTTGCGCCGGGCGCAAGCGGTTTGGCCAACTGGACCACGGCTTCTGTGAGCTGGCCGGTGTGGTCGATGTCGCTCTCGACGGATTCGGTGGCAAATTTCATCGCGCTTCCATCGACATGAATCGAGTACCAGGAGAGCGCGGAAGAAAGCTGGAGCGCGATCCTATCCAGCGGCTTGTCGCTGCCGTTTTTGGCAGTCAGGTGGGCGCGCACGGAGAGCCGATGCTGGGTCGGCTCCAGATGCACATCGAAATCGTATGAGCTGTAGGCGAGTGCGGTGCGCTCGGCATCTGTAGCCAGCGCCGGGGCTGGTTTGTCGGGCGTTTTAGCGGTCTGGGATGTTGCAGCGTTTCCGGCAGCACCCGGGTTGTCAAATCCACGGGAAAAGATCGTCTGGCCGTAGCGGGAGGGCGATGCTGGCGGCTGTTGCGAATTTTTTTGCTGGGTGGGCTGCGTCTGCTGGCATAGCGCACAAGTGCCTGCGAGCAACAGCATAGAAAAACCAACGGAATGCAACATCGACTTCATGAACCAAGTCCTTTCAGTGGGCGCTTGGGCTTGGCTGCGATGGGCGCAGTGGCCGCATTCGCCGAAGATGCTGGCGTGCGGCGTTGGCGCGCCGCCTCATACATCACAATCGCGCCTGCAACGGAGACGTTGAGCGAAGATACTTGGCCAGCCATAGGAATGCGCAGCAGATGGTCGCAGGTGCGTCGGACAAGCTCGTGGAGTCCGCCGCCTTCGCCGCCCAGGACCAGCACACAGTTTGTACGGTAGTCGAAGGTGTTATAGTCCTGCGAGCCGCGTTCGTCCAGCCCTACGCACCAGATGTTGGCCCGTTTCAGTTCTTCCAGAGCGCGCATCAGATTCGTGACGCGGGCGATGCGGACATGTTCGGCTGCCCCGGCGGAGGTCTTGACCACGGTCGCATTTACCTGGGCCGACCGCCGCTCCGGCAGAATGACGCCATCGACACCTGCGCCGTCTGCGGTGCGCAGCAGTGCGCCCAGATTGTGGGGATCTTCAACACCGTCCAAAGCCAAAAGAAATAAATGCTGGTTCCGCGGTTGCAGCAGGTCCTGCAATGCGGAATAGCCACGCTCCGCGACCACCGCGACTACCCCCTGGTGGGCCTCGGTGCGCGCCATCCGGGTGAGTTGTTCCTTTGTTTCCAGCCGCACCTGGATGCCCGCCGCATGGCAAGCGTCCAGAATGCTTTGCAACCGCGCATCCTGCCGGTTTCGCGCGACCATAACCGACTCCAAACGGCGATTGCCGGAGCGAATGGCCTCTTCCACCGGGTGCAATCCGTACAAAAGTTGCATAATAAATAATAATAAGTGTACCTGTGCTGGCGCCCCGGCTAACCGCCGTATCTGGCATGGTTTAGTGCGGCACACTGGCAGACCAGCTGCGTCAAGCTGCCAGAAGAAACCGCCGGGCGAAAGGACCAACCCATTGACGTGGAAACAGATAAAAGAAAATATTTCGCCTGTGCGCGTCTTTTTGCAGCAGCCGGGCGTCCATTCCAGTGACACCATGGCAGGCATGCGTACAGCAACGTTGGCCCAAACCGAGCAGGCGCTCAGCGCGAATGCTGCCATTGCGGCTGGGCTGCGCCGCCACGACCCCGACCTGGTCGAGCAACTGATTGAGCTTTACCAGCACCGGCTATTTCGCTATTTGCTGTTTTTGACCGGGAGTCGCGACCAGGCGCAGGACCTGTTTCAGGAAACCTGGCTGCGCGTTCTGGAGCGTGGTTCGCAGTACCATGGCCGCGCCCGCTTCGACACCTGGCTGTTTGCCATCGCGCGCAATCTGATGCTAGACCAGACCCGCAAGCGCGTGATGCTGAGCCTGGATGAAGCGACGGACCCAGACAAGGACCGTCCTTTGGAGATCGCTGGAAACACGCCGTCTCCGTTCGATCATTTCCAGTCGCAGGAGCAGGCGGCCCGCGTGGGTCACGCCTTGCTGGCGCTGCACCCTCTGTATCGCGAAGTGCTGGTGCTACGTTTTCATGAGGAAATGTCTCTCGAGGAGATTGCGCAGGTCAGCAGCGCCCCTCTTTCCACCGTCAAGTCACGGTTGTATCGTGGGATGGCGGCCTTGAAGCCGGTATTGGAAATGGGTCGCGAATCCAATGGTGAGGTGCAGCCATGACGATGCTCGGTTCGGGTATGGCAGATGCTTCGCAGTTGCAAAGCGCACCCCCAGCAACTTCTCCGTTGCAGGAGCAGGATTTCGCCAACGCGCTGCTTTCTGTGGGCGCAGTGGCCGACCGCGCCATGGTGTGCCGCACGCAGCGCCGGATACGCGAGCAGGCCATAGAGATGATGGAACGGCGTCAGCGCGCGCGGCATGCCATTGGGCTGGCGATTCTTGGATTCTCTTTGCTGCTGCTGGTGCTGACTCCAGTGGTCTGGAGCGGCGTGCACTTTGAACAGGGATGGCGGCATTTCGCCGACTCGGAAATGCAGTCCATGTATATGATCGGCTGGCTATTCCCGGTCACGATGGTTGGGTTGGTTCTTGGTTGCCTGCGCATGCGCGGGGGTCGCGGAACGCGACGCATCGACCACCGCGTGGATTCGCGGTTAGGCTCCTTGGTGCGATAAATTTGGTGCGATAAATAAAGAGTTCCGATAAATAGATTTGACAGGGAATACGAATTTAGTTGTTGGCAGACGAAAGAGTCTTATATCGTTCCAGCATCTTGCAAGAAAGCGTTAACACGTGGCCCGTAAAGATTCCAGTTCGTCTTTTTCAGTGAGCGAAGAGCTCAAGCTGATTCCTCGCTGGTCCATCGTGCTCGCCTTCGTGGCCTTCATTGGCATTCAATATCTGTTCTATTTTGTCCTGCACCGACACCACAACACCCCGATGGCCTTGCATGTGTACTTTGGAACTTCGTGGGGCGCGTTGGTTGCGGTGTACATGTTGATGATCGGCTACATCAGTCAGGACGCGCCGCGCCGTAACATGGGCAAGTGGCTGTGGATTTTGCTATGCATCGTCTTGCAGGGCGGGATCGGTCCGGTCATTTATTTTCTGCTGCGCCAGCCGGTGCTTTCGCAGTGTCCATGTTGCGGAACGCATATCGAAAGCAATTTTCATTTTTGTCCGCAATGCGCTTATCGCGTCGCACCCAACTGCGGCAATTGTCATGACAGCGTCCGCATCACCGACTTGTATTGCACTCACTGCGGACACGATCTGGCCGAAGACAACACCCCAGCTCGCCTGCGCGCGTATGGCAACTGATCGCGTCGCTTCTGGCTTTGTTTGACGTTATGCTTTCAGCAGATGACAAATGTTTTTGCGGGTACAGCTATTTTGCATTCGCTCGAATCCGCCACTAGCTCCGCTCACCGCAAAAATCTCTTCCCGGATGTAAAGTTGTCTTAGGTCATGACGATCCGCGCACTTATTGTCGACGACGAGCAACTGGCACGCGAGGAACTGGAGTATCTGCTGCGCCGCGTCGATGACGTTCAAGTCGTCGCCCAGGGAAAAAATGGCGTTGAGGCAGTCGATCTGATTCGCACCCACCAGCCCGATGTCGTTTTTCTCGATGTGCAAATGCCGGGACTCGATGGCTTTGCCGTGTTGAAAAAGCTGCTGGATAAAAGCCGCAAAGCGCCGCTGCCCAACATTGTCTTTGCAACTGCGTTCGACAAATATGCGGTCCGCGCGTTTGAAGTGAATGCCGTGGATTATCTATTGAAGCCTTTCGATGAAGTGCGCGTGCGGCAGACGCTCCAGAAGGTGAAGAGCAGGCTGGCTGAAATTGCGGCGGGCGCGCATGCGCATGCAAACAAATCCTCCACATCGAATGGCGCGACGAATCCGGGCGCTCACGCCGTCGCCCCTGTTGCCGATGACAGGCTGGATGCTTTAGTCCGCCTGCTGGAGCAGCAGCAAGCTCCGGCCAAAACATCTACGGCGAAGATTGTTCTGCGGGTGGGCGGCAGGCTGCTGCTGGTGGACCAGCGGGACATCTGTTTTGCCTCCATTGAGGAGGGCACAATCAGCGTGGTGACTCACGCCATCGAAGGCCATTCCAACTGCCGCACTCTGGAAGACCTGCTCGACCAACTGGACCCCAAACTTTTCTGGCGGGCGCACCGTTCCTTCGTGGTCAATATCCAGCGCATTCAGGAAGTGGTGCCGTGGTTCAAGTCCAGCTACCAGTTGCGCATGGAGGACCGGCGGCACACGGAGATTCCCGTCAGCCGCGCGCAGACGAAGCGCCTGCGCGAATTGTTCAATCTGTAGGCTGCCAACAGAGCGGCCACGCAGGCTTCAATCGTAGCGCTCGAAGTGGATCTGCTTGCGGTCCCAGCCGAGTTCCTTCAACTGGTCTCGAGTGGCAGAAACCATCTCATTCAATCCGCATATATAGGCCAGCATCTGGGGCTGCGCGCCGTTCAGCGAAGCGCACTGGGGATGCTCCTCAAGAACGTTCTTCACATGGGCTTGCACATAGCCGCGCAGACCTTCCCATCCCTCGTGTGGGCGGCTCAGCGTGGCCAGATAATGGAAGTTCGGGTGCTCGGCGGCAATCTTCTCAAAATATCGCTGGTAATAAATCTCCGACTCATGCCGCGTGCCGTAGACCAGCCAGAAGTGCCTGCCCTCGCTCCTGTCCTCGGTCTCTGTAGGGAACAGATGCTCCACAAACCCGCGCATGGGTGCGACCCCGGTCCCAGTCGCGATGAAGATCGAGTCTTTCAGCGGTGGCCGCAAAACAAACAGTCCATGCGGTCCATGAAACTGTGTGCTCGCGCCAGGTTCCAGATCGCAAAGAAGATTGGAGAAAAAGCCTCCTTCCACGCGGTTCACGCAAAGGTCGAACCGGTTGCCGCGCGGTGCGGATGCAATGGAGTAGGCGCGCGTCTGGTGCTTGCTGGCGCTGTCCACCGCTACCATGGAGACGAACTGGCCGGAGTTGAAGGAAAAATTCTCCAGTTCCGGCGCTTCAAATTCCAGGTGATAACACTGGGCGCGCTCGGAGAGCAGCAGTTTATTGAGTAGGCGTGCAGTATAAAGCTTACGTTCCACAAAAACCTTCTTTGCAATTCAGGAGTCGCACCTTTAGTTTATTAACGATCGGCAAAATTCTGCAAAGATTTGCAGGGAGAATGCATTGCTATTTTGCAAATTGGAACGCCGCCAATGAATGCTTCCGCGATCCACCAATGGATTGGCGTCATACACAGCGGCGCGCAGGCATATCCGCCCACGGAGATTGCCGTCAAGTTGGCGGTCACGCTGGCGATCGGGCTGTTGATTGGCTTTGAACGCCAGTGGTCGCAAAAGGACTATGGAGTGCGCACCTTTAGCCTGACGGCGCTGCTCGGCGTCCTCAGCGTGCTTATTTCTCCAGCAATTGTCGTAACGTCGATGGCTGGCGTTCTTCTGCTGGTGGGCCTTTTGAATGCTCATACTTTGCTGACTGATCGAAAGATCGAAGGCACGACCTCGATTACGCTCATCGTCACATTTGTGTTAGGTGCGCTGGTCGGGGCTGGACATTTGTTTACGCCCGTCACCTCCGCAATTTTGACGACGATGCTGCTTTCGCTCAAGCCGGAGTTTACCCGCTTTGCCGGAGGCCTGCGTCCAGAAGAAATTCGGAGCGCACTGATCCTCGGCATGCTGGGGTTCGTCATCTGGCCCTTGCTGCCCAACGCATATCTGGATCCTTGGAAACTGCTGCAGGCGCGACATGCCTGGATCACGGTGATCGTGGTGGCCTGTCTCAGCTTTGTAAATTATGTTCTGTTGCGGCTCTATGGGTCGCATGGTATCGGAGTGGCCGCTTTGTTTGGAGGGTTCGTCAGTTCCAAGGCGGCAGTGGCGGAGTTGAGCACCTCTTTGGTGCGTGCCAACCTGGTCGCGCAGGTGGTGGCCGCCGTCGAACTGGCTTCGGTCGCCATGTGTCTGCGCAACGCATTGATTCTCGCTATTTTCGCCCATGCAGCGCTAAAGGTTGCTGGGTTGCCATTACTGGGAATGATGGCGATTGCCATGTATTTTGCTCGTAGCGGGCAAAATTCTCGGCCTGAGGGCCGCATCCAGCTTGCGTTGGATTCACCGATATCGCTGCGCAAAGTGGGTGAATTTGCCGGACTTTTTATTGGGATTGAGATTTTTGGTGTACTGGCGACCCGCTATGTCGGAGGTGCGGGTCTGCCTATCGTGAGCGCTATTGGCGGACTGGCAAGCAGCGCGAGCGCGACGGCCGCGGCCGCTACGCTGGCCATGGGCGGCGATGTCTCCGCAAAACAGGCAGGGACCGCTTCCGTGATTGCGGCGCTTGTCAGTTTATTCGTGAATCTTCCACTGGTGCGCAGGCAGGTGAAAGACCTGACCGTGAATCGCAAGTTGATGTTCGCCACGCTGTTGCAAGGAGCGGTCGGCGTGATCTTGCTGGTTGTTTCGTTGGCGATATTTCGGCACTGGTAGCGGAATGGGTTCGAGCAGGCAACAAAAACAATCGGCGGCCTGGTGGTTTGCTGGAGAAACGTGAGGTCCTTCACTCCGCTTGCGAAGTTCACGCTGAGCGAAGTCGAAGGGTTCAGGATGACACCTCTTGTGTCCGCTTCGCTCTATACCATCAGGAAACATCTGGCTCTGTTGACATCCTTTCTATGGCAATCAGAAAGCAGGGAGCCAGAGGCGGTAGAGGTTAAAGGCGAGGCCGAGCAGCAACGCCTGGCGGGCTTGAGTGGCGACGGTTCT
>DAHUZH010000078.1 GCA_027306695.1 Acidobacteriaceae bacterium
AGCTGTGGCCTTTATCGGTGGAACGCGCAAGCACGACGATCTGGGCGCGGTTGGTTGGGTCCTGCCTGCGGTCGTAGAACATCACGTTGACAGCGCCATTCGTCGGGTCCACGGCGAGCCATTGGAAGAACTGGTCCGCGCCGTCGTGGACAGGATCGTTGTTCACGCGAACTGCCGGATCCCATGTGCGGCCTCCATTCGCAGAGGACGAGGAGAAGACATCGACATCGCCATTGCGATAATCGCTCCACGTAATGTAGAGGCGCGCACCGCCAGCGTTGGGACGCGGGTCGATGGCGATCTGCGGAAAGCCGTTGGAGCGGGCGACGCTTTGCACTTGAAACATGATCGGAGCGGTTTGGATGATGTTCCGCGGCGTTGCGAAGGTCTTGCCGCCATCGCGCGAAGTGGTGAACTGGAGTTGATTGTCCGCGGCCCAGACAACATACAGCGTGCCGTCGGGGCCGACCGTTCCGGCGAAGCCTTCGAGCGCTCCGTTGTCGTCGCGCGGCAGGCCAGGGTGCTTGTCGATTTCGATGGGCTTCGACCAGGTTTTGCCATCGTCGGTCGAGCGAGTGAATTGGATTTCGGAATCCTTGATCGTCCAGCGCGTCCAACCGACATATAAGTTGCCGGCGAATCGGCTGTGCGTAGTGTCCGCGACTATGTAGGGCTTGTCTTCCCACGGGACGGTAGGTTCATTCGGCTGCTGGATGATGGGAAGGTCCTGCGCTTCCCAGGTTTTGCCGCCGTCGAGCGAGCGCCGAACATACAAGCCGTTTCGAGAAGAGTTATGGCCCCAGTAATTGAAGCTACCCAGCTTATCGAAGGCCATGTAACAGATGATGGCGTGACCGGATGTGTCGTAGGTAATGGAAACATCGCCGGAGACGCGATAACGGGTGGATTTTACTCCCGTGGCCACCTGCCAGTGCTGGCCAGCGTCGGAGGAGTATCCGGCGTGCGCATTATCTTGAAATGCGGCCACGACCTGCTGCGGATTGCGCGGATTGATGGCGATGGCAGGCTCGGTGTAGAAGCCGGGCATGGGAGTCAGGTCGGTGACGGTAGCGTCCGGGACTTTGGGAAGCTCCTGTGCTTGCAGCGGGCCAGTGGAGGCGATGGCGACGCTGAGTAGCATCACCGGCAGGGACATATAGAATGCAGCGGAAATTTTACGGTTCATCGTTGCAGCCTCCTGTAAGTAACTATGCGCGGCGAATTGCTTGTCATCCTGAGCCGCACGCGAAGGACCTTGCGGTTGGCTGGAAAACGCAAGATCCTTCGCGTGACTACGTCGCGTTCAGGATGACAAACCTCTCAACATCCAATTCAATGAACGAGAATTTTACCCCTAGCAGGGCGCGTCCTGTTTCATAGATATTTATTGATCCGGCCCTATTGGAATGAACCAAATTCCCCCCCCCACCCTAGTCCTAAGCAACACGGCGACGATGGGGGGCCCGAATGCAATGCTTTAGGGACGAAGCGATAAGTATCACGAATTGGATTTCATTTAGTGTACAATTCGTGCCATATTTAGCAACCATCGCGGAGCGTTTCCTAAACATTATGAATCCTTCAAATTTCAAGAAATTTATCTGGTGCGGACTGTGTGTCGTTCTGGGGTGTGGCGTGGCGAGTGCCCAGCGTGGACGGTACGGGGCAATGGGAAACGAATTCGCGTTCCGGTTTGTTGGCCCGCAAGAGGGAAACCGCGTCGCGGCGATTGCTGGCGTGCCGGGAGACCCGAGCACCTATTATGCGGGAGCGGCCTCGGGCGGCGTGTGGAAGTCCGATGATGGCGGGAACCGATGGCGACCAATTTTCGACAAGGAGCCGGTCGCCGCAATTGGCGCGCTGGCGGTTGCGCAGTCTGACCCGAACGTAGTGTGGGCGGGAACGGGTGAGGCCTGGGCCATTCGCGACATCGACGTGATGGGGGATGGAATTTATAAATCCACCGATGCGGGAAAGACCTGGAAGAACATGGGTCTGCCGGATTCCGGGCGCATTGGCCGAGTGGTGGTCGATCCCCGCGATGAGAACAATGTATTCGTGTGTGTGCTGGGCCGCCTGACCGGGCCGCAGCAGGAACGCGGCGTGTATCGCACCACCGACGGAGGAAAAACCTGGACGCGCGCGCTGTTCGTGGATCCGAACACGGGTTGCTCCGGTCTGGTGATGGACCCGGAAAATTCCCGTACTCTGTTTGCCGGGATGTGGCAGGCGGAGATGCATACTTGGGCAGAGTTCAGCGGCGGCCCAGGCAGCGGCGTGTATGTGTCGCATGACCGAGGCGTCACCTGGAGCCGGCTCGAAGGGCATGGCCTGCCGCATTCGCCAGTGGGAAAGATCGATGTCGCAGTCGCGCCAACGGATTCCAATCGAGTGTATGCGCTGATCCAGACGGACAAGCAAGGATCGCTGTGGCGCTCTGACGATGGTGGAGCGAACTGGAGGGTGGTCAACTGGGACCGCAGGCTGATTGGCCGCGCCGGGTATTACATCCGCCTCGCGGTTTCTCCGGGAGATGAGAATAAAGTATTGATCTCCAACAGCAGTTTCTTCGTGTCGCCGGATGGAGGCAATACCGTCAACGAAGTCCCATGGGGCGGCGACAACCACGATATATGGATGGACCCCGTCAATCCGAAACGCTTTGCTATCAGCTTCGACGGCGGACTGGCGATTACGACTGTAAATGGACGTGGCTTTCATCGCGTAACGCTGCCGATTGGACAGATGTATCATGTCGCAGTCGATGACCAGATTCCGTATTACGTCTACAGCAACATGCAAGATGACGGAACCATGCGCGGTCCAAGTCTGCCCTTGCGAGGACGAGGCGAGGTCGGCTGGGACCATGCGATGGGTGGCTGCGAGTCCGGTTTCACGCTGCCGGACCCGACGAATCCGAACATTGTGTGGGCCTCCTGCTATGGCGATGAGGTGACACGCTGGGACGCGAAGACAAAGCTGGCGCGCTCGGTGAGTCCGTGGCTGCACACGCTGGACGCCGCGCCGAACCAGGTGAAGTATCGCTGCCACTGGACGCCGCCGCTGGCCATCGATCCCTTCGACCATGACACGGTGTACTACGGCTGCCAAGTGGTCTTCAAAACGACCAACAGCGGCCAAAGCTGGACTGTCGATAGCCCGGACCTTTCCACGAACGATCCCAGCCGGATTGTTTCTTCCGGAGGAATAATTGGAGATAACCTGGGCCAGTTTTATGGCGAGGTGGTCTTTGCGCTCGCTCCCTCAAAAATCCAAAAGGGACTTCTGTGGGCGGGAACAAATGATGGCAAGGTCTGGTACACGCGCGATGGCGGCGTCCAATGGACGGACGTGACAAAGAACATCGGCAGCATGCCGACCTGGGGCACGATTACGAGCATAGAACCCTCGCATTTCGATGCTGGGACCGCGTACATCTCCGTGGACGTCCACTTAATGGACAACCGCGATCCTTATCTTTACAAGACGACGAACTACGGGAAGACATGGGAGAACATCAGCGGTAATTTGCCGAAAGGCACGCTGGCCTATGTGCGCAATGTTTCGGAAGACCCAAATTGTAAGGGGCTGCTGTTTGCAGGAACGGGAAATGCTCTGTATTACTCGCTGAACGATGGAGGAAGCTGGACGCGGCTGACGAATGGCTTGCCGCCTTCCCCCGTGACTTGGACCGTCGTGCAGAAGCAATTTCACGACTTGGTGATTTCGACCTATGGCCGTGGGCTATACATTCTGGACGACATTACGCCGCTGGAACAGATGGCCAAAGAACCCTCTTCGGCAAGCGTGCGGTTCTTTGCGCCGCGCCCGGCTTACCGCTTTATCCGCAATGGAAATGCGTACCTGAATTACTCTCTGAAGTCCGCACCGTCGAAACCGGTGCAGGCGGAGATTCTGGATGCCAAGGGAGACGTGATTCGCAAACTCACTTCGACCGCACATCCAGGAATGAACCGCATTGCCTGGGACTTGCACTATACGGGGCCACGGTTGATTGCGCTGCGCACGGTTCCGCCGGAAGACCCACACATCTGGGAAGAGACGCCGTTTCGCGGCAAGGATTCGCGGCCCATTACGCACTGGGGAATGTATCGGCAGTCGGGACCGCTGGCGCCTCCGGGAAAATACCAGGTACGGCTGACGGTGGATGGCCAGACGTACACACAACCGCTGGAGATTGTCCTCGATCCGCACAGTACCGGCTCGGCGGTGGACATCGATGCGTCTGTGCAGATGCAACTGCGTATTCAAAAGGATGTGAGTAAGGTTGCCGACATGGTGAACCAGATCGAGTGGATGCGCCAGCAACTTGCGGTTGCAGAAAAGATGCTGAGCAGCGAAAAAGGAAAGGAACAGATGCTCCAGGCTGCGCAAGACACCGACAAGAAGATGCAGGACGTGGAGTATGAGCTTTTCTCGAAAGCACTGGCTCCAAGCGATGATAAGTACTACGTCTCGGCATACAAAATTTACTTCAACCTGCTGTGGCTGAATGGGGAAGTAGGTTCGGGTGCAGGCGACGTGGCTGGAGGCGCGGATTATGGCCCAACGGACACTTCCGTGAAGCTGCTGGATGGGCTGGAGAAACAGCTAACGGCTGCGCAGGCGGACTATCGCAACCTGATGGACAAGGAGATTCCTGCGTTCAACCATTCGCTGGCGGAGCATGGCGTCACGCCTCTGGCGAACCTGCAAGTTCCAGCAACCAACAATGGAGACTAAAAAGACTTTATTGCGGGGCCGGTTTTATGAGTTCGATGAAACAACTTTAATCTTTGTGGATTCCCGGATCATTGCCCGACAAAGGGTGGTAGGCTGGGAGTTTCCTAAGCAGTCGCGGCAGCGCACGGAGAAGCGGCGAAGGATGCGTGTCGTTCTGGCACATCTCATCGGTAAGGGAAGGACGGCGCAGCCTCTTGTCCTGGGGCGCCTCGAAAGCGAGGTGCTGGAGGTTTTGTGGTGCAAGGGCAGCGGGTCGGTGCATCAGGTTCGCACCGGCCTGAGCAGACATCTGGCCTATACCACGGTCATGACCACGCTGGACAGGCTATTCAAAAAAGGCCTGCTGGAACGCCACAAAGTAGACCGCAGTTTCCGCTATACACCTCGCATATCGCAACAGCAATGGACGCAGGCCCAAAGCAATAGTGGGCCGTGGGAGCAGTTGCTCCCTGGTCCGACTCTTTATGGCCCGATACTCGCCTCTTATCTAGTGGACGGGGTAGAACACTACGATGAAGCGTTGCTGGTAGAACTGGAAAGGAAGATTGCCGACCGGCGCAGGCAGTTTGAGCAGAAGGAGAAGGGATAATGGGCGAATACTGGCTAAAGCTAGGCTGTCTTTGTCTCACCTCGTTCTTTCTCGTGCATCTTGCCGTCGGGTTGGTGGTCATGTGCTTGTCTCCTGCAGCGGTTCGCATGGCCGGGCAGGTGCAGCCGCGCCGCGCCGCCCGCCTGCTGTTCGCATTGCGAATGCTGCCCATGGGCTGTGCAGGGTTCGTGGTTGGAGTAATTTGCATTCCAAGCTATTTGCAGTTCGAGAAGAACCCAGCAGTGGGAGAAATTGGCGTTGTTTGCTTTGGGTTCACCATCTTAGGCTTCTCCGTTTGGACCGCCTCCATTTTGCGAGGCGTGTGTGCGGCTATCCACTCCTTTACTTTTGCAAAGCGATGCAAACCGAGGGGTTTTCTGGGTGGTTCTGCAACAAGAAGCGTATCCACATATTTTTTTGATTATGAAGATATCGATGTAGCCCTGGTGGGGGTCATCTGGCCCAGATTGGTGGTGTCGCAGCGCGTGCTGGATACATTGTCCGCCGGGCAGATGAAAGCGGTCTTATCACATGAGCACGCGCATCGCACCTCGCGAGACAACCTGAAACGGCTATTCCTACTGCTTCTTCCGGGACTGTTGCCTGGGGTGGCTGGCCTGGACAGCTTAGAAAAGAGCTGGGCAAAATTTGCCGAGTGGGCGGCGGACGACGATGCTTGCGCGGGAAACCCATTCCGCTCCGTGGAACTGGCGGAGGCGCTGGTTCACGTAGCGCGCCTGCACGGCCAGGGGCGCCCGCCGGCGCTCGCGAGCTGCTTAACAGCGGGTGAGGTGGAACTTTCCACGCGCATCGGTCGCTTACTGCAGGCCCCTCCCACAGACGCGAAGCGGGGTCGAGATCGCATGCTGCTTTTCTGGGGAATATCGATCGCAATGGCAACGGTGTCTGCGTTTATTCTGGTCCATCCTTCGATGCTCTACACAGCGCATCGCGCCATAGAGTTGATTGTTCGCGACTCTGTCCGATAGCTGAGTCTTTTGAGATGGAATTGTTTTCATGCAAGCACTCTGAGGAATGGAACTTAAAACTCAAAAGAACTTCAGAAACTTGCCAGCGAATTACGCTTCGGCAAGGGCTGTGTTGTATTTACTCCTAAGCCAGTTGCGTAAACATTTACTTCCGCAAGGGAACTTCAAATACTACAACTTGCGGCTGCCATGCATTCCAGAAGGTCTGCGCGAGTGCCTCGCTATAGCGATGTGTGCGGCAATTGCAAACCAGGTATCGAATAAAATCCTTGACATTGTTGATACCAACATTGTACACAATCAATAATTGTTGATTGTACGCAATCTGACAATCGCCGTATGGAATTGGACAAGGACTGGCACAGCGGCGTACTTTAGCATTGCTTGTAGGGGGACAGATGACAAATAAAGGGTCGAAGGTCGTACTTTCATTTCTATTCGCAGCATTGCTGATGTTTGCGAAATTCGCAATCGGGCAGGCCACCACTGCGGGACAACTTACCGGGACCGTCGTAGACCCGGCGGGGTCCGTGATTCCAGGTGCGATGCTGACGCTGAGCCGTCCTTCCACCGGATTCACGCAAAACGCGACTGCGAACGCCTCCGGCAGTTACACGCTTTCAAACCTGCAGGCAGGAACGTACCAGTTAGATGTCACCGCCAAGGGGTTCGCAGCGGCGCATTATGACGACGTCAACATCGACATTGGCCGCATATCGAACTTGAAGATCCTGATGAAGATTGGGGCGGCAAGCCAGACCGTCAAGGTTTCCGCTGCCGGTGAGGTTCTGGAGACCACGACAAATACCCTGTCTACAACGATTTCTCCAGATGCCGTGCAGGACCTGCCGCTGAATGGCCGCGACACGCTGCCCTTTGCCCAACTGGTGCAAGGCGCGCAAAGCGGCGGCGATACGCGGTTCACTACCTACAATGCGCTGCCCAACGCTGCCATCAACATCACAGTCGATGGAATGAACGACAATTTTCAGAGGTATCGTACCTCCACCACGGGTTTCTTTACCGCGGCCCCTGTGCGTTTGGGTGCAGTGGATGAGGTCTCGGTATCAACGGGCGACCTGACCGCCGACGCTGGGGCGGAAGGTGCGGTCACGCTGCGCTTTCAGTTGAAACGCGGCACGAACAAGTTTCATGGGAACGCATTCTGGCAGACGCAGAACAGCGCATTCAACGCCAACACCTATGAGAACAATGCTCTCGGAGAGCGCAAGCAGCCGTATCACCTGAACGACTACGGCGGTTCGCTGGGCGGGCCTTTCTGGAGGAACAAGCTATTTTTCTTTTTCAACTATGAACAGGAGTTTGTTCCCGGTGAAACCCTCGGCTCGAATTATGTGTTGACTCAGGCGGCGCAAAGCGGAGATTTTACGTATACGGGAACGGACGGAGCGCAACATACAGTAAACGTATTGAATATAGCGGCGAACAACGGCTTGCCCAGCTCTGTCAATTCCGTGATCGCGAACCAATTCGCAGGCATTAACAAATACGTTGCGAGCCCAGGAACCAATACCCAGGCGACGATTCTTCCCTATGAGAACGAAGTCTTCTGGAACTACGGAAACGAAAACAAGAACATTTATCCAACGGCCCGGGTGGATTATCAGATTACGCCCAAGATCGAGTTCAACGTTGCTTATAACCTGTATTGGAGGACATATTCGCCGAACTATATCTATCCGAATGACCCCAATACCAACAATGCGTTCCGGTCGTCATATTCCACGTTCACATCCGGCATCAATTGGACGATCACCCAGAACCTGCTCAATCAGGTCCACTTCGGATTGCTGAATACGCAAGAGGAATTCAATGCCGGAAACTCCTTCAATCCGTTCACGGGTGAAAACAACATCAACATCTATAGCCCGAGTTTTGTGAATGGCGGAAGTACACTCTCGCCCATCATTCCAAATTACATGCTGCCAGAGCCGCGCAATAACCCCGTGCGCGACCTCTTTGATAACCTGACGTGGACGAAAGGCAACCACACGTTTACTTTCGGCGGAGATTTTCGTTCGTCCACCGACTTCGATACTGGCATAGCAGATCCGTCTGGCTATTACCTGGGAATCAACAGCCAGGATCCAGCGGTTGGTATGTTCAATCCGGTCAACTTCCCGGCCATGAACTTCAACCAGACCAATCAACAGGACCTTTTGAATGCGGAAAATTTGTACGCTACGCTGACCGGGCGTATCAACAACATCTTCTACCAGAACTATGTCGATTCGGTCACTCACAAATATCAAACACTGGGTGCATTTAAGGAAGACGAGGCGCAAAAGGTAGGCGGATTATATTTCCAGGATGCGTGGAAGGTCTCGAAGACGTTCGCTTTGAACTACGGCTTCCGCTGGCAGTTCTCCGGCGCTATCCACAACACCAACGACACTTACGTCAATCCAGATTTCGCCAACCTGCTTGGGCCAAGCACTCAGCTTTTCCAGCCTGGCGTACTGAATGGAGTGCAAAATCCACAGCTATCCCTGCGGCCAGCACCCTATAGTGCGGACTTAGTTGAGCCAGCACCGAACTTTGGATTTGCGTGGAACCCCGACGTTGAAAATGGTTTTCTAGGAAAGCTGATGGGCGGGATGAATACAGTCATCCGCGGTGGCGCATCCATCTCATACTACGATGAAGGATGGACGACATTTGAACAGGCAACGATCTTCACTAACCCGGGCGCAACGCAGAACAATTCGTTGAATGCGGGGCCTCCAACGAATACGCCTGCCGGTGAATTTCCTGCTGGTTCTCTCAGCCTGGGTGGCACAATTCCCGCTGTGAACAGCTTTCCTGGATCGTTTACGTTCCCACAGCCGGAGTCGGATTTCACCTTTGCCAATCAACCGTTTGCAACCGTCGATCCCAACTTAAAGTCGCCGATGGTTGAAAGCTGGAATGTGGGAATCCAGCGTCAGTTGCCGGGCAATACCGTTCTGGAGATCAACTACGTTGGCAACCATTCTGTGCACATGTGGATGAACTACGATTTGAACGAAGTGAACATCTTTGGAAACGGATTTCTGCAGGATTTCCAGAATGCTCAAACCAACTATGCCGCCAGCGGAGGAACGACCTTTGCTGGCTCCGCTCCAACGCCACTTCTCAACCAGGCATTTGGAACTGGCAGTGTCAACTTCACTAACCCGGCCTTTCTCAGCTTGATCCAATCCGGACAGGCGGCTGCTCTGGCAAACCAGATTGGTGCCAACCCAACTTTCTTCTGCAACCTGGTTGGAAACGGCGGTGGGGCATATAGCCCTTGTACGAATCTGGGTTATGGTTCCGGTACGGCTTATCCCATCAATATCTTCCAGGCGAATCCATATGCTACGGGACAACCCATCACGCTGCTTTCCGATCCAGGCAGTGAATCGTATAACGGGCTGCAAACCCAGGTGAAACATCCTGTGGGACACAATCTGTTGTTCATGGCCAACTATGCATACAGCCACTCCTTCACCAACCGCTATATCGGCGATTACTACACGGCGGACCAGGCGGTAGGAAATTTCACCACACTGCGCGACCGCAAATTGAGCCGCGCTCCGTCACCATACGATTTGCGGCATGTGTTCCACATGTACGCCATCTACCAGATCCCATACACGTCGCAGAATGGGCTGCTAACACGCCTGCTGAGCGAATGGTCGGTGTCTCCGATCATGACTTGGCAAATAGGCCGCAACTTCAAACTGCTGGGCGGTACAAACACGTATAACTACTATGACAATTATTCCAACCAGCCAGATGTGAGCGATTCCGGTGTGGTGCTCAACGGGATTACACGGCAGCAACTGCAAAAAGCTGTGGGATATTATCCTGGCCCGAATAATGTCACTCCGATACTGTTGATGAATCCAAAGGTATTTTCCAATGGGACCAACTCCACAAGTGGAACAGTGGCCCCGGAAACTACTCCAGGACAACTAGGGCAGTTCATCTATCTGACGGGACCGCAATATATCAACACCGACTTTGCGGTGACGAAGGTGATTAAATTGCACGATGCTCTTCTGTTGAACATTCAGGCTGAAATGCTGAATGTCTTCAACCATCCGGCATGGTCGGTGGTAGACGGCTATTCGGGTGGGACCAACAACCCGGCGCAGTATGTCAACCTACAAAACAATCCTACGGTTCCGGGCACGCAAACCAATCCAGAAGGACTGAATTCTAACGGTGCGCGAGACATTCAGTTCCGTATGCAATTGGTGTTTTGAGCGGTTCTTCCGCTGCAATCGAATAGCTCGAGCGGATTGATAGTGAATGTAGCAGAATGACTCAAAAGAGTCATTCTGAACGAAGGGCGCTGCGGGTCGCCGCGGCGACGAGTGAAGAATCCAGAGAATACTGGCTTGGGTCGCGCCGCCATCACCCCCTGGATTCTTCGCTGCGCTCAGAATGACTTATCTCGTTTTTGAATACAGTATCTGTAAATCCGCTGTAGCAATTGTCCGGTGCAGCCTTTTTGAAAAAAAAGCTGCCCGGACAATTTATTTTGCACAAAATTTATGAACGCAGGGTCCCTCCACTGCGGTCGCTCGCCGTGACCTTCGGTCGAGCTGACAACTTTTTGCAGGAAATGCGGAGCGGGTCTGCTGCGATATTTTACTGAGCGAGAGCTTCGCGAGTGAGCTGGCCGTTGACCATGCGCCAGATATGCAGGGGGTTTTCGTTCTGCAATTCTTCCGGCAACGCGGCCTGGGGAAAGTCCTGATAGCAAACGGGCCGCGTAAAGCGGTAGATGGCCTGGCTGCCGACTGAGGTGGAACGTCCATCGGAAGTCGCGGGAAATGGGCCGCCATGGACCATGGCGTGGCATACTTCCACGCCTGTGGGATAGCCGTTGACGATCAGCCGTCCAACTTTGCGTTCGAGGATGGCAATTAGATCGGCGTACTCGGCGATGTCCGCTTCCGTTCCCTGGAGTGTTGCGGTCAAGTGGCCCTCCAGCGAGCGTGCAATTTCCAGCAATTGCTTGCGGTCGGAATAACGGACAACCAGCGTACTGGGGCCGAACATTTCCCTGGCCAACTCACTGTCCTGCAACAGCTCGTTCCCAGTTGCCTGAAGCAGCATGGAGGCGACCTGGAACGACTCATCCGTGTTGGTTCTCGAAGATTTTGCCAGCAGTTCGAGATTGTCCCGCTTCTGGCGCTCAGCGGCCGTCGACTCATAATGGGAGCGAATCCCACCGGTCAGCATCAGAAATTCGGGGGCCGCCGCGACATTTTTCTTCACTTCTTCCACCAGCCCATCCGCATGCTCGTTCTGCGGCAGAAAGACCAGCCCCGGCTTGGTGCAGAACTGCCCGGACCCTAAAGTAAAGGAGCCAAACAGGCCGGTTGCGATCTGCGGGCCGCGCATGCGCAGGGCTTCCGGCAATACAAACAGCGGGTTGGTGCTGCTCATTTCGGCATAGCAAGGAATTGGGTCGGGGCGTGAGGCGGCCAACTGCATCAGCGCCTTTCCTCCAGCCAGCGAGCCGGTAAATCCTACGGCCTTCACGAAGGGATGCTGCACCAGGGCGCCGCCAATCTGCGTGCCGGAATCGAACAGTAGAGCGAAGACGCCCGGCGGCAGGCCGCAGTCGCGAACGCTTTGCTGAATGATCTGACCAACCAGTTCACTAGTACCAGGATGCGCGGGGTGGGCCTTGACGATGACCGGATTGCCCGCTGCCAGCGCAGAGGCCGTGTCGCCGCCCGCTACAGAAAACGCTAGCGGAAAATTGCTCGCGCCGAAGACCACCACCGGCCCCAGCGGACGCAGCATGGAGCGAATGTCCGCTCGTGGCAGAGGCGCGCGATTGGGTTCAGCGGGATCGATCCTCGCCATGGCCCAGGAGCCTTCTTCGACGACCTCGGCGAACAGGCGAAGCTGGTTGGCCGTGCGTGCGACCTCGCCTTGGAGTCGCTTCGTGGGTAGTCCCGTTTCCAAATTCGCGCGTTCGACAAGCTGGTCGGCGATGCCTTCGAGTCCTTTGGCGATGTGCCGCAGGAAAGCGCCTTTTTCTTTGCCGGGCAGTTTTCCGTAGATGGCAAACGCTTCTTCGGCGAGCTGCGCGGCGGTCTGCACATCCTGCTCACTCGCCGAATGGAAGGCGGGATCGATCTGCTTTCCCGTTGCAGGGTTGACTGCGGAAAACGTCGCGCCGCTTTTTGCGCCACGCTTACTTCCTAGAATCGACTGCCCAAGCAACATCACCATTTCTCCTGCTTTCCGAACCTATCTCGCTGCGGCTGCGACGGGCGAGGCCGCCAGGGTTGGGCGGGTGCGAAGGGCCTGCTGTACAACGCTGCGGGCCTCCTGCGCTTCCTCGCTGGACAACTCTAGACGTGGGCCGCGAACCCGCGCATTTCCCATGCCTACTTCTCCCTGCACAAATTTGATGAGCTGAATGAACTTGGGGACAGTATCCATCCGCAACATAGGAAGGAACCAGCGGTATAGCTCGAAGGCCTCCTTGGTTTTGCCAGTGCTGGCGTAGTCGAATAGCGCGACCGACTCTGCGGGAAACGCATTGACCAGTCCGGCAATCCACCCGGTAGCGCCTGCGTAGATACCCTCCACGATGACATCATCCACGCCAACGAAGACAGAGAGGTCGCCGGATTGAAGCGCGTGAATGGCGGAGACGCGACGCACATCGGTACTGGATTCTTTGACGGCGTGCAGATTTTTATGCTCGGAGGCAAGCTCCACAATCTGCTCGGGAAGAAAATCCGTCCCATAGGAGACCGGGTTGTTGTAGAGCATGCAGGAGAGCGGGGTCGCCCGAATCACCGCACCGAGGTATGCTTTCATCTCGCGCCAGTCACCCTTGTACACATAGGGCGGAAGGACCATGAGTCCGCTGCAACCCGCTTCGGCGGCCTGTTTGGCCTGGGCCACGGCATCTGCAGTGGAGAGAGAGGAGATGGCGGCGACGACGGGGACCTGTTTACCGACCGATTGCACCATGTTGCGCAGGATGGCCTGCTTCTCATCGGTGGTCAGTGTGGCGGCTTCGCCCAGAGAACCGAGCATGACCACTCCAGTGCAGCCGCTGTCTACCATCCACTGTGCGTGCTTCGTCATAAATGCGTGGTCCACCTGCAGGTCCTTATCGAAGCAGGTGGTCATTGCGGGCATTACGCCTTTCCATTTCATTGCGGTTTCCTCATCCATTCTGTGATTTGATTTCCTGTATTGCGGGCGCGACCGCCATGGTTTGAAACCGTACGGGAAGAATCGGTGGTCGCACCGAATTCGCATTCCAACCCAATAAAAACTCCCCCGCTGTCCCGCAGATGCGTCCCTGACAGGGACCCATTCCGCAGCGCGTATGGAGCTTGACCGCCCGCCAGGAGGCATATTCGCGCACCTGGCTGAAGGTCACATCTTCACAGCGGCAGACAATCGTCTGTGCGTCGGGCAGCCGGCGCAGCTCCGGCCGCAGCGCAAATGCTTTTTCCAGCCGCTCGGTGAAACTTTGCATTTTTTTTCTTTCGCGCTGCAGAGGCTGCGCCTGCTCCACGCGGCCCGTGCTGGCGAGTCCTGCAATTTCTCCTTCTACCAGCGCTTGCTCCAGTCCGCCGATGCCGGTCGGTTCTCCCACACAATAAATATCTGGCACGGAGGTCTGTTGAAGAGGATCGACCTCCACAAAGCCATTCTTCAGATGGCATCCCAGCAGCGCGGGTAGCTCCACATTGGGCACGAGATGAAAGCCGCAGGCGAAATAATCGCAGGGGATTTCCCGGGTGCGGCGGCCATCGGAGAGGACGACCGTTTCCAGGCGCTGCGTGCCGTACGCCGCCACCGGCCAACAACCGGTTCGGTAGGGTGTGCCGAGCAGTTGCAGCTTGTATTGCATTCCCTGCAAAATTCGTTCGGGACTGGCCAGCAGGCCAAATGCAAATGCCGCCAGTTGGCCCATGGAGGCCTGCTCGCAGATTTCAACCACCTGTGCCCCGTGCGCACGCATGTAGGCGGCCACAGCCAGCAGCAGCGGGCCACTACCCGCAACCACAATGCGTTTTCCGGCGACCGGAAGGCCGGATTTGACCATGGATTGCAACGCGCCCGCGCCCAAAACGTTGCGCAATGTCCAGCCGGGAAATGGCAGAAAGCGCTCCTGCGCACCGGTGGCCAGAATCAATTTTCGATAATGCAACTCCCACTGGCCGTACTGGGAATTGGGGCCATCCTGCGATTCGGCCAGCAGAACACCGGCCTGTGCGCTATCGAAGACGCGCAGCCCGGAAAGGTGGGTGATCTGCGCATTCTGTACTTTGCGATACCAGGCGGCTGCTGTTTTATCAGCTGCTCGTTTACTGGCAGAAGAAAAAGACCGTCCGCGCCAAATCTGGCCACCCAGGCTGGGGTTGTCATCGACGATGGCGACTTTGTGGCCGTGCGCCGCAGCGGTGCTGGACGCAGCCATGCCGGCAGGTCCACCGCCGACTATTAAAACGTCGAAGCTATGTTGGCGGACACTAGCCATGCGTCCTCACATCCATATTCGGCTGGCAAAGCGTCTGGCAGGCGAGGCGACTGGGAACGCCATCAATGGTCACACGGCATTCCATGCAGATGCCCATGGCGCAAAGCGGGCCGCGTTCTTCGTGGCGCACGGAGATTCTGCACGCCTGCTCGGTGAGGGTCAGCGCCACTGCCACAGTTGAACCCGTTGCGACACGGACCGACTTGCCGTTGATGTGGATCTGCACCGTTTCCGGTTGCGGCTCATGCATGTTGCGCTTCCAGCAAAATACGCGAAGGCAGATACGGCTCCAACGGGATTGCGGAACGGCTGCCGGTAAAATAGTTCATCAATAGCTTTGCAGTGGCCAGCGAGGTCGTGATCCCCAGTCCTTCATGTCCCGTGGCAAGAAAGATGGTCGGATCGTCGGAATAGGGACCGATGAGCGGCAGCTTGTCGGGTGTAGACGCACGAAAGCCCGTCCACGTCCGAATCACGGACAGGTCTGCGATGCCGGGAAGATATTGCTGGACGCGCTGTAACATGCGGACGAGCATACTGCGGTCCACTTCTTTGTGGTCTGCGTCGTACTGGCGCGAAGACCCGATGAGCATCTGCCCGGTTTTTCGAGGCTGGACGTTGAAGGCAACCGAGTCGGCAGTAGAGGAACCGGCGCTGCGAAGATACCCCAACTCCACCAATTGATGCCGCACAAAACCCGGAGCGCGGTCGGTAATGACGAGATGTCCTTTACGTTTGCGCATGGGCAGGTCGGCGGTCAGATCGGAAGCCGCCGTTCCGGTTGCGTTCACAATACGCTGCGATTCGAGGATTGCTCCATCATTGAGTTCTACGCGCCCGTTGCCGATTCGCACAGCCTTTTTGGGAACTACAACAGCGTCGTGGCGGACTGCTTGTTCGAGCAGATAACGCGCCGCGCACGGAGGATAGAGGACCGCATCCGACGGGACCAGCAGACCACCTGCCAGGCCGGGATGCAGGTTTGGCTCCATCTTTCTTAAAGCAGGCCGGTCGAGGACCTTTGTGACGATGCCCTGCTGGCCATACACGGCTTGTTTGCGATAAACCTCTTCCATCTCCTGCTGGTCCGCAGCTACCCAGATTGTGCCGGTGGTTTCATATTCTGTATCTTCGGGCAGTTCCGGGGCGAGTTCCGCCCAAAGCAACTGGGAATAGCGAGTCAACTCCAACTGGGCCATCGAGTCGTCCATGATGACGATGTGCCCCATGCCGGCCGCGGTCGCGCCTCCGCCTACAACATCACCCTCGACCACGGCGATGCGCATGCCACCGCGTGCGCACTCCAGCGCGCAGGCTGCACCGACTATGCCCGCTCCGAGGATGATGGCATCGTAGCTGGAACTCACGCGGGAAATCCTGTGCGGAAGGGATCGTTGGGGTCCAGAATCAATTCCGCTTCCGCCATGACGAAGGCCTCTCCGGTAATGGTGGGGTAAACGCCTCCATCGTGGATTTCGACGGAGCCTTCAAAAATGCTGCCCAGGATACTCTCCTGCCGCCATACCTGGCCGGGCCGGATTTTTCCATCGTCATAGAGGCATGCGATCTTTGCGCTGGTGCCAGTCCCGCAAGGGGAACGGTCGTAGGCTTTGCCGGGGCACAACACAAAATTCTTGCTGTCCGCTCCCGGCTGGTGTCCGGGACCAAACAGTTCAATGTGGTCGATCCCGCCGCCGTCGGTCCCAGTGATGCCACTATTTTGAAGCGCTTCACGGATGGCCCAGGTGAATGCGGTGAGTTCTTCCACGTTTTTTATGGTGAGCGAGTGGGTTTTGTTGTCTACCAGATAAAACCAGTTTCCACCCCACGCAATATCGCCGGAAACCTTTCCGTATCCTGGAACTTCGACGGCTACCTGGCGGGCGGTGCGATAGCTTCGTACATTGGCGAAGGTCACTTTGCCATTGCTGTGCAGCGTCGCTTTCACCGTGCCTACAGGCGTTTCGATGCGATGTTCTCCGGGCTGGATTTTCCCCATGTGCGATAGCGTGGCCATCAGGCCGATCGTACCGTGGCCGCACATTCCAAGATAGCCCACATTGTTGAAATAAATGACGCCAGCAGCACACTGCGGATCGACAGGCTTGCAGAGCAGCGCGCCTATCAGAACATCGGAGCCCCGCGGCTCATTGACGACCGCGGAACGGAAATCGTCGTATTGCGTGCGGAACTTCTCCAGCCGATCGGACAAGGGTCCATCTCCGAGGTCGGGACCGCCCTCGACGACCAGGCGTGTCGGTTCTCCGCCGGTGTGGGAATCGATGACTCGAATGCGTTTTATCTCTGGCATACCTTTTCGATTCTAGCGCATAGTGTCTACGTAATTGGATACTTTTTTGTGTTTATAGGATACATGAGGACGGTTCGCCGGGAAATGAATGAATTAAAAATCTCGTACCTGCCAAGAGCTTTTCTGATGGCTGGGAAAGAAGTGTAATATTGGTGACGGACGGATCGTGCCCTGCATAACATCACGTAAGGTATGCGCAAAGGGTGTCTCGAAGCCCGTAGGAAACGCGCCTTCACGCAGCACATTGGGAACGCATGGCCAAAACAACATCGATATCCGTTCGGAAGCCGCCCGCCAGAAAGACCA
>DAHUZH010000079.1 GCA_027306695.1 Acidobacteriaceae bacterium
CCCTCACGCTGGAACAACTACGCGGACACACTCTGGCGCTGGCTCCCTCCGATGTCGATCTATCGGCTGGGAAACTGACGGAGAAACTGTATGCGTTACATTGCCGTCCCGCCCGCATCCTGGAAGTTGCCGCCGTCGCGCAAGCGTTGGAGTTGGCGCAAGCGGGCGAAGCGGTCGCCCTGCTGCGGGAGCATTACCGGAACTGGAAGCTGGAGTCGGTCGTCTACCGGTCTGTGCCGGAACTGAGCAAGTTCGATACCGGGCTGGCCTACCGGAGAGACAGCCGGTTCCCGCATGTGAGAACTTTGGTGCATCTTGTAAAGGAAATCTTTGCCTTGGAACGAAAACAGAGGATGGAGAAGCAGCCAGGCAAATGATGTCTTTCAATCGGCTCGAACGAATCGTTTGTAGACGGCAGGGAAGATGCGCCGCCCTGCCTTGAATCGCCGCATACCGCAGCTTCATTTCTGGCAGCTTAACCAATCCCCAAACAGCTCTTGATGCCCACTTGACGATCTCCGCGTGTTTGATAGTGTGTGTGTTGCAATCCCATCATGGGGAGGGGAACGATGGCCAAACAATATCGACATCGAATCGGCGTCCATGCCGAAATCTATTTCAACGTGATTCTCGAAGTTCCCAATCCAACTCCGGAGCAACTCCGCGATGCTGCCGTCCAGACATTGAACAAAGCTGTCGATGAAGAGGATGGATTCGATCTGAAGACCATGCCGGAGGGTCGTGTCCTCCCCGTCTGGAACAGCGTGGATCGTGAGATTGAGCCGACCGAGGCACTCGATGCGGACGCCGTGACCAGCTATGAATGTACGGAGATTCAGAATTTGCAGTAAATGGCCCTGCTGTCTCGTGCCGACAGGCACAGGGCACAACTCGCTACTCTTCCATTCCCGGAATATCTTCCTGCTCCGCCCACGTTCCCATCGCAGTAAAGACCAATTCCAGCTTTCTGCCACGCCCCGTCAAAGAATACTCGACCTTTGGCGGTATGGTCGGATACATCGTTCGCACCACGATGCCATCTCTCTCCAGCTGACGGAGTTCCCACGTCAGCACCCGCTGGCTGATGCCGTGCAACGACCGCTGTAGTTCTCCAAAGCGTTTCGTTCCAGGAAGCAGTTGGCAAATAATTTGAGTTCGCCATTTTCCACCGATCATACTCAGCGTCCTGCGAAGCCTTACATGGTTTCGCTGATGGGCAACTGCGGGTAGCTTCGCTGGCTGAAGACTGAGAGACATACGTCATACCTTGGTTATTCCGCTCGCAACGCCTGCATGGGGTCAATCGACGCCGCCCTTCGCGCTGGAATCAGCGTGGCTAGCACGGACGGAAGGAACAACACCAAAAGCGCTGCGAGGATGGTGGGCAGGTCGTAGGGTTCTACGCCGTAAAGCAGGCTGCGTAAGAGATGTATCGTCAGAAATGTTGCCAATAGGCCGCCGGCCATGCCGAAACAAGTTGAAATAACGGACTGCCGTATGAACAACCATGCGACCTGACCGCGTGAAGCACCCACGGCCATGCGAAGGCCGATCTCGCGTGTACGTTGCGCCACTGAGTATGCAACCACGCCGTAGATGCCGACGCATGCCAGCAGCAGAGCGATGCATGCAAAGGCGACCACTAGCCCAGTATTCAACCGCGGCTGAATCACCGATGCATTCAGCATGTCATCCAGTGTCCGCACCTTTCCTATCGCCTGCTGCGGATCGATCTGATGGACTTGCCCTCGGATTGCGCTCACGATCTGCTCGGGTGGAATATGCGTGCGCACCACGAAGAGACGGCGGGGTGAACCTTGCTCGGGAAAGTACACCTCCGGCGAAATCGCGTTGGCAATCGATCCTGCCGTTCCGCGCACGTTCCCGATGACTCCGACAATTTCAAATTGCCCTGTTTCGTTAATCAGCCGTTTGCCAATCGGGTTCTCGTTCGGGAAGTATTCGTGAGCGAATTGTCGATTGATCAGTACGGGGGGCGATTTCAATTCTTCATCGCGAGGAGTCAGTTCGCGTCCGGCGAGCAGGGGAATATGTATGGCTCTCAAAATATCGCCCGAGATATAACGGTCTTCCGCTGCGGCGGTGTCGTGATTGGCGGTCCGTGGCCGACCGTCGATGTCGTAGTTGCTGCGTGCGTGCCAGTCATGTGTCGGCAATGCGCTGATCTGGCCCACCGACGTTACCCCCGGCAGAGATTCGATCCGCCGCTGGAGTTCGCTGTAGAAGTTGCGAGATGCATTTGCGTCCGCTGTCCGCGGCAGGGCGATCTGGAATGTCAGCACATGTTCCGGCTGGAATCCCAGCGGAGACCGAGTCAGTTTCCAAAGTGATTGCACAAGAAGTAAGGCCCCGACGAGCAGAACCAGCGACAGCCCTGTCTGTATGGAAAGGAATGCACCGCGGAGTCGGCGGCCTGACCTTCCGGCAATGCGCGGCTCCCCTTGTTTCAAGGATGTGTTGAGATCGATGGTGCGACAATGCCATGCCGGCACTATGCCAAAGACAATGCCGGTCAAGATGCACAAAGCCAGTGCGAATAGAATAACTGGCCGGTCCACGCCTGCACGGAACGTATTCAATCCGCCCGGCAAATTCGACTCGATAGCATGTACCAGGCCCATGGCTGTGAGTAAACCAACGCCGCCGCCAAAGAATGTGAGTAACAGGCTTTCGATGAAAAACTGAGATAGGATTCGTCTTGTCGTTGCACCCAACGTTCGGCGTAGGGCAATTTCCCGCTGCCGGGTAGCTGCTCGTGACAGCAAAAGGTTCGCCACGTTGAGGCAGGCGATGAGGAGTAGCGCGCCCGAAGCAATAAGCAGCACCAATAGTGCGGGTCTGAACCTTCCGGAGAGATAATCGCGCAATGATTGGCTGCTGAATTGCCACGAAGCGTCGGTTGCAGGGTAGTCCTGCTGTAGTCGGGAACTGATGACTCGCAGATTGTTCTGTGCCGCTTGCAAAGAAACATTCGGCTTCAGGCGAGCGAACACATTCATAGACCTTGTGCCGTCTCCACGATATTTTCCCCAATCGGCAGGATCGAAGTGACTTGGTTGCCAGATGTCTGTCCCATGTGGATAATCGAAGCCGCTCGGCATAACGCCGATGATCGTTGTTGCCTTTCTTTCAATCGTGACTTGTCGGCCTATCGCATCTGGATTGCCGCCGAATATACGCTGCCAGGCACCATAGCTCAAAACAGCGACTTCCGGCGAATTCTTTCGATCATCCCGGTCGCTGAATGTGCGCCCCAAAAGTGGCTGCGCTCCAAATACCCGCCAAAATTGTCCGGAAGCACTCACACCATTCAGACTCTCTGGCAGTCTAGAGCCCGCAATCAGGGTTGGATTTTCAAAATAGAAGAGAGCAAGTGCTGCAAACGAGTTGTTCTGAGATTGGAGATCGAAGAAACGCGGCACTGAAACCAGCCCGCCTGTGGACTGGCCCTGTAAACGGGAGTCCTGGATACTGATGATTCGATCGGCATGAGGATACGGCAGTGTTCGCAAAAGAGTGGCCTGTACCGCGCTGAAAATCGCCGTGTTCGCACCAATGCCCAGCGCGAGTGTCAGAGTTACGGTGATGGTGAATCCCGGCGATTTGGCCAGTTGTCGCAGCGCGTAGCGCAGATCGCGCAGCAGGTTTTCGATCAATGGAATTGTGCCGCGTTCGCGGTATGCCTGCTTGGTCTGCTCCACGCCGCCTAGCTTCAAGATCGCGTCACGACGCGCTTGTTCTGGAGTCATGCCGCAGCGCAGATTATCCTCAATGTGCAGATGGAGATGGCTCTCCATCTCCGCGGCAAGTTCTTGCTCCTGCCGCGCCGTGCGGAACAGACCCGCCAATCGTATTGCCCATGCTCGTAGCGATTTCATGATTCTCTTCTGCTCCTATTCCGTTCTCAGCGCCCCGACGGGATCAATGAATGCCGCACGACGAGAAGGTATGTAAGCGGCAATGAATCCAGTCACGCCCATCACGCAGCATGCGATGAGGAAATACAAAGGATCGTATGGCGTAAGCCCATAGAGCATGTTTCTCAATACCACGGTTGCTGCAATGGTTCCCACGCTTCCGAAGGTCACTCCAAATGCAACTAGTTTCATGGCCTGTTTGAGAAACATGAAGCGAACCATAGAGCGGTCGGCACCGAGAGCCATGCGCACGCCAATTTCCCGTGTGCGTCTGGCTACCGAATAAGCCATGATGCCGTAGAGTCCAACCAGGGTTAGAAGCAAAGCCACGCCGGCAAATGTGCCGAGCAGAAGCATTTGCAAACGCGGTTGCGCGATTTGGACGGACAAAAGGTTTTCAATTGTTCGGACGTCATAGATTGGAAGTTGCGGATATAGTGATGCAATTGCATCTCGAACTGTTGACTCCAGCGCGCGCGGCGCAAATGAGGTATGCAACACCACAGAAATCGGCACGATTGGAACCTGATAGTAAGGAAGATAACCTATCGGCTCGGCATCTTGGCTCAATACAGATTGCCTTGCATTTCCTACGACGCCCACAATCTCTCGCATCTTAGGGCCAGCTTTAATCCGTTTACCGATAGGGTCTTCTCCCGGAAAGAATCGGTCCGCAAACGCCTTGTTCACGATAACTACATGCGGGGCATGCAAATCGTCGAGCTTCGTAAAGTCACGCCCTTTAAGAAGCGGCGTGCCAACGACCTTGAAATATCCTGGGGTCACAAACGCCATATCGGAGCGCGGCCGGTTGGATGTCGAAGTAGGTTGCCCCTGTATATCGAAAGCAAATACGATCTGGTCTCCTGTAAGAGGCAGAGGACCCGCTCCAGCGGCTGAGATTACTCCAGGTAAATGTTCCAGCCTTTGCAATATCTGATGGTAGAGGCCGACTTGGTTCTCGATGCTATCCGGGGCGTCAGGAATGCCGATGCTGAACGTCAGAAGATGATCTGTTCGTACCCCAATGTCATTCCGCTCCAGGCGCAGGAAGCTCGAAGTCAGCAACACAGCTCCGCTCAAAAGTACAAGGCCTAATGTGATCTGGCTGACCACCAGAATGCTCCGCAACCGCTCCTGCTTTTGAGTGTTCTTCGATGTGCCGGATTTCAGTGACCCCGTGAGGTCTGTTTTTGCGATCTGCATTACGGCTGGCAGGCTGAACAGGAATGTCGTCAGAATGGCCAGCAATGTGCAAAATATAAACACATTTGAATCAACGCTGGTCTGTGCAATGCGAGGAATGCTTGCCTTGGCAACGTTCAACAGAACGTGATTGCAGATAAAGCCCAAAAACAAACCAGCAGCACTTCCAAACAACGCAAGCAGCAGGTTCTCGGTCAGCAACTGACGGATCACACGCCATCTGCCAGCACCAAGCGCAGCCCGCATCGCAATCTCCCGTTCCCGCTCAGAGGTGCGGAGCAAGAGAAGGCTGGCAATGTTGGCGCAGGCGATCAGGAGAACAAGTCCAACCGCGCCAAGCAGGGTGAACAAAGGGCGGCGCGTGTCGCCGAGAACCTTATCCAATTCGGGCTGGATATAGGCACCGGCAAGTCTTCCATTGTCCTCTGGGTATTGTTTGGCGAGCGCGGCGGCCAAGCTGTCCATCTGCGCCCGGGCTGCCTCGATCCTCACTCCATTTTTTAGACGTGCGATTGCATCCAAAGATCGGGCGCCTCGCTCTGTGAAGAGAGTTTCTCCTTGCACAGGCTCGGCATCATGCGCAATTGTTGTCCAAAGAGCAACGTCCGGATTCTGAACCGGAAAGCGAAATGTTCGAGGCGCGATGCCAACTACAACGTAGGACAGCTTATCAAGTTTAATTGTGCGGCCAAGGATCTTCGGATCGGCTCCGAATTTTCGTTGCCACAATCGATAACTCAGGACGACCACATGCGTTCCTGCGGACTCCTCAGACAGCAGGAAACCTCTCCCCAATGCCGGTTTTACCCCAAGCAAGGGAAACAGGCCCGAGGAAACAACTTCACCATCCAAATGCTCAGGTGCTCCTGAGCCACTCAAAGTGAATTCATCATCGTGATATGCGACGATCCAATTAAAAACTTTATTTTGCTTCCGCCAGTCGAAGAAATTGGGATACGACAACAGTTCGGGACTGGGTGTACCGGTTGTGACACGCGACTGAACCGAGACAAGTTCTCCGGGATGTGCATAGGGAAGTGGTCGTAGGACGACCCCGTTCACAACGCTGAATACCGCCGAGTTTGCGCCGATACCGAGTGCCAACGTCAGGATTGCGGTAATCGCGAATCCCGGGGATTTGCGCAATTGACGCAGTGCATATCGCACATCTCGTAGCAAGTTCTCGATGAAGGGGATGGTGCTGCGCTCGCGATACGCCTGTTTGGTCTGTTCCAGGCCGCCGAGTTTCAGGGTCGCGTCGCGACGCGCTTGTTCTGGGGTCATCCCCCTGCGCAGATTGTCTTCGATGTGAAACTGGAGATGGCTTTCCATCTCGTCCGCAAGCTCCTGCTCCTGCCGCTCCGTGCGGATCAAACCACCTAACCGAAACATCCACGCCCGTAGCCGTTTCATGCCGGGTCTCCCTTAGGCGAAAGAAATCTGCCCAGGATCTCTGTTGCTTGCTCCCACGTTTTCGTTTCTTTCTCCAGTTGCTTGCGGCCTGTCCGCGTCAGTTTGTAGAACTTGGCTTTGCGGTTGTTCTCCGATACGCCCCACTCGGCCACAATCGACCCTTCCTGTACCAGCTTGAGCAGCGCGGGATAGATCGTCCCGTAGTTCAGGGTGAGAGTGTTTCCGCTCGTTTGTTCAATGCGACGAGCGATCCCATAGCCGTGTTGCGGCCCCAGAGTCTCCAGTGTTCGTAAGACCATCAAAGCCAGCGTTCCTTGCCAGACTTCCATTTTGTCGCCCATGATTCTCCTATCGACCGGCCATACGGAATAATCATGCCACATTCCATATGGTTCGGCAATAGGATGCCCACAAGATTCGATTGGGCAGGTGAATTACCTCTTTGGCGTCGCCCAAGGCTGAGAGCGGCGGCGCTCATTACAGCCCGCTTGGAACGAGCATGAATTCCTGGACCGCGATCTTTGCACCTGCCAATGCACGCTCCGGCGCGGGCCGAAAGAGAATCGTAATTTCATTGAACTGGCGAATCCGTGCGTTGACCGGAATCCTGAAGTCGAGCACTTCGCTCACGGGCGGGCGATTGACAGTAAACTGCACCGGATGACTGGAGGCAACTGTCGTCATACCGAGAAACTGGGATGGTCTGCCCAGAACTGTCGTATTGGTCAGGATGACGCCCAGCGCTATTTTTCCGGGGCGGTTGTCTGCGTTTTGTATTGCAACGCGGACTTGTGAACAGCAACTCGTATCCACGAGTATGCCAAGGTTCTGGCGCGCTTCCATCACGATCGGTCGCCAATCTGTGGAGTGGATATTGACCTTCATGGGGTTGCCATGTTGGACATGGGCATCTGGCTTTGGCCGCTTGTCCGGCGATTTGAAATACCAATACACGCCGTCGAAGGGAATCTTTAAAATCGTGTTGTGGACGCCCGTCGTGAATGAGTTTTTCGTGGGAGATGGAGGAACAATCTTCTTATGTTTCTTGGGCATCGGCCAGAGGATTACGCCGGAGTAGGATTTTGCCGGTGTCTCGACCTGAGCACGATGTTCCAACGGGGCGATGGCTCGAAGTAAAAACTGCCCATTCAAGAACGCATGCATCCTCATCGGAAACAGCTGGTTGGACAAATAGGGTATGAGCGGAATCGATGTGAACATGATGGCCAGTAAAAGAACGAGCCAAGTTCGAGATGGCGGAGTGAGCCTTTCAGTTTTTTGGGTTGAACCTTGTACGGATTGCGTGAAGAACTGCCAGCTTAATAGAGAGGAACTGATCCCGAATGACGCTGCCGATGCAAACAGATGATTTGTCAGCAGAGCCATGACCCCAGCTTGAGCACATATCGCAGCGCCGAGCGCAGGGAACAGGTGCTGGATCAAGGAAGGCGAATCAGTAATGCGAAGGAACTTGTACTCAGGCGCGTCCTGGTAGGACGATGCATTCGCCTCCTCGGCTGGGAGTTTCCATCTGCGCAACGTGTTGGTGACAACTGCCATGTCCACGACGACGACCACAACTGCCCAGGGTGAATCTTCCCGCAAGAGAAGCACCAGCAACGGAAGCCATGCGGCAGCACCCCACGCAATCAGGATCAGTTGACGACGATTAAGCGCGGAGCCATCGGGCAAAATCGCGGATATGGCCCATACAGAGACGGCACTCGCAGCAATTGCAGCTACGACGTATGCAATCGCCGAGAAAAACAAACCGATCCACGACAACGAACGTGGCGGCGGAAGCTGACAAAAAATGCAGGCGACAGCGCCTGCTGCAAGCGCGGCGCCAATGAACGATATCCACGGAGTGGTCGGGTTGTCCGATACATCTTCCATTAGCCCGATGGCATCCATTTCAACCTCGTGATTCCAAGTTCATTCACAACGGAGGGTTTGCATGGGATCGATGTTTGCTGCTCGCTTTGCAGGGAGAAGGCAGGCGATTGCGGCGCAAATCAAAAGAAGCAGCGCAACCCCGGCGACCATCCACGGAGCGAAGACACTGCCAGGCGTCCAATGCCGCAGCACCTTTTCGAGAGCGAGATTCAACACCACGCCAACGATGATGCCGCTAGTCACGGTTGCGAGGGTTGTCCTGATGACGATCCACACGATGTGGCTTCGCTGAGCGCCGAGCGCCATGCGAATACCGAGTTCATTCGTGCGTCGCGCTGCGGCGAAACTAACCGTGCTGGCGATGCCGACGAGAGACAGGGCAAGAGCAAGGCCAGCAAAGAATGAAAAGAGGATGGAAAAAAGACGCTGTTGTGTCCATATTGGCTGATGCTGCAGAACCTCCTCAAGGTCAGCGGTCCAGGAGATGCGCTGATCGAGATTGACGGAGTGGAGCGCGACACGGATGGCATGAACGAACGTGAGTGGAGCTCCTGCGGTGCGAATAAAAAAAGCTGTTCCGTCCCACATGAAGGTCGTATAGGGAACGTAGATCGCTGGAACGACTGGCCGTTCAAGACCATCGTTCCGTGAATCTGCCACGACCCCGATAATCTGCCGCCATCCCCCGCTTTGAGGCGAGGCAGCTGAGAGCGGCGCACCATCATCTTTGAGCGAGGCGATACGAATCTGATGGCCGATAGCATCTCCATTTGGCCAGTAGCGCTGGGCAAGAGCTTGATTGACGACCGCGACGAAGTCTCCACGTTGATTTTCAGTCTGGTTCCATACTCTGCCCCTGAGGAGAGGAATTTTGAGCGTAGCAAAATACTTTTGGCTGACGAGAGAGACTTCCGCTTGTGGCTGCTGCTGGGACTGCCTGCCCAGTATCTCGAACGGTCCCAGGGTGCCTATTCCGAAAGGCGGTTGTCCAGGAGGTATCCCGCGAGACGCCACGGCTACAGAGATCACCCCTGGAACGCTGGAAACGCGTTCGCGCAATTGGTCAATGTAGGTTGCACGCCCCACCTGGTTCTTCTTCGTATCCCGCTTGAGCGGGATACTGACCACCATGACATTGTGTGGGTCGTACCCGAGCTGGATTGACGCAACCTTCATGAAGCCTGCAATCGCGGCTCCAGCCAGGCCAAGGAGAACGAATGTGAGAGCGATTTGGCCGCCGACGAGGAGATTGGTTGTGCGTTTACTGGTGCTGCCGCCAGTGGCACGCGCGGTGCTCTGGATAATTTGTGAGACGTTTGGCCGCGACAGGCGCAGCGCAGGAGAGAGTCCAGAGAGCAGTCCCGCGATGAGTGCGAGGCCGATGGAAAAAGCCAGGATGGGGAAATTGATGGTGATGGCAGCTTCCTGGGGAAAAGCGTTCGGCATAAGCTGCAGCGGAAGCTTCGCGAGCCAGAAGGATGCGCCAACGCCCATCGCTGCCCCGGCAAAGGAAATGGCGAGCGACTCAACGAGAAGTTGCCTCACCATGCGAAAACGGCTGGCCCCGATGGCGCTACGGATGGCCAGTTCGTGATGACGTGCTTCGCCACGAGCGAGGAGAAGCACCGAGCAATTTGCGCAGCCTATGAGAAGTAGAAGAACGACAGAAGCAAAGAGCAGTGCTAGAGTGCGGCCCGCGCGATGTACATATGGCTCGATAATCGGCTGAGCACTGACACGGAAGGAGGTTGGGAAGTGTTTTGGCGTCTCCTGCCTGAATTGATTGAGGAAAGACTGGAACTCGGCATTAGCGGCTGCGAGGCTGACCCCAGGTTTGAGTTTTATCCACGGAAACAATCCCGGAGTTCGAGTCGGCGTCCACGGTATGTATACGTCGGCATTGCCCACGGTCTCCGTAAAGGTGAAGCGCGAAGGCATCACGCCGACGATGGTGTAATTCTCGTGATTGAGCTGTAGAGTTCGCCCGAAGATGGTTCTGTCGTCTCCATAGTGCTCCTTCCAGAATCTATAGCTCAGCACTACGACATTTGTCGGCTGGCCGGAGTCCGGCACGTCGGAGGGCTGAATATCTCTTCCCAGCATCGCAGGAATTCCGAAGAAGGAATATGCATTGGACGTGACATACGCAGCACTCACATCTTCAGGAAGATCGCCGCCTGTTGTTTGGAGGCCCTCGAGAAAGAAACCCAAAATACTATCGATCGATTTCGCTTTGCGAAAACTATCGAACTGAGCGGGTGTAAGAGCAAACCAGGTTGGAATCTGAGGATGTTTCTCATCGATAACCCTGGGATTCACAATGCGGTCGGCACCGGCATATGGAAATGGATGGAGTAGTGCGGAGTAGATCAAGCTGAACATTGCAGTTGTTGCACCAATGCCCAGCGCAAGCGAAAGCACTGCAACAACCGAGACTGAAGGATGCTTGTAGAGAGAGCGGAGGCCATATCGAATGTCGCCGCCAATCTCGTCGAAGAGACGTAGACCTATAGCTTCCCTATATTTCTCTTTTTGTACGCCGACCCGACCAAATTCAACTCGTGCCTGTCGTGCTGCTTCTTCAGGAGGAACGCCGCGTCGCGCCAGATCATCCGCATAGGTATCGATGTGAAATTGCAGCTCTGCTTCCACCTCATTTCCAATGCGCGTGCCATAAATGATGGCACGCCACCATGTGCGAATTCGCGAGAGGACGCTCATATTTCCTCGGGCGTAGCGGTGAGAATGTCGCCAACGACGTCGGTCATCTTGGCCCAACGGTCGGTCTCGGTCTTTAACTGACGTCTGCCAGTGGCCGTCAACCGATAGAACTTTGCTTTGCGATTGTTCTCCGATTCCCCCCATTCGCCTTCAATCCAGCCTTGGTGCTCCAGCCGATAAATGGCCGGATAAAACGAGCCTTGCTGGATCTCCAAACGATCTCCGGAAATCTGCTGGATGCGGAGCAGGATGCCATACCCATGCAACGGGCCGAGCGAAATGGCCTTGAGGATCAACAGGTCAAGCGTTCCTTGGAGCAGATCTACACGTTTTGCCATGCGGTCTCCTAGATGGAATAGGAGCATAATCCTATCTCTCCTAGCCAGTCAAGGAGTAGACAGGCGGTCTTTTCTGGGAATTGACCTCTGATAAAGGACACCACTCAGCTGACTGATAGCGGCAGGCTATTTATCTGATCCAAGGAAGTCTTGGACGAACCGCCGATGCCTCGCTACGCTGCCAAGCAGATAGGAGGCTTATGGTTCCTTCTACTTTTGTTCCGATCCATCAATCTGAGCACATTTTGCATGAACGCTTCGTGGATGCGGACGAAGCTGCGACAGTGCTCAGCGTCCATCCGAAAACCCTGCAGCGGTGGTCCCGGCAGGGCGTTGTGCCCGCTCACCCCATCGGCGAAGGGCGGCGCAAATACTGGCGCTATCTCGTTTCAGAACTGGAAGCGTGGCTCCGGGAACGCACGGCCCAGACCGCCTCGCAAGCCGGGTAATTGGGCACAACCAGCGACTCAGCGGGCCGCTAATCTTTATCGACTACTTCACCAGATCTGAGTAGTGTGTGTAGTAACCACCGGTGCCGCTGAACAGGAGAAATCTCATGTTTCGGCGAGCACGATATCAGCAAGGAAGTCTGCAGCGGATTGCACGCAAACGGGGGCCGGATTGCTGGTTCTTCCGTTGGTACGAGATCGACGCCAACGGCAGCAAACGGTACCGCAAGTCTGTGGTGGGAACGGTCGAAGAGTATCCGACCGAGGCCAGCGCACAGAACGCGATCAGCACGCTGCGGTTTAACATCAACCAACAAGCCCCAAGATCGGAATGGCAGCCATATTCGGTCAAAGACCTAATCAACCATTACAAAGAAACCGAGCTGCGAATTGAGCCATCGAAAGGTGAACCCGATGAAGACGAAAAGGCGTACTCCACGAAGAAAACTTACACCATCTTCCTGGACCGCTGGATCGAACCTCGTTGGGGGCCGTTTCGGCTGCGCGAGGTTCGCACGGTCGCAGTCGAAGAATGGCTCAAGCGCCTGACTCTTTCAAGTGGGAAGATGATGGCGCGAGGAACCAAGGCGAAGACCCGAAACATCATGCATGCTCTGTTCAATCACGCCATCCGGTACGAGTGGCTTCCACAGAACTCGAACCCGATTACGCGCGTGCGCCAGAGCGCCAAGCGGGAGCACATCCCCGAAGTGCTGGATGTTGCGGAGTTCCAATTGCTGCTCGCCGAACTTCCGATGCGCGAACGGACGCTCGTCATTCTGGATGCCGTGACGGGGCTACGCCGGAGTGAACTGCTGGCGTTGAAGTGGTCGGACATCGATTTTGACCAATTTCAGATTCAGGTCAGCCGCTCCATCTTCCATCAGGTCGTCGGGCGATGCAAAACGGAGGCTTCCAGAAAGCCCGTTCCTCTGGATGCATCCGTCGCGGAGGAGGTCTGGTTGTGGAAGCAGTCCACCCTCTACAACCAGCCGGAGGATTGGGTGTTCGCCAGCATTCGCATGAAGGGCAAACAGCCACTCTGGCCTGACAGCATGATGAGCAGGAACATCCAACCGGCTGCCCGGAAGGTCGGCATCCTCAAACGGATTGGCTGGCATACCTTCCGCCACACGTTGGCGACCGTTCTGAAAGCGAATGGCGAGGACGTGAAGGTCGTGCAGGAGTTGCTGCGCCACGCCAACAGCCGGATCACGCTCGATGTATACACACAGGCGCTCACGCCCGCCAAACGCGAGGCGCAGAGCAAAGTCGCCAACCAGATTCTTCCGAAGAAAGTTGTGGCGGGAGAGTCATAATCCTTATCGAACCCTTTCAAACCCTCGTTTTTCGAGGCGGATTCGGTAAGTCTATGAAGAATATGGTAGGCACGAGGAGACTCGAACTCCTGACCTCTACCGTGTCAAAATTTGGGCAACCGTTAACTTATTGAACTTCAAAGGCCCTCGTCGCCCACATAGGCCCTGTAAGCGCCCATAAAACGGGCTATTGTTCCCAGATTGTTCCCAGAAATTGGCTTTCTGTTCCCGTGTTCCTGAATCGAACCTTTTGGGTTCGGATCATCGGTTCGCTTCTCAGAGCATGGTCACTTGGTTTAACAGCAATCGCAACTCTCGCCACGCATCGCGCGGCGTCCTTCGATGAATAGAATTGGCAAGGCGGCAAGTGCAGCCACAGAATCTATCCAATGAATATGGAAGACAGCGTTAACCGCCAGACCGGCCAACGTAAGCGCCGCCAAATATGCACAAGTCGCCGATTGCACCGCATCTGCAGCTAGAGCGTGGCTGCCGGTTGCGTAAGCTAACCGTCGCTTGCCCCAGGCGAGCAGGGGCATCATAATCAGGGCCGCAATAGTGATCGCAATCCCGAGGTCACACGTTTGAGGCTGAATGCGATAAATCAAAGCTGCTACCGCAGTGATTGCAACAACACCCGCCAAAACAAAGAGCAGGATTCCTGCCCATCGCTCAGCGCGTACTTTGCTAAGTGGAAATCTTGGCATGAACGACAGGAGCACAACAGTTGCCGAGAGTAGTTCTACAAGACTATCTGAGCCGAAAGCGAGAAGAGCTGTGCTGCGCGCCTGCTGTGCTGAGTACAGAGACACAACGGTTTCAATCGACATCCACGCGATAGTGATGCTTTGCAGCCAAACAACTGCTTTTGGCATGGTCACTAGACGAACATTACCATGTCTACTGCGCATAATGAGCAAGCAGCCTGGACACCCGAACGAACATGAACACAATCACATGCATCATTCATAAGTAGAATCGCCGGGGACTACAGCAATGGCTGAGACTTCTCCCTTTTTGCCATTTCGCCGCGAAACAGGAAAAGGGCGGCCAGACCGAACAGCAGTTGAATGGAACTGAAAATAGCAAAAGCCGCTCCAAAGCCGAGCGGAACCACCGCACCAAACACTATGCTGCCGACGCCGAACCCTGTAAAGAGGATGAAGACATTCAGTCCCATCGCCTGTCCGGCCCGCTTGCCTTCCAACTGCGTCACAATTCCGGCCAACAGCGGCTGCGTCATGTCATAGCCAAGCGATAACAGCGTTACAGTAAGTGTCGCCGCCAGGAGTGGCAGATCGAAGATCAGAGCCGCAACCGATAGCGCGGCAATTACCAGCCCCAGCGGTATGAGCCAGCGCCGCCCCCAGCGGTCTGCCCAACGGCCAATCACCGGCCCCAGAAGAAATCCCGGGACCCCGTAGCCCAGAAGAGCGAGACCAATGCCTATTTCTCCCAGATGATACCGCTGGGCGAAGAAGACGCCGAGCCAGGTGTAAACGCCGGAGTGAAACAGACTATTCAGCAGGACATAGCCGTAGGTGCGATCTCCGCGTGCGTTGTCGAGGAGACTGCGATATCCCTTCACCACATCGGCTGCGGAGAGGACCGATGTGGCAGTTTGTCTGCCCATGAGGGCACTGTACTTGAGCAACAGTCCGAACACGACCACTGTCCCAGACGCTACTCCAACAAAAAGCATGCGCCAGCCGATGTACGGAGTCAGTATGACTCCAAAGCTGGAACCGAATGCCATTCCGCCTGACATGGCTCCAAAGAGCCAGCCTAGAGGGCGTCCGCGTTGCTCGTATGGGAACAGATCCCCGATCAGCGCCAGCGCCAGCGGAACTACCCCGCTTGCGCCCAATCCCGTCAAGAGCCTCCACCAGAGAAGTTGGGGAGCGGAGTGCGCTGTTGCTGTGATGAGGGTAAGAAGGATGAAAGCAGCCAGCGATCCGAGCATGATGCGACGGCGGCCCAGCCGATCGGAGAGCAGTCCATAGAACAAGGTGGATAGGCCATACGGGATCATGTAGGCCGGCACCATCAGACCGATGAATTGCTCAGACACCCGAAATGTATGGGACAGGCGGGGAATGAGCGGGGCCACCATATAGGCTTGAAAGAAAATCAAGAACGTGGCGGCGGCGAGCGTCTGGATCAACCCTTCGCATTGAGCCGGAGAAATCGAAACGGTAGGGCTGGCCTGATCGGGCATGGAGTAGAACTCCGGCGTGAACGAGTAGCGAATGAAAGCTCTGGATTGAGTCGGAACGGCAGAAGTCACCGACCGTTGAGGAAGGATCTCGCTCGCCATGAGGCGGGCGCGGTGTACGGTTGTCTGTAAACGCCACGCCGACTCATTGGCAATGCGGTTCAGAGTTGAACGCCGATCCCAGCGGCACGCAACGCATGTTCTTCCGGCCCACGGCCAGCGCAGCACTCGGCGAGCTTGCCATTTACGACGACGGCAGGCACGCTATGCACGCCATAGCGTTTGGCTTTTGCTGCTGCTTCGGGTTGGTGCATGTCATGGACAACGACGTCGCATGAGCCACAGGCCAGGGTCCGCACGAGCACAACGGTTTCATCGCAAACCCCGCACCCTGCACTGAAGACTTCCACTTTTCTTTTGTTGGCGGTCATTTTATTTCTCCTTGAGCGCCCCGGATGGGTGGAGCGTTTCCGTTGCTGGGGCGCAGATACAACGGGAGGCTATGGGCCAACTGTTCCAAACGGAGGCCAGGATGAGCAGCCCCAATCCGACGTACAGGACTGGATTGGAAGCCAAATAAAACTTTCCGAGCAAAATGAAACCGGCTGCAAGTATTCCCAAAGCAAACGGCACATATCCGCGCCTTCGGCGCGCGCGAAACGCCAATGTCCCGACAGCAATCAAGAGAAATGCGACAGTCAAAGGCAGCAAATACGTCAGGTTTGAGACCATGAAGCCAAGGCCGATTGAGGATAGTAGTCCTGCGTAGGCGGGCCAGCAAGCCGGACAGGCAATTTTAGGCAGCAGCGACAACCCGATTACAGGCGCGGCCAGCAGGTTTTGCTTCCAGGTACGGTTGGTCATGAGAACTCCTTTCCATCCAGACATCCGAGAATGGGGCAATCCTTCAGAGAACCGCAGCCAGAGCAGTCCTCCGCCATCCGCAAAAGGCTTGCATGGATGGCTTGGAGATGCAGAATCTTATGTTTTACATCCGCAATTTTTGCCTGCGTCCGTTTGCGAATGTCGGCCTGTGTCGTATGCGCGTCGATGCGCAGGGAGAGCAGTTCTTTGATCTCTTTCAGCGAAAAGCCCAACTCCTGAGCGCGCTTGATGAAATGAATTCGTCGCACAGACTCGGCTGAAAAGATGCGATACGCCGCTTCGGTACGGGACGTAGGCGCGAGAAGTCCCTGACGCTCGTAGTACCGAATCGTCTGAATGTTGACGCCTCCACGCTTCGCCACTTGGCTTATGGTCAAGCTGTCCATGAATCAACGGTAAACCCTGTACTTAGGTATAGAGTCAAGCGGGAGATGATGAGAACTTCAGAATGTTCATTTTTGGGGTCAGGGCCGTCGGGTCGGCCTTGAGAGTCTCTCCTGCTGGATGGCGGTAACCTGACATGTGGAATCCTTGCTACTAATTGGAATTGCGAACGGCCTCCGTTAAGGGATCATCCAGCGTTAAGGCAGCCATTTGACGATATTTCGCGAAAAGAGAATGGGCATGAAAATCTTGAAGGCGTTTCTTCTGATATTTCTCACGGTTGCAATCGTTGGAGCCATCTGTTTGCTTCTATTGATGCGGCGTGGTTTTCGCTCTACCACCGAACCTTCTGCATTGGAGACAGTCGTGGCCCAAACTGTGCGAAATCTGGCGATTCCCCGGCACGCTCGTAACGAGAAGAATCCCTTGGAAGCCACTCCCGACACCCTGCAGGACGCTCGTGAACTCTACGTGACCCGCTGCGCCATTTGTCATGGAATCGATGGTAGCGGGAAAACTCGAATCGGATTGAATCTCTATCCGAGAGTGCC
>DAHUZH010000007.1 GCA_027306695.1 Acidobacteriaceae bacterium
AGAGCCATGCGTGACTTCGACCCCTTTCGGCCGGCCCGTTGAGCCGGAGGTGAAAATGACGTATGCGCGAGCATACGAAGAAATTTTCGGCAAGGCCCTAGTTGGCTCCTGCGCGAAAATTACGGCTTCCGCATCCATGGCCACTACCTGCGCGTTCGTCTGCGGCAACTCCTCCAGATGGCGGGTAAGCGTGAGCAGCACGGGAACATTTGTCTCGTCCAGAATCTGCTCGATGCGCACTCTTGGAAACATGGGGTCGAGCGGCACATAGGCAGCCCCCGCTTTCATCACACCGAGCATCGCCACCAGCATTTCGAGCGAGCGGTCCATGTAAATGCCCACCAGAGAACCCGGACCGGCGCCATTGCAGAGCAGCCATGCAGCCAGACGGTCCGTCTGTTCTGCCAGTTCAGTGCGCGTCAACTCCAGCCCGTAAAAATCGGCAGCGGGCTGCGATGGCATTGCGGCAAACGCACCCGCGATCAACGAAGGAACATCTTCAGCGATCGGCAACGCGGTTGCGGTGGCATTGCAATCTTCCAAAAGAAATTTACGAACTTGCGGCGTCAAGAGCGGCAGGCTTGCCACACTCTCCTTCGGATTCGCAACCATGCCTGCAAGCAATGTGCGATAACAATCGAGCCAGCCAGCGATGGTGGATTCGTCATAGAGGCTGGTGTTGTAATCGCACTCCAGCCGCAAGCCATTTCCTGTATCCACGATGTTCAAAAACAGATCGAAGTTGACCGCACGCTTGCCATTCGCGCGGACCTCCGTTTCCAGACCGTCAAATGCAGCGGCGCGCCCCATCTGTTCCAGGTTGAACTGGATTTCGCTCAACGGCAGTCGGCCCGGTTCGCGCGGCACAGCCAGTTCTCGAACGATGCTGCCGTAGGTCGCTGTCTGATGTTCGTACGCATCCAGTACGACTGGCTTCAAAGCGCGCAGATAATCTGTGGCCGTCATCGCGGGATCGATCGCCGCCCGAATCGGCAACAAATGTACACAGTGCCCAACGAGAACTTTATCTTCCATCTGCGACTGGGCCGCGACGGGAATCATTGTGACTGGATCAGCGTTGCCGCTCAGCCTCCACAGCAGCGTCTGCCAGCCAGCCAGCAATGTGGTGAATAAGGTGCACCCCGCGCTCGCGCCAGTCTTGCGCAGCGTAGCCACAAATTCTTTTGGGAACTCAGTGACGAAGGTCGCTCCGGCAAAATCGCGTGTGCTTGGACGGCTGTGCTCCGTTGGCAGCGTCAATAATTCCGGTTGCGGGTTGAGCTGCTGCTTCCAATACCCAAGATCGCGGCGCTCCTGTTCTCGCCATGCAGTTCGCTGTACATCCATCGCATAGTGTGAAAATGAGAGCGCAGGAGCCAATTCCGCGGGCGTGTGGCAAAGCGCCGCCGAATACATCCGCGACAACTCTTCGACGATGACATTCACCGACCATCCATCGCAGATGAGATGGTGCGCCGTGACCACCAATAGATTTTTCTGCGGTGACAATTGAACGAGCTTGGCCCGCAGCAGAGGACCGTGAACGAGATCGAACGGCTGCGTGCCTTCGGCGGCAATCAGCGCCTGTACTGCTTCCTGCTGCGCTTCGAAACCGAGACGCGCCAAGTCCACCTGTTCGATGGAAATCGAGCGCTCGCGATCCACGCGCATCCGATCGCCAGCCGGTATCAGCGACATGCGCAAAGCATCGTGACGATCCAGCAACGACTGCCATGCCAACTTAACCGCATCGACATCCAACGGACCTTGAAGCCGAAGCTGAAACGACTCATTGAATGCACAATTCGCTTCGTCGGAGACCTGCGCAGCCAACAGAATTTCCAACTGCGGCTCGGTCAACGGAATTTCTGTTATGGCGGGAGCCGGCGCGAGCTTGCTGGAAGTAGTAGATTTTTCAGAAGCGTCGACATTACACGGCAGGAATGCGCAGGACTGCAATTCCACGATGCTTTCGCGGAAGGCATGCAGGATATGATCGAGGTCCGCGTCGGTATGCTCCGTCGTGAGATAGAGCGGAAATCCTTCCAGAATGAAGACGCCCTTTTCGCGCAGCAGATAGTAGAGCAGGCCACCGGAACGCAGGTCCGACGGTATCCCGAAATACATCACGCTGCCGCACTGCTCCAGATGCAGTGGAACCCCGCAGGTACTAAATACTTCATTCATTCGCGCCGCAAATCGATCTGACTTCTGGTTCAGACTGGTATAGATATGCTCGCCTGCGTCGCGGATGTGCTCGAGCGTGGCGCAAAGCGCGGCCATGGTCAGCGGATGACGGACAAATGTTCCCGCGAAAAAAGTAACGCCCGCTTCCGGGACCGAAGCATCGCCAAAGCTCCAGTCGCCGCCGTCCAGCGCATCCATGAAAGCCGCTTTGCCCGCGAGAATTCCGATGGGCATTCCACCGCCGACCACCTTGCCATACGTGACCATATCTGCATCGACGCAGTAATGTCCCTGCGCGCCGCGCGAATGAATGCGGAATCCTGTGACCACTTCATCGAATACAAATGCCGTGCCGGACTGGCGGGTGATTTCGCGCACGCGTAATAAAAATTCCTTAGGTTGCAACTGCGGATGGCGGCTCTGCACCGGCTCAATCAGAATGGCCGCCAACTCATTGGCATGCTGTTCGATATAGCGGAGCGATTCCTCCGTGCCGTAGTCGAGCACGGTGACGCTGCCGAGGTTCGTGCGCGGAATTCCCGGCGCCGCGGGCTGCACCGTAAATTCCCCTTTGCGCTTGAGCTGCTTGACCAGCACTTCATCGAATTGGCCGTGATAATCCCCGGCAAAAAATACCACGCGGTCACGGCCTGTCACCGTGCGCGCAATGCGCATCGCGGCCATCACCGCTTCAGAGCCAGTGTTGCAGAACGTTACCCGCTCCGTGCCCGTCAGTTCTGTCAGCAGGTCCGCCGCTCGGCCGGCCAGCGGAGTCTGCGGGCCAATGGCAAAACCCTCACTAAGTTGTGCTTGTACCGCTTTGGTGACGAACTCGGGCGTGTGTCCAAACATCGTTGGCCCGAAGCCGTTAACAAGATCGATGTACTCATTGCCGTCGATGTCCCACAGCTTCGACCCTTGGCTGCGAGAAGAAACCAGACTGTACACCATTTCTTTCCATTCGGGCCGAAATCCGCTGACGACGCGGGGGTCGGCGAGTGTGCGGCGGTGTTTCTGTGTGAAGGCCTTCGACTTCGCTGTCTTCCCGCAGTAACGCTCGATCAGTTGCGCCAGAAAGCGCTCCTGCTCTGTTGTCATGGCGGTATGGCCAGTCTGGATCGGCTTCTTGTGCAGCGCATGTTCCTCGCTCGGCGAAGTTGCAAGCGGCGCGGTTGAAGTTCGCGCGTTTACTGAAGCGGTTCCCGCCGATGTGCCAAGGATTTGTAACTGACTCTGTATCAATTGCGTCATGGCCTGCAATTGCTGCTGCATTAAAGTGGCAATCGATCCATCCGCACTCGGCCCATTCATGACAGCCGAGGGCGCCATCGCATGTAGAATAGCCTGCGTGGCCGATACAACCGGCAGTGCACGCGATTGTGGAACCTCTTTGTATTTCGTAACGGTCATCCCTTGCGCGGCAGCATCCTGCGGCAGTTGCTTGTCGAGATGTTCGGCAACCAGGCGAATCGAACTTAAGTTATCCAGCAGTTGACGAAATGCGATCTTCACACCATAAGTCGTCTGCAATTTTTGCGCTGCCTGCGTAAGAAAAAGTGAATCGAAGCCCAGCTCAAGAAAGCTGACATCGTATTGGTCTGCTGGCAAATCGACCCCGGAAAGCTCGTCCAGTAACGCGGCGACCTCTTGCGCGAAGCGGGCTGCCCGATCTTGTGTTGCGGGCGGTGGATTCATACCAGGCTTGGGTTCTGCAATGGATGCCATGCTGCTCTCCGAAGAATTAAAATTGTTATCGTTCCCGCTCTGCGGCAGAACATGGATGAAATTTTCTGACGCCTGCTCGGTTGCCAGCACTGCTAGCGGGCCTTCTACCCAATAGCGCTTCCGCTCGAATGGATAGGTCGGCAGAGAAACACGGCGGCGATCTTCGCTGCTGTAATATGCGTTCCAGTCGATTGGCGCATTCCGCGTCCACAGAGCGCCGACAGACTCTGTGAGCACGTCCCAATCCATCTTCTGCGACCCACTCGACGGAAGCGATGTGACAACGGCGGTCTTCGCGCCCTTGGGAAGCTGTTGACGCACCAGCGTGGCCAAGGTTTCTCCCGCGCCAACTTCCAATAGAGCCTCGTATCCATCCTGAACGAGCTTAGCTGCGGCGCCGCTGAAATTCACTGGGACGCGGCAATGCTGCGCCCAATACTCCGCAGAGGTTGCCTGTGCCGCCGTCAACTCCTCGCCCGTCACTGTAGATAGAATTTTTTTCTGCGGCGCACGGAGCGTCATCGACTCCAGTAGCACGCTAAGGCGTGCCACAACCGGCTCGACCATAGACGAATGGAAGGCGTGCGAAGTGTGCAACCGGCGTGAGACGATTTTGTCCCGCTCCAGTTGCGCGGCGAAAATTTCCACCTCTCCTGTCGGACCGGACACCACACACAGCGAAGGCCCATTAATAGCTGCCATCGAAAGCGTCGCTGGCAAAATCATTTGTAGCTGTTGCTGTGGCAGACGAACCGCCAGCATGCTTCCCGCTGGCATCACCTGCATCCACTCTCCGCGACGAGCGACAAACAACAGCGCGTCTTCAAGAGAAAAAACACCCGCCAGGCATGCGGCCACCAGTTCCCCAACGCTGTGCCCGACCAGACAAACCGGCTGCACGCCCCAGTGCATCCACAGCCGCGTCAGCGCATAACTGGTCACAAACAAGGCTGGCTGCGCATAGCGGGTCTGTTCTAAGATGTGCGCGGCTGCTTCATCCCGGACCTTCGGATAAAGAACGCTTCGCAGATCGAGTCCAGCGAGCGACTCCAGCTTCTGGCAGCAGTCGTCCACGATCTGCCGGTAGACCGGTTCCGTTTGGTAAAGGCCTTCGCCCATGCCGGGATATTGCGATCCCTGGCCGGGAAACAGCATTGCCACGCGGGTCTCTGCATCGGAAACAATGGCACGACTGCGAATTTTATTCGGCTGGCGAAGCTGCGTGACGGTCTCGTCGCGGCCCTCTGCGCTAATCGCCAGGCGATGAGGAAATGCACGGCGACCTATGGCGAGCGTGTAAGCCGCATCTGGTAAAGAGAACGCATCTGTATCGGTGTTTTCCAGATTCAGCGCCAGGCGCTCGCATTGCGTTTCGAGCGCTTTCGCGGTGCGCGCGCTCAGGCAGAACAATTGTTTCGGGCGCGCACTCGGCTGCGTGACGGCCAGTGGCGCTTCCTCCAGCACTGCATGAACATTGGTCCCGCCCACTCCGAAAGCACTGACGCCTGCGCGCCGAATCTCCTGGTCGCGCGGCCAATCCGCCAAATCGCCAGCAATCGTAAATGGCGTCTGCGTCAGGTCGAGTTGCGGATTCAGGCCGCTATAGTGCAGCGTCCCTGGAATCCGTTCGCGATCGAGACACAGAGCCGCTTTGATAAGACCCGTGATGCCTGCCGCCACATCGAGATGGCCAACATTTCCCTTCACCGAGCCGATACGGCAGAGGGACGTGCGCGGGCCGTCATCTGCAAACGCCTGCGCCAGCGCGGCGAACTCAATCGGATCGCCCAGCGGTGTTCCGGTTCCGTGACACTCCACGTAGCCGACGGAAGCAGGCTCGACGCCCGCGACGGCGTACGCCATGGCAATCGCTTCGGCCTGGCCCTTACTGCTGGGGGCGGCATAGCCGACCTTGTCCGAGCCATCGTTGTTGATGCCCGCGCCCAGAAGCAGCGCGTAGATATGGTCGCCGTCCGCGATGGCCTCTTCGGCCCGCTTCAACAGGACCATCCCAGCACCCGCGCCAAAGACGGTTCCGGCAGCGGACTTGTCGAAGGGACGGCAATGTCCATCGGGAGAAACCATGCCGCCTTCCTGATAAAAATAGCCGCGGTGCTGCGGGAATGAAATCGAGACACCGCCCGCGAGGGCCATGTCCGCCTGATAATTCACCAGACTCTGCCATGCCTGAGCTACCGCCAGCAAAGAGGTGGAGCACGCCGACTGCACCGTCATTGCAGGGCCGCGCAAATTCAGCTTGTAGCTGATGCGCGTCGCCAGGAAATCCTGCCCGTTGCCGACCAGCGCGGGAAAAGAACCAACTTGATACGACCGCGTGAACTCTTCGCGAAATTTCGCGTCCGAGGCCAGATGTAGCAAGAGATACGTGTTGATGCTGGAACCGGCGAAGACCCCGACATTGCCCGCGATTCGCGCGGGATCATATCCAGCATCTTCCAGCGCCTCCCACGCGCACTCCATCAGAATGCGCTGCTGCGGATCGGTCAGCTCGGCCTCGCGCGGCAGAAAGCGGAAAAACTCCGCGTCGAACAAATCGACATCTTTGAGCAGAGCGCGCGCCGCGACATAGCGGCCTTCGCTGCGCTGCGCCGCCGTCAGTCCGTCTTCCAGTTCCCGCTCCGCCATGCTGCGGATGGATTCGCGTCCAGCGCACAAATTTTGCCAGAACTGCTCGACATTCTCCGCGCCGGGAAAACGCCCCGCCATTCCAATGATCGCGACCGCATTTTGTAAACGCTCGCTCATCTGCGGCCGTCCTCTCTTGCAGTTGAAACATTGACCTTCGCAGCCGTCCACGCCGTGCGGCGCGCCAGCATCGCTTCCCGCTGACGCTGTCCGCGCTGCTCGGCTGCCCGTGGCGTGAGAGAAATTTCTCCACCACCAGAAAGGCGCTCCGCCAAGCTGCGCGGCGTCGGAAACGCAAACATCTCCACCAGAGAAGGAGTCGCTTCAAATTGCGCCTTGAGCCGGGCATGCATTTCGATCAGCAACAGCGAACTCCCGCCCAGATCAAAGAAATTCTCTTCGGCGCCGACGGACACGCGGCCCAGCAACTGCGCCCACAACCGCTGCACATCGTGAACGGTCGGAGATACATCCTCGACATCTACCGGCTGGGAAGCGGCCAGGACCGCACCTGATCCAGCAATATCCGCGGACAAGAAAGATGCCTCGCACATCCCCTGCAATGCATTTCGATCCAGCTTGCCATTGGTGTTGATGGGAAATTTTTTCAGAAACATCCAGTACTGCGGAATCGATGCAACGGAAAGATGCTCTCCCAGCCAGGAGCGAAAGTTTTTTTCTGCCTCAATATCCGGTCGCAATAACGAAACGCACGCAACAAGCTGTTTTTCGCCCGAAGCAGGTGTGAGTACCAGGATGGCCACTTCAGCCACCAGCGGCGACTGCGACAACACGCTTTCGATGGCCGCAAGTTCCACGCGATGCCCGGCAATCTTCACCTGCCGGTCGATACGTCCAAGGAACTCGATAACGCCATCCCGCCGTTGACGAACGCGGTCGCCCGTCAAATAAAGCCGAGCGCCCGCTTCGTGCGAAAACGTGTCGGGAAGAAATCGTTCCGCGGTGGCCTCCGGCTGCGCCAGATATCCCAGGGCCACGCCAGCGCCGCCAGCCGCCAGTTCGCCTTCTTGGCCAGCTTCGACCGGCTGATGCTGCGCATCGAGAATGTGGACGGTAGTGTGCGCGATGGGCAGCCCGATGGGCAACGTCGCTCCGGCACGATAGTCCGCCGGGACCACATAGCAACAGGTAAAGGTCGTGTTCTCCGTAGGGCCATAGCCGTTGACCATGTAAAGGGCCGGGTATAGCTTGCGAACACGCTCCACATAGCGCGGCGAGATGACATCGCCGCCAGCTATCAATTGACTGAGCGGAGCGAACATTTCCGGGGCATGTTCCGCAGCCAGGTGGAACATGGCCGCTGTCAACCACAATGTTGTTACACCCTTGCGGGTAATGATCCGGGCGTAATCGTCCAGACCCAAACGCCCGGAGGGTGCAACCACCAGCAGCGAGCCATGCAGCAGGCTGCCCCAAAACTCCAGCGTCGAGGCGTCGAAGGAAAGCGGCGAGTGCAATAAAAATGTATGCTGCGGCCCAAACTCCAGAAAGTTCTGCCCTGTTACCAGCCGAACCACCGCCCGATGCGGAACGACCACGCCTTTGGGCAATCCCGTCGACCCAGAAGTAAACATCACATACAGCGGGCTTTCCGATGTGAGTTTGCTCTGTGGAATTTCGGCAATTTCAATACCGGCGGGAAGAACGACGTTCTCCAGGGACAAAACTTTACTGTCCTGCCATAGGTCTGGATTGGCAACCTGGCGCGCAGGCGCATCGGCAATCCAGTGACGGATACCGCTTTGCTTCGCCAATTGCACTAAAACTGTGGCAGAAAACTCCTGCAGGTTGATCGGAACATAACACGCACCAGCCATCATGACGCCTGCGATGGCGGCAACTGTGGGCAGAGAACGGCTTGCGGCGACCCCAACCAAATCTCCCGGCTGTACTCCTTGCTGTAGGAGCAGCGTACGAAAAGCATTGGCAAAATTCCACAACTGGCTGTAGGAAAGTGAGGAGTGTGCATCGGAGATTGCCGCCCGATGACGATTTTGGCAGGCCGCAGCATGAAAAAGGTCGAGAACCGTGGCAGTCCGCAGGTCGGCATCTGTCCCAGTCGGACTTTGCGCAGCCGGGAAACTTGCCTCCCGATGATCCAGCAAGGTAGACAATGCATCGCTATGTTTTGTTAAAACGTTCCAATCCACGATATTCAGCCTGTCCGATTTGCCGATTCGGAGCTTCGTACCTGTGAAGGTGTGCACGTTGCATGCCATCTTCTATAAAAGTTTTGCGCCTGCAGCGGGGCCGGGCGGCAAAGATAAATGGGCCGAGTAAAAGCTTCTCAGGTTCGCGCAGGTCAACGTCGATACAAAAAGAGTTCCTAAATGGATGCCTAGTGTGAAAAGTTTTTCTCACTCCTTGTGGGTGGGTTCGAGTTCCTGTCGGCATACCCGGCCAAAGCCTTTTGATCGCGCAAAAGTAACCAGCCTCCCAAGACGCCTGTTTGGGCGTGGCGGGAGGCTGTTGTTTCATCGATGAAAATTCAGTCCTTGCCGCCGTCAGCAGCGGATGATCTTTTCCTGCAGGTCTGGCTGCACAACCCCGCGTGTCGCATTGCGAGTATCCACCAGCAGTTGCGCCTGGCTAGCGATGTGCTCGTAATCGTAGTCGGAGTGGTCGGTGGCGATCAGTACACAGTCGTACTCGCCGATTTTGTCCAGCGGCACGGAGGTCATGTTGAGATCGTAGTGGCGTCCGCGACCGACGGTGGGGAAGAAAGGATCGTTGTAGTCCACTAGCGCTCCGCGGCGGCGCAACTGTTCGATCAAGGTCAGCGAGGGAGACTCGCGCAGGTCGTCGATGTCCTTTTTATACGAGAGGCCCAGCACCAGAATGCGGCTGCCCTTCAGCGGCTTGCTGCGATCGTTCAGAGCAGCGGAAACCGCTTCTACGACGTGATAAGGCATGGAGGTATTCACCTCGCCAGCCAGCTCAATGAAGCGCGTGCTGAAGTCGAGTTCCTTGGCCTTCCACGACAAATAAAAAGGGTCGATCGGAATGCAATGACCGCCGAGGCCGGGACCAGGATAGAAGGGCTGAAATCCAAACGGCTTGGTTGCGGCCGCGTCGATGATCTCCCAGATGTCTAGACCCATGCGCAGGCACAACAGTTTCAGTTCATTGACCAGCGCGATATTGACGCAGCGATAAATGTTTTCGAGCAGCTTCGTCATCTCCGCCGCAGCCGGGCTGGAGACGCGAACGATGCGATTGAAGATGCTGCTGTAGAGCACGGCGGCAAAATCCGCCGACTCCTTGGTCGAGGCACCGACGACCTTGGGAATGTCGTTCCGCTCGACCGTCGTATTGCCGGGATCTTCTCGTTCCGGAGAATAGGCTACATAGAAACATTTCTGCGGATCGAGGCCATCGCGGTAGCAACGCAACCCTTCCGGATTGCCCGCTTCCAGCAATGGGATCAACACTTCTTCTGTAGTGCCGGGGTAGGTGGTGCTTTCGAGCACAATCAACTGGCCCGGACGCAGATGCGGCGAAAGAGAGCGGGCGGTGTCTTCAATGTAGCGAAGGTCTGGCCCCTGATGCTCATCGAGCGGGGTCGGCACGCAGATAATGACCGCCTGCATCTTGCTGACGTCGGCATATTCCGCGCTGGCGCTGAAACCCGCTTCCCGCAGTTGCGCGATTTCCTCCGGCAGAATGCGCTGAATATACGACGAGCCGGCATTCAGCTTGTTCACCTTGCTGCGGTCAACGTCAAACCCGGTAACCGGAAAACCGGCGCGGGCAAATAGCATGGCCAGTGGCAGGCCCACGTAGCCCAGACCAACCACCCCCACCTGGGCAGTGCGATTATGAACAGTTTCGAGCATACGATCATTATGAACTTCACTGCTGTCTTCTACTGTGATTGTGCCTGCTGTTCCTGTGGGACGGGAAGTGCCAGCGTGGCTTTTATTGGCAATGGGATCCATTCCTTTGATTTCTCCTTCAATTTTGCTGTTGCAAATTTCCCTTTAATGTCAGCATTTCACGATATAGCGCGCTCATCCTCCGTTCGGCCTGTTCCAAGCCGAACCGCTGCGCGCGCCGCCGTGCCGCTTCGCCCAGTTGTCGCCGTAATTCTGGCGACCGTAGCCGAAGAATCGCCTCGGCAAGCGCCGCTGGTTCGTCGGGAGGAACCAAAAACCCGGTTCCCTCCAGTGCTTCCCGGTTGCCGCCAACATCCGTAGCAACGGCAGGCAGTCCGGCGGCCATATATTCCAGCAGCGAATTGGAAAATCCCTCTGTTAGAGAGCTAAGCACGCCAATGTCCATTGCGGCCAGGTACGGCATAACATCCGTCTGCGCGCCAACCAGATGAATGCGGTCTTCCAGGCCATAGCGTTGAATTCGCTCGACGACATAAGGCCGCTCCGTGCCCTCGCCGACGACCAGAAACCGCATACGCGGTTCCTTTTCCAGAACCAAACGGGCTGCATCGACAAACTGATGAATTCCCTTCGCCAAACGCATGCAGGAAATGTTGCCGACCAGAATCTCATCCTCTGCGATTCCGAGCAACTGCCGGGCGCGATGCCGTCCCTGCTGCAACCCTGAAAACTTCGCCAGATCGATCCCGTTGTAGGCAACTTGTAGCTTATGTTGGGGAATTCGTTCCAGCTTCTGCGTAGACTCTGCCGCTACGCGGCTGTTGGCCACGATGCAATCCGTGGATACATTGGACAAACGCTGCGTCTTGTGGATCAGCGGCCCCATCCAGCGTGTACGGTTGTGCCATTGGTTCAGATTTCTTCGGGAGCTGATCACCACAGGCACGCCCGCCAGACGGGCCAGCCACGGCCCGAGAATGTTGGATTCAATAAAGAAGGTTTGGACCACAGTAATCCGCTCACGCCGCATCCACCCGACCAACTTCAGGCAGGCACGCCAACCCGAGGGACGAAAGAAACTGCGTACCCCCGCAAAGTACAAAGGGCAGCCCGCTTGTTCTTCGCTAAGCCATTCTGTGCCACGCAGTACCGCCAGGTTTGGCTCATAGCCCAATCGTTTGGAAAGAACGACCAGTTGCAATACCTGTCTCTCGGTTCCACCTTCGGTGATGCCGCCAATCTCATCGATTAGAAACAGGATACGCGGCTTCTGCGCCATCGAATCTTTATCCGCGATTGCATTCATCTGGGAACCCTGCCTGACTGCCGTTGCCAAAATCCACTCCTCCTTAAGAAGCCGACCGCAAATGATTCTGAACGTCGATGTCCCAAAGGGAATCGTTGAAATCCTTATAAATCTTTTTTAGTGCCCCGCGTCTATTTGTTCGGCATTGCCTATCAGTGAGAAGAGTAGAACCTGGGGTGGCCTTAAATATCCACCCCGGTTTCTGTTATCCCATCCACATCCCGGATCGAACGCATTGCGAGACCCATTCTGCGGACACTACCACTCGCGGCGTACGCGTTGTACCACCATGCAGGCAACTAGAACAACGCCCGCAGCCGCGGACGGAATCAACATCAGCTGTAGCAACGTCATTGTTTTGTCCCTTCTCTAAACACGTCCCTTTATGACGCATGGAACTGCATTGCCCAAGAGAGCACCAGTCATTTCATAGCCCAATGCCCATTCCGCCAACCGTGATCCGTAGTTGATTTGTAAGGCCATGGGTTTAAAATACTTCTACACGGATGCACTCCACGAACTCCCGCGCCGACTTGTGATGCACTCTGTGTAATGCAATTGAGTGGCCGTTTCTGTTTTTTGCCCTCAATCGAGCAGGTATACATTTATAGAGTGCTTTCTCGGCCCGATGGGGCCTGCCATGCGCAGGCTATTGCACATCCCACATCCTGTTTCCTTCCCTTCCAAAGCTATACGCGCTTTCCAGAAAATTCCGGTTCCTGCTCTCAGGCTTCAGGAAGGTTCACGCTTTGGTACTCGGCTTGCTTCTATTTCATGGATAAGTCCGGTCGTTTGATACTTTCGTTCCCCCGGACGCGAAAAGAGCACATGCAAGCAAAGGTAAAGGCTGTTTTGAGTACTGCGCTGGAGCGCATCGGTATGGTCGGGCTGGTGCGACGTATCGTCGCATCCCACAGCGGACTTGTATTGACGTTGCACCGTGTACTTCCTCCCGAAGAGAGAAACCTCTGCTACGACCCTCATCTTGTCCTGAGCGAGCCTGCTTTTGTGTCTCTGCTGCAACTCCTTCAGCGGGACTACCAAGTCGTGTATCTGGAGGAATTACTGAACAATCCGCGATCATTCGATGGACGCCCCAAGGTCGCCATCACCTTCGATGATGGCTGGGAAGACAATTACCGTATCGCGTTTCCCCACCTGCTGGCGTATCAGATGCCAGCCACCATTTTTGCCTGTACCGGCCTGCTGAATACATCTGGAGTTCTGCCCGAAGAACGCTTTGCGCGCTTGTGGAACCAGTGCGCTTCACGTTCAAAACTGGATGAACTGCTGGCGGACCTGAACCACTGGGGCCTGGGCAGGCGCAAGAATCTTCACTTACTTCCATTGAAACGTTACTGGTCCCAGGAGCTGAAACGTATGCCGTTGACCGCACGTCTGCTCCTGCTGGACCATTTCGAGCAGCGATATGAAGTCCCACCTGTTACCTCACGGAGGTTTTTGACCTGGGACGATGTGCGCATCATGCGGCAAACTGGGCTGATTCGCATCGGCTGCCATACCAGCCGGCATGCCACTCTCACATCCGAAACGGACCGCGATATCCGGCGTGAACTGGAAGACTGCCGCAGCAGCCTTCTGAAACATACCGGGGTCGTGCCCGAAATTCTGGCGTATCCAAACGGTATGCACAACCAGCGCGTCGTAGATCTGCTACGTTCCACTGGATTCCGGGCCGCGCTAACCACCCAGCCAGGACTGATCGGCAGACATTCCAATCCGTTTGCACTTCCACGCATTGCCGTGGACGACACCACGGTAACGGCCGATGATGCGCAATTCTCTTCCAGCCAAACCTCGGTCTACTTCCTAAGCTCCTGGCTCAGATCCACGGCCACATCCTGAGCCGGCTGGACGCCAAAAGAAAATGTCGAGGAGGGCGCAACCTTCCGCGCCGTTCGAAACATCTCCGCCCACATCCCTGTGCCCAGGCCGGTATAGATGGCGCCGTATGCAATCGGCCCGAGCATGGCGTGCTTCCATCCATGACGTCGTCCAAGATCGATAGATGCAACAAATGTAATCAGCAGGAACAGGACCGCCGGAACAGCCAGAACCGCAGCCAGCCATTTGTCGATAAAAATCGCGACTATCGGCGACAGGATTCCCGCCACCAGAGCAGCCACCACGACCGCCGGCGCCCACTGCGAAAGTGAAGCGGCTGCGGGATGTTTTCTGGCCAGGTGCACCCGGCCCACTCCATACCGCATCATTTGCCGAAACAGTCCGGCAAAGCTGCGCCGCGGCTCATAATTGACTGCGACTCTTGGGTCGGTATATGCCTTCAGACCGGCAGCGGCCACGCGGGTATTGAACTCCACGTCCTCGCAGGCATCGAAACTTTCGTCATAGCCACCGAGATGCCCGAAGATGGTCCGTCGATACGTCGCTCCTGAACTGGCGGGGTGAACAAAACCAGCATGCTGCATGTCGTAGATCAACGAATCGCGTCCGTGACCCAGCGTGGATGCCCGCGCGTCAGCGATAATTCTTCCCACCCCCTGCGGAGTAAAGGCCACCAATGGTTGCGGACGGCAGAGGCAATCTGCGCCTGTTTCTTCAAATAAACGCACTGTATCTTCCAGCAATCGGGTAGATGGAATTTCACAGTGTCCATCGATGAAAAGAATAATTTCTCCGCTTGCATGGGCGATGCCGGCATTGCGGCCCGCACCGGAACGGATACCGGGATTGTCAATCACGCGAATGGGAACCGGAGACATCTGTGCTTTTTGTTCGACTATACTGCGCGTCGCATCGCTCGACCGTCCATCGGCAACCAGGATTTCGTAGAGGTCCGCCGGATAGGTCTGTTGGAGCAACTGATCCAGCAACCCGCCAATACACCCGGCCTCATTGCGGACCGGCAGAATGACAGAGATTTTAGGCGACCACATGCGCGGGTTCCTCGGCCTCCACTGGGAACGAAGCACCCAGCATGGTTTTGTAGAGCATTTCGAGCAGGTCTCGTTGGCGCTTCGGCGAGAAGTCCCGCTCCACCCGCTGCTTGGCCTCAATCGACAATTGACGCCGCAAGGAAGCGGAACGGACCATCTTCTTCATGGCCTCCGCCAGCGCCACCGCAGAATTGGGCTGCACCAACAGTCCGGTCTGGCCATGGTCGATCACATCCGGCACGCCGCCGACGGACGTCGCTATCACCGGCACTCCCAGCAACATGGCTTCGAGCACGGAATTCGGCGTCCCTTCGGTCAGCGAGGGCTGCACCATGCAATCCATGATCTTCATCCATGCCTCTGGTTTGCGCTGGAATCCTGCGAAACAGACACGCGGCTCCACGCCCAAGCGACGGGCCTGTGTGCGGAGTGCAGTCTCTTCCCGCCCTTCCCCCAGCAATAGAAGTTCGACTGGCTGTTCTGGAAGCATCGTATGCAGCAGTGCGAACGCCTCCAATAGAAAACGATGTCCCTTCTCGCGGCTGAAACGCCCGGCAGTCCCAAAGACAAACGCGCGCCCGTTAAAGCCCAGTTCCTCGCGACTAGGCGTCGGTTCCTGGGAGATGCCCGTTTCGCGCGGCGCAAGCACGGCGTTCTGGATGACCAGCGGCGCGCGGCGTCCTCGGCGCATGCGGCCCAGCTCCCGCGCCTGCGCTGGTGAAACGCATACCACCCAGGGGCTGCGCACCAGGATGCTGCGTTCGAGCCGCTCATAAAGCGTGACCTGCCAAGTCTCTGCAGTGTAACCACGGACAAACGGGACCCATGGAACATTCGCGTGCTTGGCCGCGAAGTGTCCCACCACATTTGCCTTGTAAGCATGGGTGCAAAGCAGGTCAATGTGTCCCTGGCGAAGATATTGCGCCAGGTCATCGACCAGTCCAGGGCGCACGCCACCGGAAATGGAAACCGTTTCGATGCCGTGGCGGCTGGCAAAGGTCAGGATCTCTGGCGCTTGTGCGTCGTCCTGAAAACTGCCCAGCACCACATCGTAGCCGGCATCGCGCGTGTCCCGCGCATGATGCAGTAGCTGCTTTTCGGGACCACCGACAAAATTGCTTGCAATCAAGTGCAGTATGCGAGGCAAGGTGTTTGTTTCTCCTTCATATCTTGAATGCAAAAACCTATCGCGCGGTGCGCCACCACACGCGGCGGTTGAATCCCGCCAGCGCCAACGCCTGCGCCGATGCAATCACAGCGATGTAATACGGCAGACGTAGCAAACCAGCCCAAGGCTCGGGCCGGTCCGATGCAAAACGAAACATCAGCAGAAGATAGAGGGATTGCAGCAGCACAACCCCAGCCAGCAAGCTCCACGTAAGCGTAGACAGTGGAGCGAAAGCGCCGAGGTTCAACAACAGCGAGAGCCCCAGTAGATACACCAGAAGCAATCGGCTCGTCATCAGCAGCATCAGGATGCCTTCGAGTGCATGCGCACTCCGCCTGCGCCACGCGGTAAGAAATAAAGCAGGAACGGCCTGACGAAAAAGCTGTCCGGTTCCAGAGGCCCAGCGCACTCGCTGCGGCTGGACATCGCGGATGGTAGATGCCTGCCTGGACCAGACCCGCGCGCGCTCCTGATAGTGGATGGCGATGCCCTTTTTTCCCAACTCGATCGCATATTCTGCATCTTCCACGATGGAATGCGCGCGCCACGGAACCCGGTCGAGGACGGCCCGCGACACGCAGAAACCATTGCCCATCAAAAGCTGGAACAGGCCCATACGATTGCGGGAACGATAGACAAAACTGTTTTCTCCAGCTTTACTGACCGCAGTGAACTGCTGCAGCCAGTTCTTGCGATTGGCAGTCGCCTCAAAGTCATAGCGGGACTGCACAACTTCGTGGCCGTTTTGAATTGAGCGATCGAGAGCGGCAAAAAAATCAGGCGCAATCACGCTGTCGGCATCCAGAATGCAGGCGGCGTCCCATGACAGGCCCCCAACCAGAGCGAAGGCCCAAGCCAGGGCATGGCCCTTGCCCCGCCTTGTCGGATCGGTGCGTATCAGTACCTGTGCCCCGGCTGCCGCAGCCACCTCCGCGGTGTCGTCCGTGCAGTTATCTGCGATCACGACGCAGCGAATGCGCTGGTGTGGATACTGCTGGTTGAGCACGCCGGCGACGGTAGCAATCAACCCTGAGCTTTCATTGTGGGCAGGAACCAGCACTAGAAAATTTGTGGCGTTCGCGTTATCTCGGACAGCGTTGGGATGGGCGTTCTCCGCCGAGCTGCCCGAACCAGTAAAAATTCCGACCAGCGCAAACCCCAGCGCATACAGCGTGCCGGCCAGAGTGCAGAGTGCGAGTGTCAAAGCGGCAATACCAAGGCCTTGCGACACGAAATGTCGCGCCGCATGCGGCAACAGAATCGCAAATAGGAAGTCACCGGTCATTAGCGCGCTCCCCGGCCGCACAGGACAATCTTCACCGTCTTAAAAAGAATCAGCACATCGAAGAGCAGCGATGCATTTTTCACATAAAACAGGTCGTATTCCAGTTTGGTCCGCGATTCCTCGACATTCGATCCGTAGGTCGCACAGACCTGCGCCCAGCCAGTAATGCCCGGTGGAATGCAGTGGCGCAGATCGTAGTACGTGATCTCTTCATCCAGCAAACGAACGAAGTGTGGACGCTCTGGACGCGGACCCACCAGATACATTTCGCCGCGCAGCACGTTGATCAACTGCGGCAGCTCGTCGAGTCGCAGCTTGCGCAGCAGGCCGCCAACCCGGGTAACGCGTGTGTCTTGTGTGGTCGCCCAGACTGGACCGGACGCGCTCTCCGCATCCTGGCGCATGGAACGGAATTTAATGACCCGGAAGATTTTTCCACCGAGACCCATTCGGTCCTGTGTGTAGAAGACCGGCCCACGCGAGTCCAGTTTGACGGCCAACGCCACCAGCAAACCGATCGGAGCCAGTAGCACGGTCAAAATTGCAGCCGAGAGAAAACTGACAGCGCGATGGATGGAGCGTTCAAAACGTGTTGGGACAAGAGCTGTTCCAAAGGCAAGCCCATTGGCGCGGACCAACTCCACCGGAACACGCCCGGTCACGGATTCATATAGTTCGCCAGCATCCTGCACACGAACGCCAATCCGCCTTAAAGCCAGCAGATCTGCAACAGGCACGGTGGTTACGCCGATTTCGGAACTGATCACAATGCGGTCGGGGCGGAAGGAACGCGCCAGATCGCGCAACCGGTCTACAGTGCCCACCACGGCAAAACGCAGATCTCGTGGAAGCGGCCGGGCATGATCGAGCACAACGCCCGCCAGCTTGAGCGGCAATCCGCAGTTGCCGCCCAACTCTTCGGCCAGCAACTGGACGGTAGCGCCGGAGCCAACCAGCAGTACACGCTCGCCCTTGCTCATGCGACGCTGCCACCAGTCCGACAACCAGCGTTGCAGATACAGCAGGAAAAGAATGAGCGCCAGAAAGGGCTCGATCAGATGATGGTGGGCGCGATCGCGAATTTGAAACCAGACCAGCGGGCTGAGCAGCAGAGCGCTCAGCCCGAGCCCACGCAGACCGGACACCAACAGCATCTGCTTGCTGCGCAGCGTGTTGTTTTCATACAGGTCGGAAAAATAAAACGACCAAATCCCAACCATTGCAGCGACTAGAACCAAGGCATACAACTGCATGGCAGCCAAAGTGTCCACTGGAACATCAGGCTGCAACAGAAGAAAAAATCCCCCGGCAAGCAGAAATGCATCTCCTGCCACCAGAAGCAACTTGCGCGAGGGAACATACAGGTTAAAAACACGGATCATGTCAATTCTCCGTGCGCTTCGATCCGTAACCGTATCCATAGCCGGAGTTCCTGTAGTAGTCTTCCGTATTCAGCTTGTCGATGCGATTCACCACACAACCTGCCACTTTGTCCCGCAGCATTGCCAGCGCCTCGCGCGCCGCTCCAATAGGTGTGCTGTCCGCATTCAGAACGAATAAGGCACAGTCCACAACCGGAACTAAGGATTGCGTGTCCGCCACAGCAAGCAGAGGAGCTGAATCGAGAATAACCACGTCATAGTCGGACTTGACCTCGTGCAGCAGGTTCTCCAACTGGCTGCTTTGGAGAAGCTGGTCCGGCTCATCGAGTGCGCGAAATCCGAATAACACATCCAAGCGCGGGTTGACCTTGTAAATGCTCGTCTGCCACTTCGTCTCACCCGTAAGTGCGGATGGAGAGTGCATGTCCGTATCCACACCGAACATTGTGTGCAGGGTAGGACGCCGCAGATCGAAGTCTATGAGCAAAACCCGCAGACCTTCGACACGGCTGAGGGAACCGGCCAAGTTGGCAGACACGGTACTTTTCCCCTCACCAGCCAGCGCACTGGTGACCAGGATGGTGCGCAGTTGAAAATCCTTGCTGAGCGCCTTCACCCGGGTCCGCAGCAAACGGAACTGTTCCGCCATAAGCTGTTGCTTGGGGTCGAACTCGGCACCCGACGGCGCTAGCGTGACAAGTGTCTGGCTCAATCGTGAAGGCTCAATTCTCTGGACACGGTCTTTGTCGTTGATCGAATGCATATAGAGTGTGGGCGCTTCTTCCTCGACTTGGATAGCAGTTCCTGCTTGCTTCATTTCGGTACCTTTCCGCCTTATATTCGCGATTTCCATGTTTTATTCTCCGTGCCGCTCGATAATTGGCGGCCGCTGGTTTCTGCAAGCGCAACGGTCAATTGTTAGCAGTACCGATCTTCCAGGGCCCTTCTGGAAATGGGGGGCACTTCGGCAAAGCGACAATCACTGGCAGCTTGAGATACTCCGCCACCTCATCGGCATCGTGCATCGTGTCGTCGCGCATCTCCACAGCGACAGCAAAGATCAACCCGATGAGTAAACCGCCGCACACCGCGCCCAGACCTAACAGGACTGGATCGGGACGATATGGTGCGGATGGCAAAGTGGCTGGATCGAGTACGATGAACTGTTCGCTCTCATCGTGCCGCTCCAGTTCTGCCGCCATAGCCGCCGCTTGCTGTTTCTCCAACAGTGTGTTGTAGTTTTTTTCCATTTCCTGATAATCGCGATCGAGGCCGGAAAACGCAGTCTGCACGGTAGGCAGCACCTCAATCGATCCCTGCAATTGTCGGAGCTTCTGTTCAATCTCGCCCTGCCGCGCAGTCCGCGCTTTGATCTCAGTACTTAGGGAAACGAGCTGGCTGCGAAGCTGATCGTTCATCGTTGGCGCACCCATCGGAACGACGGGCATCTGTGACATCGCCGCCTTGCCGGTCGATTTCGGGGCGTGCTGGACCTGAAACTCGAGGGCGGCTATATCGTGCTTGAGACGGATGACGTCAGGATGTTGCGGCGTGTCTTTCAACAAGTCCGCCTGGAGTTCTCCCTGCTTCTGTGCCAGTTCCATCTGTAGGACGGTCGGGCTGGATGGGGCGGGTGAGTTGGGATTGCCACCTGTTTGCACGTTCAACACCGACTGTAAATAGACACGCTGCTGGTTGGCACGGTCGATAGCATCGCTGTTGGCTTGGAGCAGCGCCTGATATTGGCCTACCATCTGAAGATTCGCCTGCTCCTGTTCCGGTAACGAACCGATATGGGCATCTTTAAAGGCGCGAATCTTGGCCGCCTGCGCATCCAGTTGCTGGCGCGCCTGCACGAGTTGGGCGGTAATAAAGGCGTCTGCCCCTTGCGCCTGCTGATCGCGCTCCTTCAAGTTTTCACGGATGAAAAGGTCCGCCAATTCCTTGGTTACCCGTTGTGATTCCTGGGGGGTGCGGCCAATATAAGAAATCTTGAACGCGCCGACACTGTCCTTGCCGTCGGCGGGATCGCGCACAACATCGACTGTCGTGTCCTTCCGCATGACCGCGATGATGTGGTTCATAGTGCTTTTCTTACGCAGTTCTGGATAGAGATTCAGGTTGTCGATGATGCGCGTCAGACGTGAACTGCTCATCACTTCCAAACCGATCGTATGCAAGCGGTCCGTCACATCGCTTGTTACCGTGGCCCGGACATACTCGGTGGGAATTTTTTGCGGCTCGACCAGAATGGTCGTGGTCGACTGATAGGAGCGTGGCACCAGCGGACTGAGTGCAGCCGCCAACGCGATCACCGTCACAGCAGGAAGGATGATCCAGTATTTGCGGCGTCTCGCAATAGCAAGAAAATCTCCAAAAGAAGAGGGCGGTTTGCGTTCCATTACTGCACACCTCCAAGGGTGATGGGATTGCCAATGTTGAACCGGATTCCGGCCCCAAACTGGTTTTGTGAAAAGGCATAAGGCTGGGCCTGGATCTGGCCCAAAGCGAAGTTTTGCGACAGCCTGGAGTATTGCGCAAACAACTGCGCTTTATGCGCGATCTGATATGCGATCTGGGCAGAGCCACCGTAAATGGTCCCTGGTCCCTCCAGGGCATTGCCAAGATCGTGAATATAAAGCGCATTCGAGGTGATGATCCAATGGCTTGCCAGCGGTATATGTGAGTTGAAATTCACTTCATGGTCTGCAAGCGGCGGCCCTAAAAAGTCAACGACAATGGCGCGCTGATACATCAATGCAAATTGAGAATGCCTGATCTGGCGGCTGACTGCGGCATTCACCGCATAGCTGGTGTCCTGGAAATTTCCGTATGCCGGGCTGGTGGATTGAATAAAGAGCGGGCCCGCACCAGCCTCCACAGTGAGCGTTGGCGTCACCTGGCGTTTGTAAATGGCCTGAAGGGTCTCGTCGGTATCGTGGCCGACCGGGTTCAAGCCATAGACGTAGATTGGCGTCACCTCTGCGCCGATCGTATCTTTAAGGTCGAGTTGGTAATCGAGCCGGAAATCACCCCCATTGATCATGAACCGTTCCGAGAACGATCCGGAAGCTCCGGCATAGTCAATCGGGACCAGCAAAAACCACGAAGAAGTCAACGTGCCGGTGAATGTCAGGCGTGTGCTCATCAAATACTGCAGCCGAAGACTGGTGGCGACGTTGCTCGACTCATAGCTGTTTTCCAACGCCTGTGTCTGCAAAGTTGGGACCACGAACCCTATACCACCGATGCCGAGGGATTCCGGCAAATATTGGTCGATGCTCAAATATCGAGAGGCTGTCGTGCCCCAAGCAATTGCCGCACGCTGTGAAAGCACATGGTCCACGTTCTGGAAAAAATTCTGGCTAAGGTGATTCAGCGACGTATATTGCGGATACATGTCGTACTCTGGCTGATATAGTGCAAAATACCGGGTCCGGTTATTGTGCAACACCAATCCAAAGTCAGCGGAGACATTGGTATATGCTGCGGTCACAGGGTTCGTTTCTGTCCCAAAAAAGTTTGTCTGCGCGCCCCCGGAGACCTGAAAGCCCAAGCCGAACCGGCTGAACGATTCATTTTCCGCATTGATGGCGCGTATGTTCTGGTTCAACGTCAAATCGGTGCCCAGTTGCTGGCCCGGCAGCGGTTGATCTTCCGGATTCAGATCGCCCATCGGTGCGGTGGCTGCCGGCACAGCCTGCGCCGCAGCCTGGCGGCCCAGCGTTGGGAGCAGGCATAGCGCGAAGCAGAGCACCCCCGACAGATGGAGCACCAAGGATCGATGAAGCGGCAATCGAAATTTCCGATGAAGCAGCAGGCGACAGTTCACGGGACCACCACCGTGTCGCGGGTCTGCAATAGGAGGTCTTTACTGCCGCGTTTACCTTTCAGCACGTTGTTATATTCAAACTTGATGCGTTCCCGCTGGCCGCTGGGCAAGGTGCGGAGGACGTATATTTTTTTCGACTTCGCGAACTCTTGCAGGCCGCCAGCGGTGGCCACCGCATCGATCACGCTCATGGGAGGAATCAGTGGATATGTGCCCGGACGCATCACCTGACCGAGAACGTTGACGCGCTGGCTGCGAATTTCCGCCACAATGACGCTCACATCCGGGTTGGTCAGATATTTCGTGAAGCGCGCCGCCAGCTCATTTTGCAGCTCCATCGGCGTCAGACCAGAAGCCTGCACATCTCCCACCAAAGGCAGGGATATCTTTCCATCAGGACGAACCGACACATTGCGCGATACTTCCGGCTCATGCCAGACGTTGATCGTGAGCACATCGTCGGCCCCGATCTTGTAATTCGATCCGACAAGCGGTGCGATCCGCGTGTCCGGGCGGACCGGAGCACTGCTGTATTTGGGCGTAGTGACAGCCGTGGGAGTGGTAGACCTCGATGGGGCACCGAACACAGGCTCACCGCTCGGATTCGATTGTGCAGACAACGAACCACAGACCAGACTCGCCATTACAGCGAAAACTCCAGCATTGAATAGGCGACCGAACATTTCTTTTCCTCTCATCTTTCGTTCTCCTCAGGGGAACATGGAGTTGCATTTCCCTGACGTAGCCGAGGCAACCCGGCATCTTTGATCTTGTAGAGCAGCGCGCGATAACTGATGTCGAGCGACTGGGCCGTCTTACGGCGGTTCCAGCGATGCTCATTCAGCGCACGCAGAATAATCTGCCGCTCCAGTACGCGGACTGCCCGCTGCGTCTGAAACCGGAGCGGAAGATGGCCATCGACGATAAACGGCGACGTCGCTGCCGCAGCTTCGCTTTCGTTCAACGCCTCCACAATGGCCTGCTCGGTCCCCAGCACAACGTAGCGCTTGACCAGGTTCTCCAGTTCCCGCACATTACCAGGCCAGTGATAAGCCTCCAGCAGACGCATGACCGAACTGGAAAGCGGTTCCAGCGAACGGCCAAACTTTTCTTCATAGTGGCGAAGAAAATGGTCCAGCAACATCGGTATATCGGAGCGATGATCGCGCAGCGGAGGCAATTCGATCGATACAACGTTAATGCGGTAATAAAGATCGGACCGAAACCGGCCAGCTTCCATTTCTTCCTGCAGGTTCCTGTGTGTGGCGCAAATCAGCCAGATATCCACTGTGCGTTCTTCCGCTCCGCCCAGTCGGCTGAAGCGGAAATCCTGCAACACCTGGAGCAGCTTGGCCTGTACCGTCACATCCAGGTCCCCGATCTCATCCAGAAAAAGTGTGCCATTCTGCGCCTGCTCCACTTTTCCGCTGCGCGTGTGGTTGGCCCCGGTAAATGCACCCTGCTCATACCCGAACAACTCGCTCTCAATCAGCGTATGTGGCAAAGAGGGACAGTTGACCTGAACGAAGGACTGATCGCGACGCGAGGACAGCAAATGCAGTGTCTGCGCAACGACGTTTTTACCTGTGCCGCTCTCCCCCGTAATCAGCACAGGCATACCGGCAGCCGCCGCTTGTTCGATCTGCCGACGAACAACCGTCATTGCTGGAGAATTTCCCAACAGCATCGGCATGGAGGATAAAGATGGCGAAATCAATTGCATGATTTTTCTACTCGCACTCTCTTATGCACGTACAACGCCAAAGACCGCAGAGATGCGAGAAAGTCCACGGAGGTTCCACCGGAAAAGCCGCTAACACTTGAAAAAGATAAGGGTTGAGCGCATTGAATGCGACGGGCATCTCCACACCCACTGGGATCTCTCGTAAGGGATCGCGCAGTAAATGGAGTTGGTCTGGTAAATACTTCGGGGTAGCGAAAGGAAGTTCTCTTCGCAGTGGGTAATAGTTTTCACACACTCTGAAAACTGTTGTGCTCGATCACAGAGTGTCGCCCCACGAATGGATTTTGGTTATCCCCAACAGTACTCTGCAGTGGTTACTAAAAGTTCCTTGTCAACTGCATCCCAAACAGGCAGAATCATGGAGGTAAACAAATCGTGCAAAGCAAGACACGAAAAAGATAAAACGATTTGTGCAGTAAAGTTCGCTCAATCGCAAGAAAATCACCAATCCCCCTGATTGCAAGTTTCAGCAAGAACGTTGAATGAAGTATCCGATTTTTAGTGATCGGTAGAAGCAACAGGTTCTGCGTTTTCCACATCCAAAGTTTCTGTAAGGTTTTAACGCATCCTGTCGCAGTGATCTAGATAACTTCATAAAACAAAATGTTCCATAGTAATTTTGGTTGTTCTCTTTTGTACTTGTACGGCTTTCTGTCTGGGCTTTTGATCTGATTGGGCCATGATTGGCATTTCTATCCATGGTTTTCAGCAGCGCCCGACACTAGATACATTCGCGATCGCGGTTGATCGCATCGAAGTATCTAGATACATGCAAATACTGGGCGGTGTTCCGTGGGCCATCAACTTCGCGTAGTTGTCGTTGAAGACGAAATTCAGGTTCGTGGGTACATTCAGAACCTGCTGGAATCTCTTGGTTGTGTAGTAAATTCGCTGGAACCTGTGAACATCACGCAGGCATGTCAAGCGGCGGCAAACGCAGACCTTTTCTTGTTGGATACGACACTTCCGAGCATTGAAGTCCCAGCCCTCCTCTTGAAGCTGCGGCGCGAGCGCCCTGAACTCAGCGTTGTTCTGCTGCTCCCTGCCAGCAACCATGCAGGCTTCGTTGCAGCCGCCAAAGAGAGCGTGTACGACGTACTACCGAAGCCTTTCCTGAAGCATCAACTGGATGCGATTCTTCGCCGCGTACGCGACCGCTTGCTGAGCGCTATCGCACATACCTCCAGCACCATCCTCCGCGAAGACCTGGGCAATGGGGCCTTTTTCCTGGCCGCCACGCCAGCCATGAAAAAGATTTACGAGCAGGCGGCCGCGATTGCCCATGCGGACATTCCTGTATTGATTACCGGTGAAAGCGGGGTCGGCAAAGAGATCGTGGCCCGGTTGATTCACAGGCTCTCGCGACGTTCCAATGAGGAATGGCTCAAGATCAACTGCGCCGCTCTACCACTGGATCTGCTGGAAAGCGAACTTTTCGGCTATGAGGCTGGCGCATTTACCGGCGCTACCAAGTCCAAGCCGGGCAAATTTGAGATGTGCGATAAAGGCACGCTTCTGCTGGATGAGATCGGTGAAATGAGTCCGCAGCTCCAGGCAAAGCTCCTGCATGTTCTCCAGGACGGGACCTTCTCGCGACTGGGCGGCCGGGGAGAGAAGCGCACCAACGCCCGCATTCTCGCAGCCACCAATATCGACATACAAAAAGCGCTGACGGAAAAGACATTTCGCGAAGACCTTTATTACCGCTTGAGTACATTCGTCCTGCACATTCCGCCACTGCGCGAACGGCGCGAGGAAATTCCTTACGTGCTTACACAACTTGCCCAGCAACTGGCTGTCACGCACGATCTGGAGCCGGTCCAGTTCTCTCCGCAGATGATTTCCACCTGCGTGGCCTACCATTGGCCGGGCAACCTGCGCGAGTTGGGGAACTTCGTCAAGCGCTATCTGGTGATGCGCGATGAACCGGCTGCGGTGGCTGAACTTGAATCGAAGATTCCCGGCTGTTTTATCCCCACACCTTCATCGGTCAACACCGTAACGGCAACAAGCAGTCCCGACCTGAAATCCATGGTTCGCGGCCTGAAAGACCAGGCGGAAATGCAGGCGATCCGGGAGACCCTGGCCGAAACCAAATGGAACCGCCGTGTCGCAGCGACACGGCTCAACATCAGCTACAAGGCGCTGCTGTATAAAATTCGCCAGTACAATTTGACCGCCCCCATCCAATCGGCATAGATACACAATTCGGATTTCTAAAGAACCGAGACGAGAGAGGACCTGAAATGCAGCATACAGTGGTTGTCCATTTGAACGATTCCTCCGTGATTCACGGATATTATCGAACCAAAGAGTCCGTGGCAGATCCAGGCGCAATCTCCAACACAGTGCCAGCCGACCTTCCCCCGAGCATGGCCATTGAACCAGCGGACGGCGGTCCTGCCATCACAATAAATTTACAGGACGCGAAAGCTGTTTTCTTTGTGCGCAGTTTTGCCGGTAGCCCGACCCAGCAGGATGTACGGTTTTTTGATTCTCTTTCCATTCATCCCTATCTCTGGGTCCGGATGACGTTCCAGGATGGAGAGGTAATGGAAGGCCGTGTATCAAACGGAATCGACCTTCTGACCGAGAATGCTTTCCGGCTCTTTCCGGTCGATGAGTTCACGAACAATCGTTGTCTGTTCGTTCCCAAGCAGTCGTTACGCAGCTTCCAGATCATTGGCCTGCTTGAAGAGCAAGTCCAGCAACGCGAAGTCGCCTGATTGGTTTTCAGATTTTTCGCAAAGGAGGCCATTTGCGAATTACGCAAATGGCCTCCTTTGTTGTGGATGCATTGTCCATCCTCATTCGTTTTCCAACCCCTGCAAACCCGCAAAACCCGCGTGTGGGTAAACCCTGAGCCATCAGCGCGCGCCAGATGCAAAACCCTGCACATAGCTGCGAGTCATACATCAACCACGATGTCCTGTATGAGCCGAGACAGCCGCATCCATCTAATTTTGGAAACACACTGGTTTGGCCTCGAACTTGCATTGATTGAGAGTGAAACATGTTCTTGTCGAACTGCGAAAGGGAGTCATGAACCAGGATGCATCCTCCGTGCTAGGAAAGTCTGCTGTGGTTGTGGTGGTCGTCTCTGTCGTCGCAGGAGCGCTGGATTTGGTCTTTGCACAATTGTTGCACGTAGAACCACTGGGCCTGGTAAGTTTCGGGCTATTTTGCCTTGCGTATGGCATGGTCATCACTTTCCTCGCCCGCCAAGCGGCCACGAAACAAGCTGCAGCTGTACCTGTGACAAACGAGCGGGCTGCGGAGCAGGCGCGGCCCATGATGGTGCCGGAGGAAGCAATTCATAAATTTCAGGCATCGGAGCCAAGCACTCGTCCATGCCACGCGCTGACCATCGATCTGGAAGATTACTTCCATACTGAAGTCGCTTCTCAGGGTGTGGCCTTCACCGAGTGGGAAAACCAGCCGACGCGTATCGAAGCCAGCACTCACCGGCTGCTGGATCTGCTGGATCAAACCCAGACCCATGCGACATTTTTTGTTTTGGGATGGGTAGCGAAACGTTATCGCCGCTTGATACAGGAAATCCACCAGCGTGGCCATGAAGTGGGCTGTCATAGCCTCGACCACCAATTGGTATGCCGCATGTCGCCCCAGGAATTTTATACAAGCACACAGACGGCGAAGCAGCTAATCGAATCGATCCTCCACGAACCCATCCTGGGGTATCGCGCACCCTGTTTTTCGATCACACCGGGATGCGAGTGGGCCTTCGATGCGCTCGCCAGGCTTGGTTTCGCGTATGACTCCAGCGTGCATCCGGTCCATCACCCGCTCTACGGCAATCCGACCGCCCCTCGGGGTGCTTATGCCGTTGCCAATGGCGGACTTATGGAATTTCCCATTGCCACCTGGAGATTGGCGGGACGCAATTTCCCCGTCGGCGGAGGAGCCTACCTGCGTTTGCTCCCATATCAATATATTCATCGCGGCCTGACTGCGTGGGAACAAGAGATGCAGTCGCCCGCCATGGTGTATCTGCATCCATGGGAGATCGACCCCTATCAACCCTATATCCCGCTCTCTCTTAAATCCACCATTCGACAAACCTGGGGAACATCCACGATGGAAGACAAACTGCGGCGACTGCTTGGCCAGTTTCGCTTTGCCTCGGTCCGTGAAGTACATAAAAAATTGCTCGGCGGCAAGGGGTTGATGATTCCAAGCCGACCGTCTTATCGGCATGTACAGGAAGTGGAACAGGTGGCAGGATGATCGCAACGACCCAGGCAACCCCTTCGCAATTCAAGTCCGACCCCACCGCTGGATTCGTCCGCAAAGTCATTCATCCATTGTGGGCCAAGCGGACTCACCCGGCGTATGCACGTTATCTGCGCGAGTTTGAACGGAACCAATACCTCCATCCAGACGAACTGCGCGACTTGCAGATGCGGCGTCTGCGGCAGCAATTGGTTCATGCCTACCGGTATGTCCCCTTCTATCGGTTGCGCATGGCGGAAGCGGGACTGACGCCTCTCGACATCCAGACACACGAAGATCTGCGTCTGCTGCCGATTCTGACGAAGCGCGACATCCAGGACCATCAGGATGTTCTGATCGCCAGTAATGTTCCAATGTCCAAGCGGGAGCGGAATCAGACGGGCGGCTCCACAGGCAGTCCCCTTCAATTCTATGTGGACCGCGAACGTTTCGATTCCCGGATGGCCAGTACCGCACGACACGACAGCTGGGCAGGTTGGCGCCCGGGAGATTGGACGGCATGGCTTTGGGGATCACTGCTGGATACCGGCGAGAATCTCCCAGCAACTCCACCATGGCGTCAGAAGTTCCTCTACAGAAAACTCATCCTGAATACGGCTTCTGTTACAGAAGAAGGAATGCTGCAATATATCAATCTGCTGCGGCGCTACCGGCCCAAATATATGGTGGCGTATGCCCAGGGTGCAGTACTGTTTGCCGACTTCTGCCGCGACCAGGGGATTGACGACATTCGTTTTGAGTCGATGATCCTCAGCGCAGAAATGCTGCTGCCGGGACAGCGCGACATGCTGGAAGAGACCTTTGGCGGAAAGGTCTTCAACCGGTACGGTTGCCGCGAGGTCAGCGTGATCGCCAGCGAGTGTGAATATCACACAGGTCTCCACGTCAATGCGGATGCGCTGCTGGTTGAAGTCGAACCATCTCCCAATCTACCACCGGGTATGGGACGGGTGTTGATCACCGATCTGCTCAATCGTTCCATGCCGCTGATCCGCTATGAGATCGGCGACATGGCCAGCCTGGAGCTGACCCAGTGCCCATGCGGGCGTTCGCTTCCACTGCTGGGCCCGATCGAAGGGCGGCTGACAGACTTCTTAAAACTTCCAAGTCAGAAGCTTGTCTCCGGAGTTGCCTTGCTTACCTTTGTCGTGGCCCACCTGCGAGAGGTGCGTCAAGTACAGTTCATTCAGCGTGACCCCACCCATGTGACCCTAAAAGTCGTTGCAGGGCTAGGGTATGGCGCACACACCGAACAAGAGTTGAGACAGCGTTTGCGCCCCTATCTGGGGGAACAGATCGATCTCACCATTGCTACCACTGACCATATCGCTGCCGAACCCTCCGGCAAATACAGGTACGTCAAGAGATGGGACGACAACGTGGCCCCTACGCGCGTTGCGAACTGAAAGGATACTTAAATTTTATGAGCTGGCTTCATACTCATCTTGTAATGCCATTGGCCGAATCCGACCGCTACGCCGGTCTCCCGGCACGCTTACGATCCATTCGACGCTTTGAACGCATGTCTGAAAAGGAACAGCGGAATGAGCAAAAACTGCGCCTGCAACGCTTGCTGCAGCACGCTTACGATACGGTGCCTTATTATCGCCAGCAATTCGATCAAGCGGGTTTCCGCGCATCCGATGTATCCATGAATCGGCCTCTCCCTTTACCTGTCCTGACCCGGGACCATCTCCGCAATGCGGCGGCCCTGCTACTCTCCACCGCCTGCAAACTGGACAACCTTCGGATGGCTGCCAGCAGTGGAACAACCAGTACTCCAATCACGTTTTATCGCGATGTGGATAGTGTGCGGGACAAGGGCGCGTTGAAGCTGACGCTGGACGGGTGGTCGGGTTTCAAGGCTGGCGACTCCGTCATGATGCTGTGGGGCGCGCACCGCGACCTCGCAATGGAACCGAACTGGCGCTGGCGTCTTTACGAGGAAGTCCTCATGCGGCAGACCGCCGCTCCCTGCGGAATCATCAATGAAGAGATTCTGGAGCGGTTCCGCCTGCGCTATGAGAAGCAGCGCCCAAAAGTCCTCTATGGCTACTCCACTGTTCTCGCGGCATTTGCATCTTATTTGCAAGAGCGCGGGATGCGCCATCGGCCAGAGATTGTCATTGCAACAGCCGAAGTGTTGAGCGACCAAAACCGCAGGTTCCTGCAATCTGTCTTTGGAATCAAGCCGTTTATTTACTACGGAAGCCGCGATGTTGGCATGATCGGCGCGGAATGTCCGGAGCATGAAGGGCTTCATTTTCATCCGTGGGGATCTTACGTTGAATTCGATCCCATTGGGCAATCTCCGGATGGAACGGTCTACCGGCTCCTAGTGACGGACCTGCTGAACTATGGGCAACCTTTCATTCGTTACGATACTGGGGATTGTGTCACGCTGACCGAGCAGAGTTGCAGTTGCGGAAGCTGGTTCCCGCTGGTACGCCAAATTCTGGGCCGGGTTGCCGATGGAATTGTCCTTGCCGATGGCGGTATTGTTCCGGGCGTGACCATCGGGTGTCAAATGACCAGTCTGCGCCAGAACTTTCGTGCCATTTCTCAGGTGCAGGTGGTGCAGAAAAGCCATCAGCACCTCCATTTACGGTATGTGTTGAAGGAAAGCGGCACTGCTGAATCGCAGGAACTCGAATCCATCTGTGACGGAATCGACGCGCTGACCCAGCATCGGATGCAGTGGACGCTTGAAAAAGTGGCCGACATCCCGCGTGAGGTTTCTGGAAAACTTCGGCTGTGCATCTCAGAGATGCAGACGCCAATTTCGGCCTATGCACCGCCTCTTCAATCTGAGAAGCAGTCGGTCAGTTTTTGAGAATGCGAGTAGTTGAGAGGGCGAGTTTCGAGAGGACGAGTTTCCATCTTAGCTGTGGCGAACGGCATCCCAACTGAACGGCCCTCCAAATTTAGAAACTCTGCTTTGGAGAAAATTTATGAGTACGTTTCACACACATTTCGTATTGCCTATAGCCGAACCAGAACGTTACGGCGGACTGGCAGGCCGTCTGCGTCAGATCCGAGAGTTTGAAAGACTACCCGAGAAGCAGCAACGCAGGACGCAGCAAGCGCGACTACGAAAACTCCTGGAACACGCCTATGCCACGGTCCCTCACTACCGCAAACAGTTTGACGATGCGGATTTTGACCCTTCCAAGGCGCGCACGGATCGCCCCCTTCCTTTACCTGTGCTGCACCGGAACGACCTGCGCAAAGCTGGTTCTTCGCTGCTTTCCACAGCGTATCGGGTTTCAGACCTCCGGAAGGCCGCCAGCAGTGGGACCACCAGCACGCCAGTCCAGTTTTATCGAGACATTGAAGGCCTCCGCAATAAGACGGCGCTCAATCTCCATTTGAACGAATGGGCGGACTATTATGCCGGAGATTCCGTCATGATGCTGTGGGGGACGCATCGCGACCTGACCATGCGGCCCAGTTGGCTCTGGCGCCTTTACGAAGAGACGACCATGCACCGGATTTCCGCGCCCAGCGGAGTCATCGACGATGAAATCCTTGAACGCTTCCGCCAGCGATATGAAAAGCATCGTCCAAAAGTGCTCTATGCCTATTGGACTGTGCTGGCGGCGTTTGCTGCTTATTTACAAAAACACGGAATGAAGCATCGGCCCAAGGTATTGATCGCAACGGCGGAAGTGCTCGGCGGCCCTGGCCGCAAGCTGATCGAGTCCGTATTTGGTCTACCCGTATACGACCATTATGGGAGTCGGGATGTTGGAATGATCGGTGCGGAATGCCGCAAGCACGAGGGGATCCATTTTCATCCCTGGGGATCATATGTCGAATTCGACCCGATCGGGTATACCCCGGATGGACCGATCTATCGCCTGCTGGTGACCGACCTTCTGAACTATGGACAGCCGTTCATTCGTTACGACACCGGAGATTGCGTCACGCTTGCCGACCAGCTCTGTAGTTGCGGCCATTGGTTTCCATTGGTCAAGCAGGTGCTGGGGCGCGTGGCCGATGGCATTCTACTTCCAGATGGCAGCATGGTTCCGGGAATCATGCTGGGAGGGCAAATGGAACAGATGGGCCAGACATTCCGCGCCATTGCCCAAGTGCAGTTTGTACAGAAAAGCGTGGGACATCTGCACCTGCGCTATGCGGTCAAGGAAAACACTAAGTTCCAACAGCGGGAACTGGAGTCCATCCGTGGAGCGATCGATTTACTGCTGGGCTGTCACATGCGGTGGACGCTCGAACAAGTTGTGGAGATCCCACGCGAGGTTTCTGGAAAAATCCGTCTGTGCGTCTCCGAAATGCAGTCGCAGGCTTCTACATTTGCACCACGGCTGCATCCGGGGCCAAAGCCAGACAATTTTCAGTCACCAGCAAACCGTCTTCGTCTGCGAGGTGTTGCATCATAAATAGCGCGGACTTCAATCTAGCCATTCTCTCTGGAGCGATTTTATGAGTAGGTTTCACACCCATATCGTACTGCCGATGGCCGAGCCAGAACGCTACGGCGGCCTGGCGGGACGTCTGCGTCAAATCCGGAAATTTGAGCGCATGCCAGAAGAGGAACAAAGAGCGGTACAGCAACAGCGTTTACAGCAGTTACTGGAGCACGCTTATAAGACCGTTCCCTACTACCACCAATTGTTCGACGACACGGGTTTCCGTCCCTCCGACGCACGGGTAGACAGGCCATTGCCTCTCCCCATGCTGACGCGCAACCACCTGCGGAATGAGTCCAACGCTCTGCTCTCGACTGCATATCCGCCCCAGGATTTGCGACGTGCCGGCAGCAGTGGCACCACCAGCACTCCGGTACTGTTTCATCGCAACCTGGAAGCTCTACGTGACAAAACCGCACTCACACTCCAACTCAATACATGGGCAGGATATGAAGCCGGTGACCGCGTGATGATGCTATGGGGAGCACATCGCGATATGGCCCTGCAACCCAGTTGGCGTTGGCGTCTGTATGAACAGGTTCTTATGCGGTGCACCTCGGCTCCGAGTGGCTTCCTGAATCGGGAGATACTGGAACGCTTCCGCCTGCGCTACGAAAAAAATCGTCCCAAGGTTCTTTATGGCTACTCCACCGTGCTGGCTGCCTTTGCGTCATATCTGCAGGAAAATGGAATCCGCCATAAACCGCAGATAGTTATTGCCACCGCCGAAGTGATGAACGAACCGAACCGCAAACTGGTCGAATCGGTTTTTGGAGGGACTCTCTTCATTTATTACGGAAGCCGGGACATCGGCATGATAGGTGCGGAATGCTCCAAACATGAGGGGCTGCACTTCCACCCATGGGGATCGTACGTCGAGTTCGATCCCATCGGCGATACTCCAGAAGGACCGATATATCGCCTGCTGGTCACAGACCTGCTGAACTATGGTCAACCGTTCATTCGTTACGATACTGGCGACTGCGTAACATTGACGAACCAACGGTGTAGCTGTGGACGCTGGTTCCCCCAAGTGACACAAATTCTGGGCCGGGTTGCAGACGGGATCGTCCTCGAAGATGGCAGTATCGTGCCAGGCATCAGTGTTGGAACGCAGATGGCCCAGATGGGGCATACGTTCCGTGCCATTTCGCAGGTACAGTTTGTGCAAAAAACGCATGAGCATCTTCACCTGCGTTATGTCGTGAAGGACGGGAACCCCTCTGCAAAACAAGAGCTTCAATCGATATGCCGTGCGATCGATTTGCTGGCAAATCAGCCGATGCACTGGACACTCGAACAGGTTTCCGACATACCGCGTGAACGCTCAGGGAAGATCCGGCTCTGTTTGTCCGAGGTTGCTGCTCATAAGGAAATCTTACAATAGCGACAGACGATGGCGAGCAAAGGGCAAGACTTGATCCAGCAGTGATTTTGACGGTTGGTGTAGTGTCCTTTTTTCGCTGTACCTGGTGAAACCCCATCCGTTTCGCTATGCGTTAAATTTTCGTTTTGAGCGGTTTTCCTATGTGCGGATAGCTTATTTTAGGTATGTCGTCCTGAGCCGAAGGCGAAGGACCTTGCGATTTGAACGGGAAACACAAGGTCCTTCACTTCGCTACACTTCGTTCAGGATAACAACTCCTTTGCGCGTTACTATTGGCAATAGGAGAACCGCATAGCATCTTGCGGCCTTTTCTCCCTCACTGTTTTCAATGTGCCATGCCGCTCAATCATTTCTCACTCGTTTGCGCTGGCATGAACTTCACGAATGATTGGCAGCATAATTTCGAGCACAGATGCCTCTTTGGTCGGCGTCACACTCGCAGTCTGATCGGTAAGCAAGCGTGGCAGGCGTCGCACGACCACTCGCAGCCCCGGCATTAACCGAGGCAATTCATCGCACATCGCCTCGCCAGCGGATTTAGCCATTGCATACTCAGCCATTCCATCGGGGCGCTTTTCGACGAATATCGTGGAGGGATAAAATGCGGTGAACTGCCGATCATACAATGTTCGATGAGCTTCACAAATGCCGTAAAACCCCCGAATATAGAATGCCAGAAACTCATCCAGGGCCTTGAAATCCAATCTCTTTGGGCGAGGTTTATAAATGGCTCCAGTGGCAAAATAATATATCTTGCCCGGAGCAGTTGCCAGTCTCCGAAGCTGCTCGACCGCAGGCTGGCAAACATCATAGTGCATGATTTTGCACTCACCACCCCATTCGTTGATTTCTCTCGCTACTTTTTCGGCCTCTTCTTTACCGACGGCGTAGGTGATGGTGACTTTGCCGCCGCCCGCTGCAATTGCTTTTGCACAGACTTCTCCCAGCCCTCGAGACCCGCCAACGATCAATGCCTGACTGCCTGCAAATTCGCCTGGCATGACGGCTTGCGTCATGTCCTCCATGCTTGGCTGAGCGACCGGTGGAATCCGCGCGAAGGAGTCGACGGTCCCATTCAAACCAGCGCCAGAAATCTTTATTTTGACGTAACGGAAATGCTTGTTCACCGTGGATACTGCGAAATTCAAGCCTGGCGTTCGACTCAAATCATCGGAAAACTGGACATTGAATCCGGCAAAAATTGAATGCAGGCCTGGACATTCCATGCCAACCAATCTGGTCGAGCATGCTAAACCTGACATCTCGAGACTTCCCAGGATCCGCACCGCAGAGGGAAATGCCTGCGCCAATTCGTCTGGAGGTGCGGCAAACTCAACAAACCCCTCCGTCTGGCTGATCTCCTCTAAATCCCTATCGACTGCGACCGACTTAGTTTTTCGTTGGCATGAAACTTTCCAGTTTCTTTCCACAATTTGAATAGAACGTTTTCCTAACGCGAACGTGGCGGTCGCCCTGACTAATCCCTCGACTTCGACCTGGAGATCTACTTCCGTAGTGTTCTTCTGAACCAGAACCAGGTTGACAGGCTCATCAACGTAGATCCATTTGATGAATTTGGCCTTGATATCGATAATGGAACTTTCTGTATCCACTATCGACGCCATCATATCGGTCATCCACAAGATCAAATGCATTCCATGGACCACTGCGGCCCCTGCAGCTGTCCTGCGCGCTGCAACTTGATCCATATGCATGGGATTCCAATCTCCGGATAGTTGAGCGAACAATTCCTGGTCTTGTTGTGAAAAGTGCCTGGCCGCCAACACAAATGTTCCCGGCATGTGCATTCCTCTTGCCCTCTGGTCGCCACATTCCGTCCGCAACCGGATTACCTTAAGCCTTCTTTTCTAAATTGCCATTTAGGTTAGACGGATCAGAATGCAAATTAGGGCCTGTTCACACTGCCCGGGTGACCTGCTCCCCTAGAACCGGACATGCGCAAGTATGATTTCGGATTCAGGGAGGAGTGGGGAGATGTCGAAGAGCAAGCACACGGAGGCGCAGATCATCGCTGCGCTGAAGCAGGTGGAAGCGGGTCGGAGGAGCGAGGACGGGGCGCGGGAGTGCGGCGTTTCCAAGCACACGATTTATGGATGGAAGGCGAAGTACGGCGGTTTAGAAGTGAACGAGGCGCAGAGGCTGCGGCAGTTAGAGGATGAGAACTCGCGGCTGAAGCGGCTGGTGGCCGACCTGAGCCTGGATCGGGAGATGTTGAAAGCGGTGATCTCAAAAAACGGCCTGAGCTCGTAGACCGGAGGACGGACGCGAGCTGGCTGCGCGAGCAGTACCAGGCCAGCGAGCGCCGGGTGTGCGGGTTGCTGTCGATGGCGGTCAACAGTTTTCGTTACCGGTCGAAACGATCGGATGAGTGGCTGCGGGAGAGGCTGGCGTGTTTGGCGCGAGAGAAGCCGCGCTACGGCTACCGCCGATTGCAAGCGCTGTGTGCCGCGAGGGAAAGCGAGTGAACCACAAGCGGCTATATCGGGTGTACCTGCGGAGGGTCTGTGCCTGAAGCGGAAGAAGCGCGAACACTGCGTGCGCAGCGGCTCGCCGATCCGCCCGGCGACAGCAGCCAACCAGGAATGGGCGATCGATTTCGCCCATGATGTGATCGCCGCTGGCCGCGCGGTCCGGGTGCTGAGCGTGGTCGATGTTTACACCCGCGAGTGCCTTGCGCTGGAAGTCGATACAGGTTTTGCCAGCCGCCGAGTGACGCGCGTGCTCGATGAGGCGATCGCGAGGCGCGAGAGGCCCATGGCGATACGCTGTGACAACGGGCCGGAGTTCACCAGCCGGCACTTCCTGGCCTGGAGCAATGAGGAGCGGATCGAGTTGCGACACATTCAGCCGGGCAAGCCCACGCAGAATGCGCATGTCGAAAGCTTCCATGGACGGCTGCGCGAAGAGTGCTTGCCGATGAACTGGTTCACCAATCTCTTCGACGCACGACGCAAGATCGCGGCTTGGAAGGACGAATATAACCAGGAGCGCCCACACAGCAGTCTGGGGTACCGAACGCCCAACGAGTTCGCAGAGGTCTACCGGAGCAAGAGCTATGGAAAAGACGTGGACTTCGTCCACCTGGAAAACGCCGTCGGCGTTTCCCACTTTGCCACAGCTTCGGCGACGGGCTAAATTCGTAAGATCAACCGTGCGGAATTTGGGGGCAGGTCACGGGCAGGCAGCGTAGTGTGAACAGGCCCTGAATCGGGGAGCTAAAATCGTCTGCTACCCCTTTGAATCTCTCACCTTTTGTTTTGGAATGCTTTTTATGGTTGGCTGAAACATGTGCTGGCGCAGGTCGTTGTCTCCCATTCCGATATTGATCATCCATGTTTGAGGGTTTCCTAAATTCAGTGAACCTCGGAGAGATCCTGTGGCGAAAGAATAGTCCTTCTCAGCCAAATGAAAACCTGATTCGGTAAAGATTGTCTGCATTTCCGGATGCGAGGAGGCAAGTACAGCCTTCTTGTGCTTATCGCACTCTTCTCCGACGAGGAAGATTGCTTTCAGAATGCCAGCGGCAAGCGATTCTGGATCATTTCCATCGGCATATACGACCATCAATTCGTTTGGCCCATCATTCAGTACGCAGTAGCCACAACATTGTCCTAAACGGAAAAACTGAAATATACGGTAACGGACATAAGAAAGCCGAGGGCTGTAACGCCACTGCAGATACTCTAGCGAAGGGCGAAAACACAGCGTAAATGGGCTCGTTTGAACCAACATCCCCGCTGAAAAATTGTCGTGTTCAACAATTTTAATGTCTGCAAATCTCCGAAGAAAATTTGCACTGGCATACTCCGATAATTTTTTACGTACCCAAGGACGCAATCCAGCCTTTACAATTCCTTTGATGGCTGAGTCTTCTTTGTAACTTTCAAACAGCGCGTTCATCCGGTAGAGATTTATTCCGGAATAATAGTCGAATTTGCGCGCCCGGACGATGCGGTGCGTATCTTCACTTCCGCCAAAAACCAGCCCGATATCTCCAAGCTTCAGCCATTTGAGCCACAGCATTCCACCTATGCCGGATTGCAATGAATGAAAGTTCGTTGCGAAAGCGGCTTTGATGGACGACGCCTGCGTGGTGAAGTGCAACATATCGACACCGATAATGCCAAGACATTTAGGGCCATCCAGGGCAAGAAACAGTCTGCTCCACTCCTGTCCCAGGTAATAATGGTCAAGGAATTGACGATTCAACATGATGGGAAGGTGGACAGAGTTTGCAAACTCTATCAACGAGGGATGGAGATCAAGGCTAAATTGCTGAATTTGCAAACCACCGCTCATCCGACCACTCCCCTATAAAGCGCTGCTCGACTAATTCTGTCAGCAGCCTGTCCGAACCCATAAGCCATGCGATGGGAGCACCGTTAAACACTACCGATGGCGTGGGACGGGCTGTTGCCATCATTCCGTTTGAACGCAGATGACGAAACGATTTCTCTATATTTGAAACTGCCATACATACGTGATTGAGCGGCACGCCGCTAGCGAGCGCATGGCTGAGTTTACTGTTGGCTCGATCCGGACTGACCAGTTCTAGATAAGCCTGATCTCCAGGAAGCCGCAGAAATTGAACGAATGCCGTTTGTGCAGGCTCATGAATCTTAGGGGTGACTGCAACGTAACCGAAACGACTGGTATACTGTTGCGCGGTATTCTCAATATCGGCCACGACTACGCCAACATGGTGCATCCGCATCGACCACCTTGTTATATCGAGATCAATTTCCATTCGCTTCTTTCTTTTCTTCCCGTTCTTGTAAGAAGGAAGCGATGCTTTTGACGGATGTGAGCTTTGCCAGGTCTTCCGGCTCGATCTCAATTTCAAAATTCTCTTCAATAAGCGCCGCGATAGTAACGGTGGAAAGAGAGTCCCATTGCGCCAGGTTTTCCATGCTGGCATCAGGCAGTTGCCCCTCAGAAACTGTGGGGAACACGGTCTTCATACAATCCATAAGTTTACTTTCAGTCGGAGTCATGCGTGTATCTCTAATCCTTTCGCGGCGTGGAATGTAATTTTATGTGGGAGATTCGGGCATTCTTGGATGAATGTCTCTCTGTCTAATACCAAAATTCCATCTGTGGTTTTGCCTGGTAGCAGCGGCAAGAATTCCAGTAAGTGGTTGTTCCGGCCTGTGCTTTTCCATCGGAGATGTAGATATTTTTCATCGAAAAATTCAAATAATCCCCGAAGACATGCGAATTCAATGCGATGTGAGAAGGCCCGACAACTTAAGACCCAAAATTCCACCAAGATTTCATCGCCAGTTATACGTCCAAGCAGCGAGGATATCTTACCTAAAGCGCCAAATTTATCCGAATAACTTGCAGTCAGCAAAAAACTTTGTTCCTGCGCCAGATAGGCGCGAAATTCGGCATCTGTGAGCCGGACACCGTTCAGATTGAACTGATTAGTTTTGTTGATTAATTCAAAGGCCCGTCCATCATCTGAATTGCGCGATAATTCAAACTTCAATTCTGCATCAAGGTGGGCCAGAAAATCCTCGATGTCGGTATTGCTGTCCGGGGATAATTCTTTCTCTGTCATCGCGCGAATTGAAGTACTGCGGATGCGGTCTTCCTCACTGACCGTACGACGTGCAAATTTTGTTCTTAACTCGCGCCAAAGACCCATTGCGAATCGCGGTGAGGGATCGAATTGAATGCACTCCATCTGCGGATACTTCCGGCCTACTTCCTCCAATTCAAATGGGTTGTCGTCAATAAAGATGACCGATTCCGGTCCAATATTCCACGTTTTGAGAATTTTTTCGACCATCTCGGATTTTGGCTGCCAGCTTGCCGTCATCGGAAAAATGTCGTTTTCTTTTAGGATCAAATCCTGGCGCTGCATAAATATCTGCTGCACTATCTCATGAGAATTCTTGCTTGCTACCGCGACCAGAACTCCTTCCTTCGCCAATGCATGCAGTAGTTGCTGATAGAGGCCATAAGGCTGTGCATGGTGCTCCAAGTCCCAATGAACGCCATCTACCCCATCATCTCCCAAAATGCCGTTCCAAGCGGTCAGATCAAGGTCGGTAATGATCCCCTTCCGGTTTGGGGGCATGCTCAATACTTGAGCAATATCTTCCCCTAGATCGGAAGCATGTGAAAGCGAATATGGAAATCCAAACAAAATTTCATTCGCAGGATCGAATACTTGCGTGGAACGAATTTCGTGCTTGAGTACGTAGATCGATTGGCATTTGAGAAGTCGACTCTTCATCTCGGCCAATGCAAGTTCCAAATCTGCCTGAAGGGGTGACACAGTTGCGGGGTGCTGAGAAGAGAGGAGCGGAAATGGAAGAGTCGGGAAACACACAATTATCCGGACACGTTCAGCGGCCCCCATCAATAGACGTTCAAGGCGAATTAACATGCGGCGAACGTCTGCCGCTATTTCCGGTAAGTCCTGCCAGTCCCAGCCAGCAACGCGGCGGATTCCCAATCGAGGGTCTAAATCCTGCCATTCCAGAACTACCACTCCCGCCGATGGGATTGCATCTGCCATCCGGCCAATATTCCCAGCTAAGTCGTCATACACACCAATGGACATCTCAATATGCTTGCCTGTAAACCGTTCTTGCACAGCGGCGGTAAGAAAAGTCTGTAGATGTAGAGGAGTGAATCCACACGCGAGAAATATTCTAAAAGGTGGAAGTGTTGCGTCCGCTTTTTGAAGTATTTTTAGAGCATCCAACAACCGCATTTGTAAACGTCTCCCTCAAGCTAGACTTTGCGCCCGGCAAACATATTCTCCAATGCCCATGTGAAGTCGTCCAATGTATCAGGGACAAAAATCCTTTTTAAGGACAAGGGCCTGTCCGCACTATGGACCGCTCCGCCGGTGCATGTCACTGCCGTTTCATAACCCGCAGTCGTGCAAACCTCCACTGTGGATTCGTTCCAGTGTGGCTCCATGATAGGGGATGGGTACGAAAAATGACGAATCTTATTGCCGACCTGCTCCTCCAAAATACCTCGGGACGTGCTCATCTGAACTTGTAACTCTTCTGGCGATATATACGCCATATTTGGATGAGACAGGCTGTGGGAGCCGATCATATGCCCATGCTGGATTATTTTACGAATTCCATCCCAACTCAGCATAATTGGTTGATCCGGTTTGTACTCTACATCCAGTTTTTTCTCCAGCATTGCGATGACTTCATCGATTTCAGAGTGAGGCCTGCTGGCGCAGACCCGTGAACATGCTAAAAAAGACTCGTAGCGTATCTTCGGAGTGCTAAGGTCTTTCATGGTTCCACTGAATGGGTCCACAAACGATTGGCGTTGAGTTCTCGCAAATATATACCGCAAGCTACAATACCATGGAATTGATTCTACATAGCCAGCTATAACGTAGATCGTAGCAGGCACACCACATCGATTCAGTATCGGGACGGCAACGCTTAAATTATCTTCAAAACCATCATCGAAGGTAACTGCGACCGATCGCGGCGGAACATTTTTTGTGCCCTGAGAAAATTCAAATACTTCATCCATGGTGACCGGATGACAGGTGCGGGACACATATTCCATTTGCTGCCCAAATACCGCGCTCGGATGAATAATTCCCGAACCTATGGAATCCGCATGCTCTGCAGGGTTGTGCAATATTGAATGATAGCGCAGGATGACAATCTGTGGGCCATGCAGCCTGGAAATCGCCGAAAATATTCCCGTCTGCAATGCTAAGCGCTTAATAGATGCTTTTGCTTTATCCATCGGGCCTTTACCCTTTCACAGCTTATTCTTATCGATTGCAGATCCTAAGCAGAGATACACTTACCGATAAGTTATAGACAAACAGACAGAGTACAAACAAAAATGTAGGTGGGTCTCTCCTTACAATGGCAATAATAAAACAAAGAAAGAAATACAGCCGTTTTAGTCTGCGTTATAGAGAAGGCTCCGCAAATATTTTCCTGCGAAATCTTTTTTCAATGAAAGTACGGAACAACTGGCACGCTGGCACAATTGGGACTGCCTGCAACTTACAAGCTCTTTTGAGCTTTGCAATAGCATAATCGTATTCGCCAGAAGATCTATTGTTCCAGGCTCGCTCCAGACAAATCCTATACTCTGCCTTTTGAAGTAGCGACGGTTTCTTTTGGAACTGCGGCAAAACCGATAATTTTTGGATACACCGCATCAGCGACTGGAATTGCTCCTCCGGACGATTATCGGTCAGCCCACCTGGCTGTAGGCGGTAAGTCCCCAAAACTTCAGGAAGAAAATAGATGGGGAATTTCGATGCAACTCGCATCCACAATAACCAATCTTCTCCGTATTTTCCAATGTCCTCGTCGAATCCTCCCACCTCCTCCAGACATTTGCGACGTACCATGACCGTTGAAGTTAGGATCCAATTCCCAAAAAGCAAATGTTCGACAACCAAACCATTGTGTATTTCATGGACTTCAGACTTATTTTTCTCCGCAGGTTTCATATTTGCCTCGAAACCGGACCCATCCGCTGAAATCAATCCATACTCTGGATGCGCATCGGCAAAACTGATTTGTTTGGCCAATTTTGTCGGCAGCCACAGATCGTCCGAATCTAGAAAACATATAAATTCACCTTGTGAGAGCCGGATACCTGTATTTCTCGCGGCGGCAACGCCTTGATTTTTTTGTGCGTAGTATATTACGCGATCTAAATATGGCCGTAGCCTGATGGATGTCTCATCCTTGGATCCATCATCAATAACAATAATCTCGAAATCTTTGAACGTCTGCCCCAGAACACTTTCAATTGCTTCCAGCACTAAAGTTTGACGGTTATAGGTTGGTATTACAACAGAGACACGTGGAGTTGGCACTCTGTCACCCCTTGATATTCAATGTGTTGCGCGTGCAGCATGAGCGATCTGGAACAGGAAATGGCAATGAGCAACTATATGTTTGCTGAAAGAGACTGAGGCTTCCATACATTTGTATGCGCGACTATCGAAAATCGATAGATTTCACAGTGCTGCCTGCTTTTACAGATAACCGAGCCAAACATTAGGATGACCATGCCTTTGGAATGCCTTGAATGAAAGGCGGGAATGCCTTCACTCCGCGATAGCATTGAATTTTTTGCTTCGTGATCGAATGCAATTCCTCTGCAAACTCAACTCCTTGTATACGCTGGAAAGGGTATTCGGCAGCTCAAAGGAACGCGGCCTTTGATAGACCCTCTATCGGTAAATGTTGCATTATGTATCCATGGTTGTACCTCATGAAAAATAGCGGGAGTTGGCTGATAAAACCGGCCAAACTTCTTGTGAGGACCGGCTATGCTGAGGGAAGCAAATTTCACCTCGTCGCTGGTATATACATTGTGCTGCCTGTCATATACGCGACATCGCAGATTATCCAAACGGTTCACATGATTGCGAATGCGCGAATCCGCGATGAAACGATTCTTTACCGCAGCAAGCATCGTATCCGAATTTTATATCTCTTGAAGTATTTCTGCTATCAGTTTTAGATGACATGTGTTCCTGTACTTCAACTGTGCATGGGCCACTACCGTATCGGGCGTATCTTCGCGTCCCTAGTGCCCCTTGCACTGCGTCAATTGGCCGTTGATCGTCACTGCGGCCTCGCTGAAAGGTCCGCAAAAGACTGTATTCGGCAATGCATCCGTTATGGTCAGACTCACCGGGCACGCTATCGCCGGGTTGGAGGTTGGAGAAGTACACGCGCCATCCCCGGCAAACACCGTGTACTTCGGCGTTCCCAGCCATGTGTTATGCCCGATGTTGATGCTGTTGTATCCATCCCAATCCCCGTATACCCACTCATTGGAACTGGTGACGGTATTCCCAGTAATAGTGATGCCTTGTCCAAAGCTGTCATCGAACTGGAGGCCAGCGTCCAGCACTCCAGACTTGCCCGCGTTCGTCGTTTTGATCGTGTTTCCCGTGACGCTTACCGTGGAACCGGTCGGCAGATAGATCAAGTCGAGACCCATACCGTTGCAGGAATTGGCCGCCACCGTGATCGTGTTGTTCTTCACGACTACGCCTGTGGGTAGAGGGTCGCCATACGAACCTCCCTGTGCCGCCGCTTCCACGCGCACACCGTAGCTACCGCCAATTTCACAGCCGCTATACTCCGCGTTTTGCGGAAGCTCCGTTGTGCTGATCTGGTTGTTTTCCACGGTGACGTAAGAAGCCGCCACATCGACACCCCGCCCACTCCGTGGATGGCACTTGTTGTCGGTCACTTGTGTATATTCGGATTCGACCTCCACACAGAAATCATTGGTGTAAGTCGAGTTCATGCTGATGTCGTTGCCGCTGATAATCGAGTGCTGATCGTTGGTGAGAATGCCGCCCTGCGGCGAGCTTGTAATCGTGTTGCCAGTGATGGTGTCCCCAATGCCCGGCTCATTCGCGTTGTTGCTGATGAAGATGGCTTGGCCCTGAAAGGCGCTCCGTGCGCTGTAATCGCTCTCTCCCGGATGGTCGATGTTCGTCACGTTGTCGTGGATGATGTTGTTTTCGATCTTCGCGCCCGGTGGGACATAAGTGGACGAATAGAACACCGACCCGGTGCTTTGGAAGGTCGCGGTGATGTCATGGACATAAGGCGCTGGACTGATGTTGCTGGCCTGCCCAATGTCGAATACTGGGCTGAACGTGGCCGAGTTTGGCGACTGGAGGATCGTGCCGCCATAGATTTCCATGCCACCGTGACTGACCCCATTCAGGCATGGCCCATTGATGACAGGATTTCCAGTAGACCAGCAAGCGTGTGCTTCAATCGCAGGAGTAGGCTCCGAACCGCCGCCTGTTCCGTAGGTAATGGTGTGGCCGTTTAGGTTCAAAATCACATTCGGAGCGTCGATGCCAAAACACGCGCCCGCGCTCGACACATCCTGAGACAGGTAATATGTACCGCTCTTGGTGATGTCTCCACAGGAATTTAATGCTGTCCCCGTGGCAGGGCCACTAGGTGTTGGCGTGGGAGTTGGAGGTGGAGTCGGTTGCGTGCTGGTGTTCGACGCAACGGTTAAACTTAGCGCGCCAATCACATTATTCTTCAGGGCATCGGACACGATGACACTAAAGGCATACGAGCCAGCAGAGGAGGGTGTTCCGGTAAGATCCCCGCTTGAACTGATGGAAAAACCTGACGGCAAAGAAGACTGTCCCAGGCTCCAGGTATAGGGAGGTTGTCCTCCAGCAGCAATGAGAACAGTGCTGTAACTGGTCCCGGCCGTGGCACTGGGCACGCTGCTTGTCGCCAGGCTCAAGGCCGGGTAACACCGCGACGCACTCTGGCCAGCAAGTGGGCTTCCTTCCATCTCCAATGCTGCGATGAAATACGGGCCAGTTTTCTTATTGGCAGAAAATTGAAGAAGGGGTAGGTGCGCGGCAGTGAACATGGACTGGCCGGCAAAGTCAGACAAGCTCCCAATGGGTGTGTCTCCCGGGAAAATTTGCAACGGCATGTGTCCATTTCCTGTCCCTAGCGCAGAAACTGTACAGTGCGACTCGATCACTTGGGAAGAAAGGGTGGACCCTGCATAGGAAAGGTTCGTTGCTGCGCTGGAAAGCAAAGCCATAATGGCGAGGGGGAGAAACAGCCGATGTGACATTCAAACTCCATGATTCAAACTTCCTGCTGATTGCCGCCAACTGGGTTTTCACCAGTCGCGGCACATAACAAGCAATAGCTTTGGCAGCGACCTTGAAGATGGACACCGCCAACCTAAAAAAGGACATCAAAATGCAGGCAGGAAACAGAATTGCAGCAAAGAGCCGTCATCCCTCACTCTGGCTCTGATACTTAAGACGTCAAAAAGTAACGTCCGGAGCCTCGATCGGATAAAGATACCAGAGGAATGCGCAGTCGCAGGAGAAAGGCTTCCTCACTCGCGACCCACCACAGTGATAAATGTTTAATCTGTACTTGATGATAAAGCAAACTCGAATGTTTGCATATCTCGATGTATTGGGTTTTACGCTGGCGGCCCCTGGATGGGAATCTGCTTGCGCAATACCGGTAGCAGCGCTGGACACCATTCCTCTGAGTTTATTGCTTGGCCAACAGCAGCAGATTGCTCATCGCCATCGACTGTCGCCGGTTGACGCAAAACTGGCAGCAAGCTCAACGAAGCGGTCATCGCACCGGCGATAAACCATGTGCTTCGATATAGATCGTGAGAACCATATCCCGCAAACAGCAACTGCAAAAAGATAATGCTCAACATGCTGGGAAGTATTTGCAGGAATTGAGACGCGTTCTGTTCGATCAGCATTTTTCGTAGCTTTCCATTCAGCCGGATGACGCAGATGACATAGCCTCCAAACGTGAAGATTCCCAGCAGCCCCAGCTCGCCCAGCACTTTGAAGTAGAGGGAATGTGCATTCAACCAGATCTTACGGCCCGTGCCCGGCCAGTATTCTGTGCCGTTTGCAGCGGTATAGTCTCCTGCGCCAATTCCGGTGATCGGATTACTCTCGAACATGGCGATTCCGCCCTCCCAACTGCGTATACGATTTTGATAGGAATCGTCCTGGCTCAAATGGCCCAATGTCTCGTATCGGGCCTTATATTGTTGCGGAATGACGATCCAGACCACCGGGCTGAGTACGACCACGAGTGGCAGCAGGATCAAACTCTTTGGCTTTCGGATCATGAGCAGGAGGATAAGGAAAACGACTCCAAGCGCCCCGGAGCGGGAACCAGTATCCACGACTGTCACCATGCCCATCACAATCGATCCCAGCCCAATCCATCGCATCCAACGGGCGTTGGAGGAGGCCATCAAAGCGATCGCCAGCGGCATGGTCGTGATCAAGGTGGTTGCCATCGTATTCGGATCACCGGCGGAACTGGTAATGCCAATGGCCCGCTCGATATGCATCCTGTATTGCCAAATTCCATGGTGATAGTTGTACAGCGCACTTCCGCCAAGCCAGTCGACCAACAAGACAAATGTCAGGACAAACCAGCGGATCCTGGACTCTGTGGTTAGAAGCGCAGTCGCCAGCATCACATATACGACGATCTCCAGGAAAGATAAGCAGGACAATACCGCCCCTGTCTTCCAAAACGCCAGCGGTATCGACAAGATCATGGCGACATAAAATGCCAAAAACCATTTGATCGGAACAGGAAACCGCCATTTTTCCCCATGCAGGAAAAATGCTAGGAGGACGAGCCCAGCCACGATCCGTTCCAGATGAAAGGGCGCGAGCGATGGATAGAGTTCGCCGGGCTGCAATTCCATTACAATCAGCAGCGCCAGCAACCCGATATAAGGGCGGGCCACGCCTAGGAGTCCCAACACCACTAAAACCGCAACTACAACAAACTCCATCTGTAACCACCCCATCCGCGCTAAAATCTACAGAAAACTATATGCACGCACCATGCCATCCGCCGCATATCTCAAGGAAAATAGGGTTTGGCGGGTCAGCCGCGTGCCACCCCTTCTCTAAATCAGCTTCCTAATTTCAACAATTGCCCGATCTTAAAAGGAGAGAAATTCTGGGTGCGAAGGACGCAGCATCCCCTTCCCTTCCGTCAAGTGCAAAATTTTGCACATCCACGCGATGCATGGATGGACTACGTCGTGTGAAGGAGCGGGATTCGGCGATCTCCCCCGTGAATGCACAGGTTCTATCTTTGGCAAGCCAAATGCAAAGGATATAGGCGATCCAGTATTCTTGTCCGCAATTTAGGGAGTATCAGCCGCTGTGGCATCAACGGTAACAAAACATGAACCTCGCAATCTGTATTCGCTCAAAAAGCTGATTCGCGGCTCCAGCAGCCGCGTCTTGCGCATGGTTCTTTTGGCTGTGATCGGCTTTCTGCTTATGCCGTTCACCCTGCATAAACTGGGGCCAGAACAGTACGGCATCTGGGCCATTGCGATGGCCTTCATCGGCTATTACAGCTTTTTAGACCTTGGCCTCTCCGCAGCAGTTTTCACCCACATCGCCTACGCCTTTGGGCGTGAGGACAAAGACGAGGCGCGCAAAATCTACGGCAGCGGCCTGCGTATATTTGCTTCTGCGGGTCTCATTCTAATGGTCGCTACGATTGTCCTTGCTGCCGGCGTATATCTCCTGAACCACACGCATGGCCCTTTGCTGGCAGCGGTCCTTTTAATCGTGGGCTTCAACACAGCAATTAATTTCGCGATGCGCGCTCCTTTTGGCGTACTGAATGCCGGCCAGCACTTCGACGTCACCGCATGGGTCATCATTCTTTCCGCAGTTTTGCGCGCAATCGCCACAGTGGCCTTGCTTGATGCCGGCTACGGGGTCCTCGGACTGGCCTGGGCTAGCGTGTTCACCTCGATTCCAGCCAATATAATTGTTCTTCGCAGCGTCCACCGGTATTTTCCATTTCTCCATGTTTTTTCCTGGCCGCATTGGGACCGTCCGACGGCGCGGAAACTCTTCAATTTTGGCGGACCCGTTCTGCTGGGACAGATCGCCGATCGTATACGATTCCAAACCGACACATTGACCGTCTCTTTTTTTATTGGACTGACGGCCGTCGCACACTACAGCATTGGCACCACGCTGGTGATGTACTACGTCGACGGAATTACTTCTATCATCGGCGTTCTGGTTCCTCTTCTCAGCATGCAGCAAAGTGTCAGCGACCTGGCCGGATTCCGGCGCAGCTTTTTCTCAGGAACGCGGATTGCCCTGGCCAGCTCAGCCTTCATTATGTTCGGCATGGTCGCCTGGTCGCGCGATTTTGTCATCCGCTGGATGGGTCGCTCCTTCACCGATATCTATCCGGTCATCGTCATCCTTGCGATTGCCGTCTTCCTGGAAACCGCACAGGGCAACGCGGTCAATGCGCTGTATGCAAGCCTGCATCAAAAGGCCTATGCAACGATTAACATCACCGAAGCTGTCACCAACCTGATTCTCAGTATTCTTTTGGCGCCGCGCTATGGCATGGTCGGTGTGGCGCTGGGTACGCTGATCCCCAGCATCATTTTTCGCGGCATCGTCCAGCCAATTGTCGTTGAGCGCTACCTTCAGATCACGGTCCGGGAAACACTCCTTGTATATCTGCGCACCGGCATGCGCTGCGCGGCATTTTTGGTTGTGCCGATGCTGATCACCTGGCTTTGGATTGAACCCAATTATCCGCATCTGATTGCAGTTGCAGCCCTGTCCGCGCTTGCGTATGCGCTGCCCGTATGGTGGCTGGAGTTCGACGGCGTCGGCGCTGAACGCATAGCGGCCCCTCTCCGTACAGCGCGTCGATTTTTTTAGCACGCTAGAATCGTTATGAGGCGCGCCATAGTTAAAGATTGGCAGGCCACTCCTGATAAAAAGTGGGAATGTCATTCATGAGACGAGAGAAAAGTTCGCGAGCGCAGATTCTTAGCTCATTCCCTTTTACGATGTCCGAAGAGAACCGCAGCCGCGTGCGGATCGCACCCGAAGTGACTGGCCTGCTCTCCTCTTTCCGTTTCCTCCGCGAGGTGTGGCGTGCGCGGAAAACGGCGCATGTCTTGCTGATTGAAGGCGTCATTCCGCAGATGTGGGTGGCGTGGCTACAGACCTACCTGCCGGGCTGCGGATTGAAAGTTATTGTGATGGAATGCCTCTGGGAGCGCGAAGCAGCGTCCTTTCGCGGCTCCATCAAGCTCGGCGTCATGCGCCAGATTCTGAAAAGGGTCGATCGGTGCATTCTGTACGCAAGAGTCGACGTCAAGAAGTTTTCAGACTATTACCAGGTTGATCCATCGAAATTTGTCTTCGTTCCATTCTTCAACACGCTGCATCCACATCGCTATAGCTATCGGGAGACGCCGGGGACATATATTTTTTCCGGCGGCAACAGCGACCGCGACTACGCGCCGCTGATTGCGGCGATGCAGTCGCTCGACGCACAATGTTTCATTGCGTGCGGGTCGGCGGCGCTCAAAGGACTCGATCTGCCAACCAATGTCTATCGCGTCGAGGCCAACCCCCGCCAATTCCGTCAACTTCTCAAGGGTGCAGCCATCGTTGTGGTCGCGATGAAAGGCGGCCTGCTGCGCAGTGCCGGCCAGCAGACATTTCTGAACGCCATGCATCTGGGTAAACCTGTCGTCGTCACCGACCCCGACGGAGCTGCCGACTACATTCGGAACGGCGAATCTGGATTCACCGTTCCCCCCGGCGATACAGAAGCTTTGCACGGAGTGCTGGACATGCTGCTCCGCGATCCAGTAGCGCTTTCCACCATCGGCGCGAATGCCCAGAACGCCTCCGTCGATTTTCGGACGGAGAATACGCATGGCACGGTTTGCGCAATTGCAGATGAGCTTATAGCCACGAACTAGTTTATGATCCGCGAACAAACTTTCTGGCGGTTTTCACAGGCTTGAAAAAAATTATTGATCCGGCCCGATTGGAATGAACAAAACTTCTTGCACATGATTGCGGATTCATATTTAGTGCCGTGATTCATCATCCTGAGTGAACCGAAGTATCTCTCTATTTGAATTGAAAATCCAATGCATAGATTCTCCACTTCGCCCAAAAATACAAGCGCACTTTTGATTGCAGTATCTGTAATTCAGCTTTAGAAACTAAACGACCACCGGCTGAAAACAGGTGGATTTAGACCTGGAAACTGGAACTAAAGTTTCGATGCTGTGTGTTGACACGGAGGAGTGATGCGGTCGAACAATATGTTCCAATTGGCCCCGACAGTGCTGCCTGAGAATTTGCCGCTCTGGAATGGACTTACAGAATGCGCTTTGGCGTCCGGGCGTTCCAAGCCAGACTGTGATACAGTTCGGCATCATGCTTGATCGCCGAAATTTTCTCACTATCTGTTCGCAATTCGGATTCGCTTCCACTCTGCTGCCTGGGACTCTTTACACACTTGCCACACAAGCACAGGCCACCTCTGCTAGCTCAGATGCAGCCCACCCCAGCGTGACTCCGGGGTCGGCTGCTGCTCCCAACAAGGCCCTCGCGAAGATCACGCCGGAGATGCTGGAGCAGGCCGCCGCGCTCGCAGGAGTGACCATCGCTCCCAATAAAATTCCCATGATGCTGGAGGGACTGAACCGGCAGCGCGAAGGCTATCAGGCCATCCGCGCGCTCCACCTGCCAAACAGTGTTGCGCCTGCCTTTATTTTCGATCCACTGCCCCCCGGCGCGACCCTACAGACCGAGCGCGAGTCCCCCAACTACGGGAGCGCACCGGTGGTGGGACGCGCGCCGAAGAATCTGGAAGAACTGGCGTTCGACACCATTCCTCAACTTGCGGAGTATGTGCGCGCGCGCAAAGTCTCTTCCGTCGCGCTGACGGAAATGTACATTGCGCGCATCCGTCGCTATGACCCGGAATTGCACTTCCTCATCACCCTGACAGAAGAGCGCGCCATGGCCCAGGCCCGCGCCGCCGATGCGGAGATTGCCGCTGGCAAATATCGAGGCCCGCTGCATGGACTGCCGTGGGGCGCGAAAGACCTGCTCGCCGTGAAGGGTTATCCGACCACTTGGGGCGCGGGTGGATTTCAGCATCAGATGATCGATGAAGATGCCATCGTGGTGCAGCGTTTGGATGCGGCGGGCGCTGTGCTGGTGGCGAAACTCACGCTGGGCGCACTGGCCATGGGAGACAAATGGTTCGGCGGACGTACGCGCAATCCGTGGAACCGGAAGCAGGGCTCGAGCGGCTCCTCAGCCGGTCCGGCATCTGCCACATCGGCGGGATGCGTCGCGTTTTCCATTGGCTCGGAAACCCTCGGCTCCATCTCTTCTCCCTCCACACGCTGCGGCGTGACCGGGCTGCGCCCAACCTTCGGCTTCGTTCCGCGCACCGGGGCCATGGCGCTTTCCTGGACCATGGACAAGCTCGGCCCAATCTGCCGCGCCGTCGAAGATTGCGCCATAGTGATGAGCAGCATCTACGGACCAGACGAGAAAGACCTGAGCGTGCGGAATGCTGCGTTCAACTGGGACGTGGATTTCGATTGGCGCAGTCTGCGCGTCGGCTATATCAAATCCGCCTTTGAAATGCCGAAGGCCGTCGACGAGCAAATGCCACAGGGCTTGTCAGCCGAGGAGCAGAAGAAATGGCCACAGCGGCTGGCGGAGCGCAAAGCCTATCATGCGCGCAATATGTACGACCTGAAATATGACCTGGCCACGCTGGAGAAGTTGAAGAGCATGAGGGTCGAGCTGGCTCCCGTTGAGCTCCCGAAACTGCCCTTCGATGCGATGACAACGCTGCTCAGCGCAGAGGCCGCCGCCGCGTTCGACAATTTGACCATGACTGGGCGCGACAAGCTGTTGACGGAACAAGGGCCTTACGATTGGCCCAACACCTTCCGTATCGCGCGCTTTTATCCGGCCGTTGAATATATCCAGGCCAATCGCGCGCGAACACTTGCCATCCACCAGATGGCGAAGATATTTGAGACTGTAGACATTCTCGTCACGCCAAGCGGCAACGAGCAGTTGGTTGTCACCAACCTGACCGGCCACCCGGCGGTCATCCAGCCGAATGGTTTCCGTGGCAACGACGCTCCCATACCACCGGCCACCGACACGGGCAATGAAGACAATATCGGCGGCCCCGGCACTCCCGTCAGCATTACGTTTCTAGGCAATCTCTATCAGGACGCGAAGTTATGCGCCTTTGCTCGCGCCTACCAGCGCGCAACGGACTTTTACAAGATGCACCCGGGCCTGTCGAGCTAAGACGTAATCGTCAACTGGATCTGGTCGGTCACGCTGGTATTGGTTGAAGTCCCTGTTACCGTGACTGTGGACGTGGTGGACTTCGGAGTTGTACCTCCGCCACTTCCACTGCCAGATGAGCCTGAACTTCCTCCGCCGCACGCGGTCACAGCCGTTGCGGCCATCAGCCCAGCCACCAACAGTAAACCGGCCAACCAACGTGAAGATTGGCGGGAGGACCAGCGAGCTGGAAATCTCCGCTTGCTTCCGATGCCCAATAAGGACAAACCAAATATACCTGCAAACACCGTCTCCATCGGCCAATTGCGACGGAACGGTTGCGGCGAAGGCGCAAGACGGGCGGTAGCCGACGCGGCTATGGTAAGGGTAACGCTCTGCGCCGCACTGGAAGTCACGTCCACCGATGCGCTGGGCGCGAAGCTGCAAGTTATCCCGGCTGGCGGGCTCGAGCAGGCAAGGGCGATCGTCCCAGTAAACCCACTGCTGGGCGTGATGACCAGCGTGGCGGTTGTAGAGGAACCGGCCTTCACTGTCACCGCGCTCGGATTGGGAACCATGCTGAATGTCGGGCCTGTCGCAGGCGTAGCCGACGATGTCACTGCGATTGTCGGCCAAACCGCTGCCAGCGCCGCCACGTCTACCGAACCCAGTCCCGTCGTCTGGTCATACCCTGCGCCAGCATTGCAGCAGGACATCTCGTAATTTCCGGAAACGGCCACGCAATCGGGGGTGCCCTGCTGGCATACCACGGCGTTGCTACCCGTGGTGACGTCATGAAATGCACCGGGCGTACTTTGCGAACTCAGGTAGAGGATCGGATTTGCATTTCCTACGCCAGTGGTATTTCCCGCCTTCTGGTTCCACAGCGTAATCATCGCCGCAATTTGCGGAGCCGCAATGGAAGTACCTCCATACAGATAACCATTTTCCGAAGCATCGAAGTACGCCACTTCATTGCCGGACAATGGATAGGCGCAACTGGGGGTGCCAGTCAGAGCCGTGCCTGCGGAATTGGTTTCCTCCGTGCAAAGGACGTACCCATCGTGATTCGGGTCTGTCGCCAGAGCAATATCTGGCACGTCGCGTTTACCGTCGTTGGGTACCCCTGCGGCCACCTGCCAGGAAGGCTTCGGGAAACCGCCTGTACAAGTTTGATTGGGATACGTTCCCGTTGCCTGCGTACAAGCGCTCGCGCCCCCGCCACTTGCGCTCAGGGAGCCAATGCTCTTTAGGTCGGCCAGCGTCGGCGTGTCATTCCAGGTAGTTTCGGGAATGTAGCTAATGGCGGACCCATTGTCCGCATTATTGTTCTGGTTCCAGTACTTTGACTGGTCTGCGACATCTCCGCTAAAGGACGTGCCGCCCGCAGCGGTGACGTACGCGCTGCTGGCAGGATAATCGACAGCCAGCCCTTGCGTGGCCCCGACATAGGTCCCGCTGGAATTCTGACCCGAGCCATCACAGTCGGCAGACCCAGCGTCACCCGAAGCCGCAACCACGGTTTGCCCCTGGGCATTGGCTTGTTGCAGAAGGCTTTCCAGAAACTGGATATCGGTGCTTCCTGCAAACGCCTGCTCGCAGTTGCCATAGCTGATACTGATGACCGGCACAAATTGAGAATTGGTAGTGAGAGGCGTTTGGATGGCGTATTGCAGAGAATTAAACACACCGTAGTTCTGATTGTTCCCCACCGTCACATACAGGATGGTTGCATCCCGCGCCACCGCGCCGGACCATTCGACATCGATGTCGGCCTCCTCCAGATCGCCGGCAGAAACCGCAGCAGTCCCCGTGTTCGGCACAAGTTTCTGCGTCGGCATATTGCTCGCATTCAGGCCGCTGAGCGTGCGGAAATTCGCAATATCGCTTTGATATTGCGTAATGTCCGTCTGACCCATCACCGCCATGATTTGTCCCTTGCCGGTGATGCTGCTGTTATACAGACCATTGATGTCGTAAATCGTATAAATGTCCGAAGGAGCGAGAAAATTGACTGTAGCACTATCGCCACTGGGGCACGGGGTTGTGGTCACGGTGCATACCGTAAGCGTGTAGTGTGGGTTCAGCGCAGCAGCCGCATTGCTGCGCGACACCTGCACGGCCCGCTTGACAAAATGGGGCCGTGGCCGGAATGTGTTGAGGTGCTCAATTCCCAAAGTCATCCCAGCAATCGCCTGCGGCACACTTACGTCGGTCGCATTGGCCCATCCCGGAACACCGCGAAGCATGTAGCGGTGCAATTGCGTATGAAAGGTCGCTTCCACCTGCGCTGCCGTCCCGCTGAAATCGATCCTGTCCGCACTGGCGGGGATTGCAGCCACCTGAAACCCTTGGGAACGCAGCCACGCCGCTACCTGCGCAAGGTCCTGCTGGCTGACGCCATAGCGGGCCGCGAACTGGCCTGGACGCAACCATTGGTGGTACATCGGAGATCCTTTGGTCTGTTGTTGCTGCAGAAGGTTTTTCAGGTCAGCCTGCTGCGCTGCAGAAAGGCGAAAAACAAGCGACATGCCCGGGATCATGGTGGATCCACTCAGTTGCCCCTGGTCCTGGGCGCGGGCGACCATGGGATGAACCGTCCCCTGGAGCACCCGCATCTGATCGGAACGGATGGGCGACAGAATCCTGTTCTGCACCAGCGCCTGCGCGCGCAACTGTTGCGTACTCAATACGCATAGCCCCGCAACAAGAAAAATCGCCAGAGACGTGCCCTGAAAAATGCTCCTTTTGCAAATACCTTTTCTCAGCCTGTTTCCCATGGATTCCTCGCCAGCCATTCTGAAAATTTCCTATTTAATCTGGTTGAACTTTCGCAAACACCGCACTTTGAGTATCTCTCAAAAAGGGGCGAACGCTGCATGGCATGTTTGAACCCGATCCTGTCCGGTTTGTCGCGAAAATACTTATTTGTATCTTACCGATGGCAGCATAGGAACCCAATGCATTCGACGCGGCAAAGCTCCTTCGGGGCAGCGAAATTTTGTAACGTTTTCGACTTGAGGTTTTTATGGCACGCACAACGGGGGGTCGAGCGGCGCTCATCTAACATCAAAAATCGTCATTTTATGACGATGCACCCCAGCAAACCCACCCGGCGATGGAAGCCGGAAGCCAGAAAAATCCTATAAGAATGATAGAGTTCTGTTAATGAATGAATTGCTTTTTTCTTTGGTCATTTTAGGGGGATCTTTTCTGGCAGGCATGCTTGGCTCCCTTACGGGACTCGGCGGAGGCGTAGTCCTTGTGCCGATGCTGGCCCTCCTGTTCAAAGTCGATCTGCATTATGCGATCGGCGCATCGCTCATCTCGGTCATCGCCACGTCCTCGGGTTCGGCGGCAGCGTATGTGCGCGAAGGTTTCTCAAACATTCGCATCGGCATGTTTTTGGAGATTGCCACGACCATCGGCGCGGTTGTCGGAGCATGGCTGGCAACACGGACCCCGGTACGTGGCATCGCCATCATCTTCGGCGTGGTCCTGCTCTATTCGGTCTATCTTTCCCTACGCGGACACGATGACGAGACGGTTCCCCAAAATAAATGGTCGGACCGATTCAAAATGAACGGCACGTTTCCCGGCCCGGATGGCAAAGAACAAAAATATGCGGTGAAACATATCTCCGGCGGCTTCGCGACCATGTTTGGCGCGGGTACGCTTTCAGGTCTGTTAGGAATCGGTTCCGGCGCGGTGAAAGTATTGGCAATGGACCACATCATGCGGATACCGTTCAAAGTCTCGACAACCACGAGTAACTTTATGATCGGCGTGACAGCCGCCGCCAGCGCCGGCATCTATCTCCGGCGGGGATATATCGATCCAACCCTTGCAGCGCCTGTCATGATCGGTGTGCTGATCGGCTCCCTATTGGGCGCAAAAATTCTGGTCAAGTCGAACGTGAAATCGCTGCGGCTTATTTTTTCCGCTGTCATTTTCTTTTTGGCCATTGAGATGATTTACAACGGCGTGGTGGGAAAGGTCTAGTGCATGCGCAAACCAAGCGATAAGCAGGTGGATGAATTTATCGGTCAGGTGCTGCGGGCCGGCGTACTCCTGTCCTCTGCTGTCACTATGATCGGGCTGGTACTCTATCTCTGGCATCATTCCGCGTCCACCCCGAACTACCACGTATTCCATTCCATCAGTGGAAAGCTGCGTCATCTCCGGCAGTTGTTCCCAGATGCATTCCACGGCGATCCGGTTGCCATTATTCAAGTCGGCATCCTGCTTCTGATCGCCACTCCCGTGGCCCGCGTCGCATTTCTTGTTGGCGCATTCGCTCTGGAACGCGACCGGATGTACGTCGCGGTAAGTGGTCTCGTGCTAGCGGTACTGCTGTATTCGATCATCTTCTTCCGATAACTTCAAATCGCCATGCTTCACTCACGCCCGGTCCGCCCCGCTTGACTTTCTTAGTGCGCTCACGGGATGATGATCGCAGGGTGATGGAGTTCACCTGAAACCGCTGTCCTACCTTTGGCCGGACAGATGATGACTCCTGGTAGCGGATGCTGCCGCGGAGCCATGTCTACGGCAGCCTCTTGAATCGAACACTTGCTGGAATGTTCGCTTGCACGTCCATTGGTGCTGCATTCATGCGCGCAGTTCCAGCATGAACAATACTGCGGTCCATACTGCAATCGGCGGCAGCCGTGGCATAATCCTCGCAACAACCATGGCAATGGGGACCTGTAACCGCTGGGCTAAATGAGGAGGACGAGACAGTTGCAAAAATATCTATTGACCGGCATAGGTGGGTTTCTCGGCGCCATTGCCAGGCTCTGGGTGGGAACGGAAATTGCCGACCGCTTCGGGACGCAGTTCCCTTATGGCACGTTTGTCATCAACATGACGGGGTGTTTCATCATTGGCGTAGCCCTCACCGTTTTGAATGAGCGACTGAATGTCAATCCCGCCTGGCGCTATCTTCTGCCCATTGGATTTGTAGGGGCATACACTACCTTCTCGTCGTTTGAATATGAAACCTTCACCAGCTTTCAAAGCGGCGGATGGCAGACTCCCATCCTTTATGTCACGCTGAGCGTATTTGTCGGGTTTGCTTGTGTCTGGGTCGGTGTCGCCATAGGAAAATTGATGGCTTAGCTTATCGTTACCAGGAGAAAAGATCGACATGCTGCATCGAATGCAAGCGTTGAAAGTTTCCATCTACGTCAGCGATGGAGAATCGCATCGTGGAGTTCCTCTCTCGTCCGCGATTCTGAACTTTCTTTTCTATCGTGGAGTGGCTGGCGCCATCGTAACCAAAGGCTCTGCCGGATTTGGCGCCGATCATCACCTGCGCTCCGGCAGCTTCGTCGAAATTTCCGACCACCTGCCTGTCACCATCCAATTTATCGACACGCAGGAAAAGGTGGACGGCT
>DAHUZH010000080.1 GCA_027306695.1 Acidobacteriaceae bacterium
GCTGGTTGTGGTCTTCCTCGGCTTCCTGTCCTTTGCCTTCATCGTCGAGGCACTTCGCTAAGTGTTAACACGCCCTAAAATGTTTGTTGCTTCAGCCAATCATTCCGCTCTGCACCAAAAGCCCAGCTCGCCCAGTTACCATGCAGGCGAGCAATAAACAATATGTCAGATTGGTAGAGACAGTTTTTTATTTCATCACGAATTTCTTGCGCGTTGAGTAATGAATCAACGAGCCAGACTGATTTTTCAACATGACACCAAACACTCTAGAGCGTTTCTATACTCAGCGTCTTAAATAATTGCGCATAGTCTGCGCTTGGCAATGTCGCGCGCGCCGCGCTGCTCAATGGCTTTGGTCATAGCCACCAGTTCCGGGGCTTCAATTAGCGCGATGGGCCGCGCGCCAAGGCAGGGCAGAATGTCGGCGTCCATGCGCCGCTTCACGTAGTCCACATGGCGCGGGCTTTTTCCGTCCTGCCAGTGAGCAAGCCAGAGGCGGGCGACACTTTGGAAGGAGTTCTCTGCCGCTGCCTTTTCGGCCTTGCGCTCGGCCATAGGGTCTGTGCCTGTGGCCAGCAGTTTGCGGGCCTCAGCATGACGTTCTCTGGCCAGCGACAGGGACACATCTGGATAGCTGCCAAAAGACATGAGCTTGGCCTTTCCGTCATGCCTGTATGTCCAGCGCCAAATTTTCCCGCCAGAAGGCGTGACCCAGAGAAATAGTCCTCCACCATCACTGACCTTGTGGGGTTTCGCACTCCGTTTTATACGCTTGATCTGGATGTCTGTCAGCTTCACAGGAAAGCCTCTTTTTCAATGTACCCACAGCCTGAATGGAATATACCCACAAATATACCCGCACGCAAGGCGGGCTTTATCGAGACTACCTTGGACGCTAAAAGATGAAATCCCCAGTATTCACTGGGGATTTTCTGCATTCATTGGATGTTATCGGATGTCTTGAAACTACTCTATGGCGGAGAGAGAGGGATTCGAACCCTCGATAGAGCTTTTGGCCCTATAACGGTTTAGCAAACCGCCGCCTTCAGCCTCTCGGCCATCTCTCCGCGCATCGTAATTATAACGAATCGAACATGTGCATCGATAATACGGCATTTCCCGGCTTTCCATCCGTATTCTTTCGTGACCTTATAAGTGTCCTCAACCGACCATGGCAGCACCATCGGCCCGTTGCGAAAAGCCACTGGCTGCCCCAAAACATTTCTCTGGCCGTAAAATAACGGATATATCGCAGCCAGCGATCCAGTAGGCATCCTTTTGAAGCGTATTCGTCTTCCTCTTGCACTGTTCGCCTTCGCCGCCATGGCTCCCGCCCTGCATGCGCAGGCAGCGCCCCATACACAGGTCCACGATGCAACCGCGCTCAAGCCGCCGGCAGGCGCTCGCGTGGCGATTGTAGAGTTCGACGACATGGAATGCCCGGACTGCGCCCGCGCCAATCCGCTGCTCAAGGAAGCGTCCGAAAAATATCACATCCCCTGGGTGCGCCACGACTTTCCTCTCTCCATGCACGTCTGGAGCTTCCAGGCTGCGGTGGATGCGCGGTGGTTCGACACAAAATCGAAGAAGATCGGCGATGAATTCCGCGACGCCGTATTTGCCAACCAGGCAAGCATTGCAACGCAGGCCGACCTGCGCGCCTTTGCCGAGAATTTCGCGCAGCAGCACGGCATCGGCTTTCCATTTGTTGTGGACCCACTGGGCAAGCTGGCCGCAGAAGTGAAGGCGGACTATGCGCTGGGCCAGCGCATTGGCATCGAGCACACCCCCACCATCTGGGTGGTGACGAACAGAACCAGCGGCGTGCCGTTTGTCGAGGTGGTGGACCGCAGCCGCTTATATCAGATCATCGACGAAGCTCTGGCTGAAACCAGCAACGAAGGCCCCGCAACGAAGCCGCACGCCCACCATGCGGGTGCTTGATAGCGGGCATCTCAGGCCCTTGCCGCACAAGAATTATCCGTTCACGCGCTGCATGGTCGCTTCTGGATAGCGCAGGCCAGCCGCCACTCCATGCGGAGCCACGGCATCGATCCGCTTCAAGTCCGCAGCGGTCAGTGTCACCTGGATCGCGCCAGCATTCTCCTCCAGATAGCGCAGTTTTTTCGTGCCTGGAATCGACACAATGTCGTTGCCCTGCGCCAATACCCAGGCAAGCGCCAGTTGCGAAGCGGTGCAGCCTTTCTTTTTGGCCAGATCTTCCACTTGTTTCACCAGATCCAGATTTTTAGCAAAATTCTCGCCATGAAAGCGTGGTGAATGACGACGATAATCGTCGGCAGCCAAATCCTCCAGCTTGCGGAAGCGACCGGTCAAAAAGCCGCGTCCTAAAGGACTGTAGGCAACGAAGCCGATCCCCAGTTCCCGGCAGGTTGCGAGGATTTCATCTTCGGGATCGCGGGTCCACAGAGAATACTCCGTTTGCAACGCTGTGATGGGATGCACGGCCATGGCGCGTCGCAACGTCGCTGGCGCGGCCTCCGACAGTCCAAGATGTCGCACTTTTCCCTCGCGTACCAACTCGGCCATCGCACCGACAGTTTCCTCAATGGCGACGTTCGGATCCACCCGGTGCTGGTAATAAAGATCGATGGTCTCGACGCCCAGCCGCTGCAAACTCGCCTCGCAGGCGCTCTTGACGTATTCCGGCCGCCCGTTTACGCCTGAAGGAACGCCAGTCTTCGCATCACGCATAATGCCGAACTTTGTCGCCAGAACGACCTGATCTCGCCGATCGCGAATGGCCTTGCCTACCAGGACCTCATTCTTGTGCGGACCATACATATCGGCAGTGTCCAAAAAATTGATGCCCAACTCCAACGCCCGGTGGATCACGGCAATTGAATCCTGGTCGCTCTCCTGTCCGCTGTAAAAGTCAGACATCCCCATGCATCCCAGTCCCAGCGCTGAAACTTTCAGGCTTTTTCCCAGTGTTCTTTGCTGCATCGCGTGCTTCCTCCGTTTCAGGTTCGTGTTCTCTCCTAATATGGATGCAGGAAGATCGATTGTTTCTTCATAATCTCCGATGAATTTCCTGGCGAAGCATTTGCCGTCTTAACAGCGCTCCGCAGTACACTGAACTTTTCCCGAACCTTTTCTCATGAAAAAACTACGTGTAGGCATTCTCTTCGGCGGGCGCAGCGGCGAGCATGAAGTGTCGCTGCTGTCCGCAGCATCGGTGATTCAAAGCATCGACCATAAGAAATACGATGTCCAACTGATCGGCATTACCAAGGACGGCCGTTGGCTGACCGCCAGCGATGCCGCGCATCTGCTACCTGCTCCTGCCCGCAAAACGCACCACCTGCGCGCTGGCGATCCAGAGGCGACTCCCGGCGCTGCGTTGCTGGAACATGGCGAAGAGGTGCATGTTCCGCACGTCCCCGCACATACGGAGCCAGGAAATTCTCTGGCCACGCTGCGCGCCAGCGCAGAAAAATCTCTCGGCGTCGATGTGATTTTCCCTGTGCTGCACGGTACGTTTGGCGAGGACGGAACGGTGCAGGGACTGTTCGAACTGGCCGACATCGCCTATGTCGGCTCGGGTGTGCTTGGTTCTGCGGCGGGCATGGATAAGGACGTGATGAAGCGGCTGTTCGCCGCAGCCAAGCTGCCCATCCCGAAGCACGTCACCGTGTTGCGCCGCGAATGGCAGGAAAGTCCGCGCCGCGCCAAAGATCGCATCAAGGGCAGCATTGAGGCAGCGCTGCGCTATCCCATGTTTGTGAAGCCGGCAAACCTTGGCTCCTCGGTCGGCATCAGCAAAGCGCATGATCGCGCCGAACTGGATGCGGCCCTCGATCTGGCCGCCAGCTTCGACCGCAAGATCGTCATTGAACAAGCCGTGGGCGGCAAGCGCGGCAAGGCCCGCGAGCTGGAAGTGGCCGTGCTCGGCAACGACACGCCGGAGGCCTCCGTGGTGGGCGAGATCGTTCCGTGCAAGGAGTTCTACGATTACGAGGCGAAGTACCTTAGCGAAGGCTCGGAGGCGATCATCCCGGCCAAAATTACTCGCGCGGAGAGCAAGCGTATTCGCGAGATGGCCATCGCCGCTTTCCGCGCCTGCGACTGCGCGGGCATGGCGCGCGTGGATTTTTTGATGGAGCCGGGAGCATCGAGCGCCGCGCGTCCGCGCAAAATTTATCTGAATGAAGTGAATACGCTGCCCGGCTTCACGTCCATCAGCATGTACCCCAAGCTGTGGGAGGCCAGCGGCCTCTCGTGCGGCCAGCTTATTGACCGCCTGATCGAACTGGCCCAGGAGAGGCATCGAGAGAAGCAGGACAACCGCTACGACCTATGAAGCACACTTTTAAGTGGCTCCCTGTGGCATACGTCGGCTCCATGGCCCTGATCATGCTGGGGTACGTCCGTTACGATCCCTATCAAATCGACGGAGATGCGGTTTCTTACATGGATATTGCCAGTTCCATCCTGCATGGCAGATGGCATGAGGCCGTAAATGGCCTGTGGAACCCTGGCTATCCTGCGTTGTTGGCGCTAGGAAAATTCTTGACCCATGCGGACCGGATGCATGAACTGGCAGTATTTTATTGGGTCAACTACTTTATATTTTTGATTTCCATTGCATGCGGGGCATTTTTTGTTCAATCGGTCTTGTTGCTTCGCACCGATGCAAACATCGAACACCCAGCCGAATCGGCCTGGATGTTGCCCTCGAGCATGCTTTATCTTGCAGCCTTTGCAATCGTATTTTTAAGTTGGCAGCATGAGTTCAGCCTTGGAAAAATTCGCGTGGATGGTCTATTCGCCAGCCTGCTGCTGCTGGCATTCGGCTGCCTGCTGAGAATGGTGGCTAGCAAGGGCGTAGGCCCTGCGATCGGGATGGGGCTTTTTTTTGGGCTGGCTTACCTGGTGAAATCTCCAGGCCTCATCATCGCCTTCATAACGTTTTTTCTTTTTGCGATTTATCTTTTTGGGGAATCCAGGCTGAAGCAGAAAGGATGGGGGCTGCTCATTGCAATGGCCGCATTTGCGACGATTGCTGGACCCTACCTCGCGGCGCTCTCCGTGCAAAAGGGACGCTTCGATGCAGGCGATTCGGGAAGACTGAACTACGCCTGGTACGTCTCTGGAACGGAGCCGCTGCATCTTCTCAACAATCAACCAGCCCGCTTCGGGCATGCGGATGTCCATCTCAAACATTCGCAGATTGAGATGATGTCGAATCCAGGCGTTGTATCGTTTGCGCACTTTCCAAACGCGACCTACGGGCCGTGGTTCGATCCGAGTTACTTCAATGAAGGTGTGGCCCCGCGTTTCAGCCTGCGATTGCAGCTTCGGCTGGCCATGGAGCAGTCGCGGCGACTATGGTCGTTCGTTGAATCTCACTCGCTTGTGCTTGCACTGCTTATTTTCTCCATTGCGTGGGGCGCGCGGATCGTGAAGTCAGGTTCGCTGCGCCGCGTGTTGTTTCTGTTGTACTTCGTTTTATCGTTTTGCTTCCTCATGTATTTATGTGTGCATTTTCTGGATCGCTATGTCGCGGGAATGTTCTGGTTTGCCAGCATCGCGACCTTGGGATTGCTCATCCTGCAAAATGGTTCAATGCGCGGCATGGCCCAGGGCGCAACGATGTTCATGGGGATCGCAATTCTGCTGCTTGGCGCACAAAGCGTCGCGCAAATGAGACAAGCCACCATCTTTAGCGGTAGTGGTCGCGGATGGAACAACACGGAAGAATTTGAGACTGCTAGAAAACTGCACGAAGCCGGAATCGTGCTGGGCAGCACGGTGGCATGCTTCCGCGCCTGCAACACTGGATCGTACTGGGCCCGGCTCGCTGGCGTTCACATAACATCTGAAATTTTCGATCCCAGGTACGTGACGGACATGGGAGACGGAGAGAAAATGTGGCAAGCGCTCCCGAATAAAGCGGCAGTGATTGCAGCACTGCGAACGACTGGCGCGCAGGCAATTGTCGGCTATTTTGAGCTACCGCCAGCCCCAACTACAGATTGGAAACCCTTGGCCGGCCATTATTACCTCAAGCCGCTGGAAAAATGAAGGCCGTGGCAATCGGCCATGGTTAGCGCTCGCTGAACCTACGCCTCCGCTTCCAGTTATTTTCCTTCCAATGCCGCGAAGCCTTACAATGACGCCATGACGCTGCTCGACGCACCCGAGTACGACGCCCACAAGGCACGCATTCGCCGCAACATCATTATTGGCATCATCATCGCCATCCCTTTCATCGCCTTCTTTACCTGGTACAGCTGGAACTGGCCGGAGGAGCATCGCGTCAACAAGTTTTTCCAGGCGGTTGAGGCCAAGGATTACTCTCGCGCTTTTGGCATCTGGAACAACGATTCGCAGTGGCAGCAGCATCCTGACCAGTACAAACTGTACCCCTATCAAGAGTTTGTTTCAGACTGGGGACCGTCCGGCGAATACGGCACGATTACGAAAGCAAAAATCCTTGTGACAAAGGAATACGGTACAGGCGTGGTGATTGGGGTCCGTGTCAACGACAACCCCAAGACCCTGTTCCTGTGGGTCGAACGCAATGCGAAAACGATCGGCTTTTCTCCGGTGGATTTGCGCTTTTAGGGGATGCTGTTCCCTCCCTGTTGGCCATTTCCGCGACTCAGCCTGCTTTCTTTCATGCGCTAGAAACAGGTTGCTCTCATTCTCTCGATAGGGATGCTCGGAAGTGCCGTTCCCTCTTAGAATCGCAGGAAGGGAATCCGTTCCGATGCCTGAAGTCCAAGCTGCCTGCACTCCATCCGCTCCAGCGGCCCTGCAAAATTTCGCAACCGACATGCGCATCACGGTTCGCCGGGACGGGCCACCGAAGCCTGGCGGTGCATGCGTGGTGTATTGGATGCAGCGTGCCGAGCGCGGTCTGCACAACGCGGCGGTGGACTGCGCTGTCAATATCGCGAATGAACTCGGCCTCCCGTTACTTGTGTATTTTTCTGCCATCTCCAACTTTCCCAATGCCAATTTGCGGCATTACATTTTTCTGAACCAAGGCCTGCCGGACATAGAAGCCGATCTAGCCGAGCGCAACATCTCCTTTGTAGTGCGGCGACCGCCGGACAACTCGCTCGACGCGCTACTGGAGGAGGTGAACGCGGCCATCCTGATTGGCGACGAAAATCCCTGCCGCGAGCCAGAGCGCTGGCGGCGGGTAATTGCGAAACGCCTGCGCATCCCCTTCTGGACGGTCGATGCAGACGTGGTCGTACCCAGCAAGCTGTTTCCCAAAGCGCAATATGCGGCGTATGTCCTGCGGCCCCGTCTGTATAAAGAGCTTCCAAATTATCTGCATCCGCTGAAAAACCCCAGGGCGCAATACGGGTGGAAACGTCCGAAGAACTTCGACAGCTATCCCACCACCAGTGACATTACTGAGGGTTGGAAGAAGTTCGACCGCTCGATCGGACCATCTGAAAGTTTTACCGGCGGTTCACACGCCGCGTGCAAGCGGCTGAAATTTTTCGTCGAACATGTACTGGAGAACTATGACGAGCAGCGTAACCAGCCGACTGTCGATGGCACCAGCCGACTATCGCCGTATCTCCACTTCGGACACATTGGGCCCATGGAAATCGCGCTGGCAGTGGACGCCGCTACCCAAAAAAATACATCCCTGACCAAAGCGCGCGATTCGTTCTTTAACGAGCTGATCGTCTGGCGCGAGCTGGCCGTTAACTTCGTGAAATACACACCGAATTACGATTCCGTGGAGTGCGCGGAGCCGTGGGCCAGCCAATCGCTGGCCGAACATGCGCAGGACCGACGCGAGTGGAACTACTCGCTGGAACAGATGGAGCGCGGCGAAACCCATGATGAGATATGGAATGCGTCGCAGTTGCAAATGGTGCATTTCGGCTGGATGCACAACTACATGCGCATGTACTGGGCGAAAAAAATTCTGGAATGGTCGCCGAATCCAGCCATCGCGTTCGCAAATGCAGTCACGTTGAACGACCGCTACGAACTCGACGGACGCGACCCGAATGGCTACGCGGGCATCGCGTGGGCAATTGCAGGCAAACACGACCGGCCATGGTTCGACCGCCCCATCTTCGGCAAAATTCGCTATATGTCCGGCAGCTCGACCGGGAAAAAGTTCGACTCCAAAGGCTATATTGCGCTGGTCCACGAACAGGCGGACTCCGGCAAATTGTGGTGAGATTGTTGCGACCTCCGAACCTGCTATTCGGAGAGCCGCAGCATCACGACCCCGTGGCTGGGAACAACGGCTGTATAGGAGTTTTGCAGCGTGCCAAGATCTTTGTGCGCCCACAGATCGTGCACATGGACAGAGCCGCGGAAGTCGATGTCGCTGAAATGCACGGTGATGGGATAAGCGTATCCGCTGCGATTGAAGAGCGCCACCGCCTTGGCGCCGCCACTCAGCGGCTTCATCCAGACTTCAAACGGCCCAGTCGCATGGAGGCGATCGCCCTGGACGCCACGCGGATCCTGATCGACGGCAATCACTTCCTTGTTCATCAGAATGCTCTTGGTCGTGTCATCCATCTTGCTCAGGTCGTTGCCAGCCAGCAGCGGAGCCGCCAACATGGCCCACAGGCTCATATGTGTGCGATATTCGTCGGGAGACATGCGCCCGTTGCCCACTTCCAGCATGTCCGGGTCGTTCCAGTGGCCGGGAGCTGCGTATTTGGATAGGCCAGCTTGCGAGAACCCAATCATCGTCATGCTGCGATAGTTGTCGCTAATGTCACCCGTGGTGCGCCACAGATTGCCGCCCACCTTCGGCCCCCAGCTCCAGACGGCGTCCCAGCCATACTGGCATAGGCTAAAAACTATGGGCCGGTGGGTGTTCAGCAGGGCCTGATGCATTTTCTCGTAGACCTGCTGCATCATCATCCATGCCTTCTCGTGGTCGCCGTTCGACTCCTGTTTCATGATTCGTGTATAGCTGCAAAGGTCGTATTTCAGGTAATCGATGTCCCACTTGGCGTATGTGTTCGCGTCCTGTTGCTCATGGCCGTAGCTGCCTTCATATCCGGCGCAGGTTTTAGGTCCCGGCGAAGAATAAATCCCCAGCTTCAAACCTTTGGAATGTACATAATCCGCCAGCGCCTTCATGTCCGGGAACTTGCTGTTGGACTGGATGTTTCCTTGCGCATCGCGCTGGCCTTCCCAAGTGTCGTCGATGTTGACATAGATATACCCGGCATCGCGCATCCCGCTGGCCACGATGGCATCGGCGGCGGCGCGCACATCCGCGTCCGTCACCTTCCCGGCAAAATGGTTCCAACTGTTCCAACCCATTGGCGGCGTGGCAGCCAATGGGCTGGATTGCGCTAATAGTGGAGAAATCGAAAGCAACACGACAAGGCACAGCCAGAAAACTTTGACATGAAAACGCATACAATTCGGTTCCTCGCAAATAAGAAATCGCTTTAAGTTCATAACTCTATCGTTTTGGCAGGCGTTATGTCGAATCGGCAATTGCTTTTCCGAAATGCCGACATTGTGCCCATCTCCGACATGACCGGGATCATGGAGTTTGCCGGGATCTGGAAGAAGCGCAGCCAGGTATATGCGTCACCAGCCTATTACGCCTTCCAGATGTATGCGAGCGCGGATGCTACCCGGCCTGTCTCCGTGACAAACGATGGTGGGACCTACAGCGTCCACAATGGCGTTTCGCGGCTGCCGGAGATCGCGAACGTTCCTTACCTGGATGCGGTCGCCGCACTCAACGACAGCGGCGACACGCTGACCCTCTTCATCGTGAACCGTCATTTAACACGTGACATGGCAACCGATGTCCGTTTGGATGGGTTTGCAGCGCAGCCAGTCGCAGAGGTCGAAACGCTGGATGCGCCGAGCCTCTATGACGGCAATAGTGAGGACGACCCTAACCATGTTGTCGCGGTCCGCAGCACGGCCCCGGTGCATGGAGGCCGACTCCATTACACTTTCCCTCATGAGAGCGTAACGGTACTGACATTGAAGAGAAAATGACAGCCTGCAATTTGCATGAAAATCTTTACCACCGTTTTGCTTTCCCGACCGGTTCGTCAATCGGGACATAGCGGTCTCCTGCTACATTACTGAGGGCCTGCACGATGCCGCTGGGCCAGCGTATCTCCATGCTCTTGACTACGGAGTCTTTCCCAAGGCCGAAGTGCGCGCGCGGGTCGCTCGAAGAGAGATAGCCGACCGAAGTGGTGACTGTCTCCCACTGTGGTCCGGTGGAGGTCACGACTTTAATGACTGCTCCAATGCCGTCGCGGTTGCTTTTGTGGCCAATTAATTTAACCCCAATCCAGTGGTTGCCGGTCTCCGTCTCATTCATCAGGATGTGGAGCGGCCCTCCATTCTCGGTAACAACGGCATCCATGCGGCCATCGTTGTCGATGTCGCCGATGGCCATTCCCCGCCCAACCCAGCGCTGCTGAAATACCGGCCCAGAGACAGAAGAGACATCGACAAATTTTTTCCCGTCTATATTGCGCGCCACCATGAAGTGTTCCCGATAGTGGATTTGCGGGAAAGTGAGATCGACATTGTCGAGATCGTGCCCTTGCGCAACGAGAAGGTCTTTCCAGCCATCGTTGTCATAGTCGATGAAACGCACGCCCCAGCCGGAATGCAAAAGCGTCATACCGCCGAGACCTGACATATAGCTGGTGTAACTGAACGTCCCGTCTCCGGAATTCTTGTAGAGAGCATATTTCTGGTTTGCCAGGTTGGTGATGACCAGGTCCGGCAAACCATCATTGTTGTAATCGGAGAAATCGACGCCCATGCCGGCGTATGTGCGTCCTTCCCCATCGACGGCCACCTCCGTGTCCAGTCCGACTTCTTCAAACGTCCCGTCCCCTTTGTTGTGGTAGAGAAACTCCTCCATCGAATCATTGGCGACAAAAAGATCGATATGGCCGTCACGGTCGTAGTCCGCAATGGCGATGCCCAGCCCCTTGCCAGGCTTGTCGAGGCCCAGCTTGTGCGCCTCCTCGGTAAATGTGCCGTCACCATTGTTGTGGTAGACCAGCATAACGATGGGTTGAAACACATCGGGATGACAATAGCCGCGATATCCGGGCTGATGCTGACCACACCAGAGATCATCCCAGTCCCACTGGATATAGCGGAGAACAACCAGGTCAAGATAGCCGTCTCCGTCGAGATCCACCCACGCAGCGGACGTTGACCAGCCACTGCCGCCAACACCGGCCTTTTCTGTTACATCGGTAAAAGTTCCGTTGCCATTGTTGCGATACAAGCGGTTCCCGCCATAAGCAGTAACGTAAAGGTCTTCATTGCCGTCGTTGTCGTAATCGCCAACGGCCACACCCATGCCATAACCGATGCCTTGCAGCCCTGCTTTTTCAGTCACATCGGTGAAAGTGCCGTCGCCGTTGTTATGGTAAAGACGGTTCCAATACTTCGGCCCGGTCTTTTGAGGAACAGTCCCCTTGGCGACCGGCGAAGTGAAGGGCGCTCCATTCACGGCGAATAAATCCAGTCGCCCATCATGGTCGTAATCGAAAAGTGCAACCCCCGAGCCCATGGTTTCAATCAGGTATTTGTTGGCAGTGTGGGACGCCTGGTGCTGGAAATGCACGCCGGAAGTAGCGGTAGTGTCCACGAAGCGGGCGGGCACCAGTTCCGATGAGGGTATGTTCGTCTGCGCCTGAACGCAATAGAGAGCACTGGCAATTGCAGCGCAGGCAAGCATCCGAAATATAGTTTGCACCCGCATCATCATCTACCCTTTTTCATGATTGATTTTGGTTTGCACTGTGTGCAGAGTACACCCGTGATTCCCTTCCCTTCTTCAATAGTGAAAATACGGTCCACGGCAGGAAGCCGGAGCTTTTCCTTCGCGCCGCTGGGCCAGTGAATCTCCACCTCCTCCACTTTGACCGCCTGTCTCAGGCCAAAATGCACACGCTGGTCGTTGGAGGACATATAACTACCGCCGCTGAGGACATCGTCCCGCTGGCGCATGCCGTTGGCCGTCAGATAAACGGTCGCGCCGAGCGCATCTCGTGGACTTTTGGGGCCACCCACCAGTTTCAATTCCACCCAATGATTTCCATCTTTGCTGACATTGCGAAGCAGCACCGGATGGTCGTCGATGACATTGATGACGACATCGATCTTGCCGTCATTGAAGAGATCTCCAAAAGCGGCCCCGCGGCCGGGAACAACAACTGCCAGCCCAGAACCCTTGACCGGGGGTACATAATCGAAATGCTTTCCCTGCATGTTATGGAAAAGAAGTGGACGTTCGGCAAAAGTGCTGCCCCAGTCGTATCGATCGACGGCAGGATAGACATGGCCGTTGACCATTAGGATGTCTTTCCAGCCGTCATTGTCATAGTCGATGAACCCGACGCCCCAGCCGAGGAACGGGATGCCTTCCTGGGCGATTCCCATGTGGTAACTCACATCGCTGAAATTCGCGTCGCCATCGTTGTGGTACAGGACTTTATAGTCATCGGAAAAATCCGTAGTCAGGATGTCCAGCAGACCGTTGTTTTCATAGTCGCCCAAAGCGATCCCCATGGTTGCCGTTTCCCGGCCCTCCTGGTTGAGCGCGAATCCTGAAGCGTAGCTATCGTCCTCGAAGGTCCCATTACCTTTGTTGAGGTAGAGATAATTCGGGGTGGAATCGTCGGCGACCACTAAATCTACTTTGCCGTCATTGTTTAGATCCGCAAAAACGCCGGTAAAGCCATAGTATCTGTTTGGGTCGCTGACTCCGGCTTTCTGGCTCACATCGGTAAAGGTTCCGTCACCATTATTGTGGAAGAGGTGGTCCTGCTCGCCGAGCAGGCCGCGCGGGCCACACATAACGCTTACACCGCGAAACTGGCATAGGCTGTAATTCACAGCCTTGGAGTGCGGGATCGGCGGATTGCTGAAGTCATAATGAACATAGCCTGGAACGAACAGGTCCAGATGCCCGTCCCCGTCATAGTCGCCGAAAGTGGCGCCCGTAGACCAGTTGCCGAGTGTTACACCGGATTTTTCTGCAACGTCCGTGAATGTGCCATCGCGATTGTTCCGGTAAAGGCGGTTCTTGCCGAAGTTACTGACATAAATGTCTGGCCAGCCGTCATTGTCGAAGTCGCCGATGGCTACACCGAAGCCCCAGCGGTCATTGGTGACGCCTGCTTTTTCGGCGACATTGGTGAATGTGCCATCGTGGTTGTTATGAAAAAGCGCAGCATGGGGTGGCGTGGTTTTTCCCTGCTCCGCATCGTAGGTCGATCCGTTTACCAGATAAATATCTAACCAACCGTCATTGTCATAGTCGATCAGGCCAACGCCGGAGCCATTCGTTTCAATGATGAATTGCTTTTGCGGCGTGCCCATGACATGACGCCATGCAGTCAGGCCTGCCTGCTGGCTGACATTCTGGAAGATGATCGGTCCGGAGTCAACAAAACCTCCCGCAGTGATAGGGCGGTTCTGCGCATCATGGACAGCAGCGTGGGAGCCGCCGGTGCTGGCCCCTCCACCCGATGACTCCTGTGCGGAAGTCAGAACGTTTGTTAAGACAATCAGGGCTGCGATCAGAATACCTGCGGCAAGAAATCTTTGCGATTGCAACTGGACTGCTCCTGATCTGAAATTGGCATAAGGGCCCGGGTTTGCTATGGCGGTTCCCCTCGAATGGTACTGTCTCCGTTGGCTCCCAAGATGAATTTTCAAATCAGGCACTTCGAGCTGCCAGTCATTATGCCATCAGCAGAAATATAGAGTATCCATGACGCGGACTCCACACACAGATACGCAGCAAATCCATGCTGTCGATCCAAATCTTGCATTTATCGTATCGCAAAAAAAATAAGTTGCGCCTGCTGCGCTCAAATCTCAAACCGGGCCTGCACACTTCCATCCTCGGTTGTTCTGGCGTAAATTTCATCCATGCGTGAATTTGTTTACCGTGTGTCGGTGTTCTTCACCGTCTTTCTGCTTACCGCAATCGCCACCCGCGCGCAGGAGCAGACACCGCAGCTTCAAGAATTCTTCCGCGAGGGCGCGACTGCCATGCAGGCCGGCCAGGCGGCAACTGCGGAAGCTGCCTTCCGCAAGGCCACGCAAATAGCTCCTGACTTTGCGCCCGCATATCTTGATTTAGGACTGGCGCAACTGAAACAAGGTAAGCTGCAAGAGGCGACTTCTTCCATCCGTAAAGCGCTGGAGATCGACCCTAAATCGCCCGGCGCTCACATGTTTCTGGGCATCGCGGAATACCAGAGCAACCACATCCATAAGGCCCTGGAGGATCTGCAACAGGAGACTGCCGAGGACCCCAACAACTCTCAGGCCCTTCTGTGGCTCGGGATCGTCGAGTTGAACTCCGGCCATCCGGAAAAGGCCACAGGGCCGCTGGATCGCGCTGCAGACCTTAACCCAAAAGATTTGAACATCCTGGACTATCGCGGACAGGCCCACATGGCTGTTGCCAAGCAGAGCTATGCGCAGATGTACCGCCTCGATCCCACCTCCTGGCGCGTGCATCGACTCAACGCGCAGATCGACGCCGAAGCCGAGCAGCACAAGCAAGCCATCGATGAATACCAGGCTGCTATCAAGATTGATCCCAAAGAAGCGGACCTCTACGAAGGATTAGGGCAGGAATACCGCAAGATCGGGCAGTTAGACCTGGCCCAAAAAGCCTTCGCGCAACAATTGCAACTCACGCCAGGCAACCCCATCGCCATGTACAACCTAGGCAGCGTGGATGTGGATCGCAGCGAGGAAAAATCCGGCGTACCATTGCTGGAACAGGTGGTCAAAATCTATGGCAAACCCACGGTTGCCGACTATTACCTTGGTCGAGGACTGGCCGGGGAAGGAAACGTCGATCAGGCCGCTGCCGAACTACAGCGCGCTACCTCCGTCCCGGGAGAAGTGCAACGGCGCGCATGGTATGAACTGGGCCAGATTTATCGCAAAATGGGCCGCCCCGCCGATGCCCACGCCGCGTTGCTGAAGTATCAGCAATTGCGGCAGACCGCCGACAGCCAGAAGGCAAAGGAAATAGAAGACTGGCGCAAACTCAATGCCGCCAATGAACAGTCTTCCACTACCGCTGACACAACGCAGTAGCGCAGGAGAATTGGGCTGCCCTAAAATTGGTTCCACTGAAAGAGAGCCGTGAACGATGAGTTGCCCACGCGGTGCCGCTGCCCCAGATCGCACTACCGCACTTCGCCTATTCGCGGCATCCGCAGGCTATTGCCAGAATCCTGCCTGCTACCGTCCGTTGTTTATCTCCGCTGGAACAGATCGCATCCACATCGCAGAAATGGCCCATATCTTGGCCGCCAGCAATCAAGGGCCACGCGCAGTCGATGCCATGTCTGCGGCCGACCGGGGTGCCTTTGAAAATCTCATTTTGCTCTGCGCCAACTGCCATACCCTCATCGACAAGGCGCCCGGCCAATTTCCAGACGCACTACTAGTCAGCTGGAAACGAAATCAGCAGGCTAGGCTCGATCAGATGTTTGGGGCGGTCACCCTGCCGGAACGTAAGGATGTACGATCGGCAATAGAGCCTTTATTACTGCAAAACCGCGTCATCTTCGACGAATACGGCCCGGATGCTGGATATCAGGAGAACCCCGAAAGCGAGATGGCATCCACCTGGCAGCGGTACATGCGAGAGAGGATTATTCCTAACAACAGGCGCATCCTTGCGATCCTGGACGTGAACCGGAACCACCTTGTGCCGAATGAGTCGAGAACGCTTGAGCTGTTCCGGCAACACATACTCGACCTGGAAGCGCACCATCTGACCGACATTGCTTTAGGGGTTCAGCGCCGCTTTCCAACGGAAATGGACTCAATCGTGACCGATGGAGAGCAACATGCCTAGACCGCCCCAGGATACGACCGCGTGGGTAGCAGACAGGATCGCCGAGACAACCGACGCAAGCAGCACCAAGGTGACGAGCCCGTTTACCTTTCGCGTCAATAGGGAAGACCGTCTGCCGTCCTTCGAGGTATTGGTTCTCTCTGCATCGAGAGTCACTTATGAGATTCTTGATCCATTACTGGAGGACGCACGGTCAGTCTCTTTCGTCGTAAACGTCCCTAAGAATGGCATTTGGACGGAATCTGGTATCGCAACAGCCCGCAACCATGATTGCGCATTCGGTGGGATCGGCGAACTGATGTCAGCGATCCACCAGAAGCTGGAAGATGTGAGTCTCTTCATCAAGAAGGAGAACGCGTTCGTCGAGCGTGGGCTGGACCAGCATAGTAACGTCAGCCATTTCGACCAGGAATACGACAGGGTGTATACGGTTCATCGTCCAGGGATGAAGTCCCTGCGCGTCGTACTTCTCAATGAGTACGAGTTGACCGCTGAACACGTGCGAACGGCACGCACGAACTATGGCCCTTTCGATATCGTCTTGATGACCAATCCGAATGGCACTCCAACCAAAGATGCGTTAGAAACCGCAAAGACGATGCAGGTTGCGATCCTGGCTTGGCGTCAGTTCCTCGGAAGGCTCGGCTCTCGATGAGCGACAATCCCGCATATCAGGACATCCTAGTAGCCATCCACGCCGACAATCCATCCCATACAGCGTGGTACGGATTCGGCTCGTTCTTTCGCGAGAGTAATTCGTTTTCCGACATCGATGTGCTGGCAGTTTGTGCCGACGTGGAACGGGCGTCCGCCATTCGTCAGGAGATGGCAACGGTATGCAACGACTGGCCCGTACATCTGCTCATCATGACGGAATCGGAAGTGGAAGAGACCAACTTTATCCAATCGCAACAGTGCATTCTGCTCCTCAAGCCAAACGGTAAACGATAGTGAAGTGGCCTGCCCGATGTTTTGTACCAGTTGGATAGTTAGTGTAGCGCAACGAGCGGGTTAGTTATCTCGCCGCAGTCGGGGGTGTGGAGAAGTGGAAAGCGCGTAGCGGTTTCCACTTCTCCATGCCCGGTGGTGTTTGCGGTCAGCCATGCTGCCGGTGCGGGCGGCTTATAGCCCAGCGACGAGTGTGGCCTGACCGTGTTGCAATGCACGCGCCAACGATCGGCCAGCACGCGCAGTTCCTCGATC
>DAHUZH010000081.1 GCA_027306695.1 Acidobacteriaceae bacterium
GATGACGAGTCTGCAGGAATCTGTCCTTGTCAGTGTGGCCCGGCCAATCGATGTCGGCCTGTGGCTGATGACATGGTGGACACTCTTCGGCCTACAGGACAAGAAATGGCTGCGCAACACCATCGTCGTTCTGGTCCTCGGCGTGAGTGCGACATATTTACTCCTCCAGATTCTGCTGCTGCGCGGCAGCGCAGCGCACGGCGTGTTTATCGCAGACACAATCGAAAGTTTTGCTTTTAGCGCATTCGATCTGGCATTGCTCGTTTTGATCGCCTGGTTCGGCTGGCGGCGTCCACAGCGGGAAAGCGGGGTGCTCTTTCTGGCGCTCCTGTTTTACGCAATTCCAAATCTGGATCCTGCGCTCGGGATGCTGCACATACCGACGCGGTGGTTCCCATTCGGAATCCGGCTCGATCTTGTGCAGATGACAGATTTCGCCATGATGGTGTGTCTCTCCCTCGTTCTGCTGCGCCGCTTCCGCGTTTCCCAACGGCGGCAGCAGGCCATCGAACTGGACTTGAAGCAGGCGCAGCAGGTGCAGCAGGTGCTGATGCCGCAGCAGCTCAGCGCCGTGCCCGGCTACCGGATTGAAAGCGAATTCCGCCCGGCCAGCCAGGTGGGCGGCGACTTCTTCCAGATCATTCCCGGAGAAGGCAAGGATGCGGGCAGCGTGCTGGTCGTCGTGGGAGACGTGGCCGGCAAGGGCGCGCAGGCCGGGATGCTGGTCGCGCTGCTGGTGGGGGCCATCCGTACCTGCGTACAGGCGGGATGGGGGCCGACCGAGATGCTGAACGCCTTGAACCAGCGGCTCTGCGGACGGGAGCACGCCCTGGCTACCTGCGTCGTGCTGCATATCGACGGCGATGGCCGCGTGCAGTACGCAAATGCCGGGCATTTGCCGCCCTATGTGAACGGAAAGGAAATGGCCATCCAGGGCGCATTGCCGCTGGGCGTAGTGCCGGATGCGGATTTTTCCACCGGCGGCTTTTCGCTCGGACCGGGCGATTCGATGGTGCTGATGTCCGACGGCATCGCCGAAGCGCAGGACGGCCACGGCCATCTCTTCGGCTTTGAGCGCGTGCTCTCGATGCTGCAAGCGCCCGTCACCGCCGCGGAGATGGCCACCGCAGCGCAAAACTTCGGCCAGCGGGACGATATTCTAGTGCTGCGCATCGTGCGCGAGGGCACAGAAACGAGGGTTCCCAAAGCAGAACCCGCCCTCGCTGTGGGATGATGCATGGGTACAACCATAAGGAGTCGGTAATGGAACTCGAAGGCAGTCTCCACCTGCAGCAGCAGATCGTGCGCCTGCAGGCGTTGCTCGATACCAGCCACAAAATCCACAGCACCATTGAGCTCGACCGAGTTCTGCGCAGCGTGCTCCAGATCACCGTGCGTGAGTTGGAGATGGCGGGGGCGTTCTTCACCGCCTTTCCATTTTCTTATGGAGAGATTCCACCCCGGTTTCTGCTCCATCCACCTTCATCCGATCCAAAGCGGGGCTGCTTCCGGTTTCCACTGCACGACCATGGCGGCGCAGTCCTGACGGAGATGGTCGTGATTACGCGGGATGGAGCGCCGCTCTCTCTCTACGAGCAGGATTTTCTTGAGAATTTGGCCATCCAGGCCGCAGTCGCCATCGAGAACGCCCGCTATCATGAGCGCACACTGGACATCGAGCGTGTGAAGCAGGACCTCGCCTCGGCGCGCGACATCCAGCGAAGCCTGCTGCCGCAATCGATCCCCAATGTTCCGGGTTACAGCATCGCGGGCCGCTCGCAGACCTGTTATGAAGTGGGCGGGGACTATCTGGACATTCTTCCATTGCCCTCCGGGGAACTGATGATGGTGGTGGCCGACGTTGCCGGCAAAGGCCTGGCCTCGGCGCTGGTAGGCAGCGCATTCCGGTCCGCCTACCGCGCCATCGCCCACTCCGACATGGATCTGGCCGAGATGGCCGCGCACCTGAACGGGCTGCATTACGGGGAGGGAGAAGAGTCGCGCCGCCGCTATGTAACGGCGATTTTCCTCCGGTTCAACCCGAAAACCCATACTCTGGAAGTGGTCAATGCCGGCCACAATCCGGGGCTGCTCATCAATGGGAAACAAAAGCCAGAAATGATTCAGGCCAGCGGAACTCCTGTAGGCATGCTGCCGATTTCCAGATATGCTACAGAAAAATATGTATTGGTGGAGCAGGCAAAGCTGTTACTCTACACCGACGGCTTGACGGAAGTGTTCCGAGGTTCCGAAGAATTCGGCCAGGAACGCCTGCTCCAGACATTTCATGCTTGTCGCAGTACCGATGCAAAGGTTATTTTGGACTCACTCTGGCAAACTTTGGACGAATTCTCCAGCCAGGAATCGCTGACAGACGATATGACTGCGCTGATCATTGGGAGACAAAGCTCAGGGGCAGACAGCCATGAGGAGAGATGATGTGATCGAAAAAACGGGGAATAGCATTGAGCTGCGTCTACCATCGCGCCTGGGCTACGAGAAAGTTGCCATGAACACGGCGGCCAGCGTCGCAAAGTTGATGGGGTTTGCGGAAGACCGCATTGAAGACCTGAGGACCGCTGTGGCAGAAGCCTGCATCAATGCCATGGAACATGGCAATCAACTGGATGAGACGCTGAATGTCGGCGTGGTCTTGTCCATGGATGAAACCTCGCTGGAGGTCAAGGTGCTCGATACTGGGACCGGACCGCCCAGCCATGTCCACACTCCCGATATCGATAAAAAAATGCATGGAGAAGAAGCCAGCCGTGGCATGGGAATGTTCCTGATCCAGGCGCTGGTGGATGAGGCGGAGTGGGTCAGTTCGCCGCCGAGCGGCAGCTATGCGCGTCTGGTGATTCGAATGAGAAAGGCGGAATAATAAATGGAGCAACACATGCAGGAGCAAGGGACGCAAGTCAAGATGGCGGAAGTGAAGGGTTCCTCCGGCAACCCGATCACCGTTTTGCGCTTCGTCGGCGACATTACCAGTACATCGGAGGCCGTTGTCCTCGGCACGTATGAAGGTCTTTCGCCAGAGACTTCACAGCGCATTTTGCTGGACTTCTCCAAGGTGGAATATCTCAATTCCAGCGGCATCGCACTCATTATTCAACTGATGTACGCCGCCAGCAAGAAAGGCCAGGCCATCCAGACCTTTGGATTGACACCCCATTTTCAAAAGGTCTTCACTATGGTGGGCATCACGAAATACACCAAGCTCCACCCGGATGAAGCCGCCGCCTGCGCTGCGTTCGATTGAGTCCGGACCGGAGGATGCGACGCTTTCGGTTCTCTCTTTTGCTATTGTCTCTCTTCGCTCTGCATGTTTTCGCGCAGAGCAAGCCCACCCCTTCTGCAACAAAACCCGCCGTGCAGGTCACGCTGGGCCAGTCCATCGTCGCGCTGAACGGTCCGTGGAAGTTTCACATTGGCGACAATCCTGCCTGGGCCGATCCGGACTTCGACGACTCGCAATGGGAGACGGTGGATCTGACGCCCCAGGCGGGCAGCTTCGATCCATATGATGGATCATCAGGCTACGTGCCGGGCTGGACAGCCAAGGGCCATCCCGGCTACTGGGGCTGGGCCTGGTATCGCATCCGGGTGCAGACGGCAGCGCGGCCTGGAGAAAAGCTGGCGCTGGCTGGCCCCTCGGACGTGGACGACGCCTACCAGGTTTTTGCCAATGGAAAATTGCTGGGCAGCTTCGGCAAGTTCCGCGGACAGGGCCTGCGGCCAGTGGTCTATGAAACCGAGCCGATGATGTTCTTCCTGCCGCAGGCCGGAACCAGCGGCGGCGACAGCACAGAGCCGACCACGCAGTTATTGGCCTTCCGCGTCTGGATGGAACCCAACACGTTGACGTTCGTCCCCGATGCTGGCGGCATCCACTTCACGCCTTTGCTGGGCGAAGACAGCATGGTTGCTGCGCGCAACCAACTGGCATGGTTCGAGCTGGTCCGCGCCTGGGCATCCGTAGCGATCGTAGCGGCGCTATTTTTCCTCTTGGCCGTTCTGGCATGCAGCCTGGTCCTGTTCGACCGCTCCGATCCGGTGTATCTGTGGCTAGCGGCAGTCTTCCTGCTGACGGCGCTCTACAGCGCCATGTTGTGCCTCACCGCTTGGACGCAGCTTGCGGAGTCGGCCTGGAACCTGACACTGGCTGTATTTCTGAATCCGCTTACTTTAGGTGGGTGGGTAATGGTGTGGTGGGTCTGGTTCCGGCTGCGCAGCCCGGCGTGGATGCCGAAGGCCATCGCCGGTCTGACGCTGCTGTATATGCTTTCCGAGGCCCTCGGAGAAAACTTTTTCGTTACCGCCATTTCGCACCCTGTCAGCGCGACCTTTCACCTTGCATCGCTGGGCATCCGGCTGTTGTTCCTCCTGCTGCTGGTGCTGATCGTCATCCGGGGCATCCGCCAGCAGGGGCGGGAGGGTTGGTTGGCGCTGCCCGCCGTGGTTTTGATGGGGATTTCGCAGTTTCAGAACGAGCTGGAAATCCTGCGTGTCCGCGTGGTCTGGTTTCCCTTCGGCACACAGGCATCGCTTGAACTGATCGCCAGTGTGGCCCTGGCGGCGGCCATCTTTGTCCTGCTGCTGCGGAGATTGCTGCTCTCCCTGCGGCAGCAGCGGGAGATGGCGCTGGATGTAAAACAGGCGCAGGAGGTGCAGCAGGTGCTGATTCCTGCGGAACGGCCGCAGGTGCCGGGGCTGACCATTGAGAGCGAGTATCGTCCGGCGCGGGAAGTGGGCGGCGATTTCTTCCAGATCATTCCGCACGCAACCGACGGCAGCGTGTTGATCGTCGTGGGTGACGTGACCGGCAAGGGATTGCAGGCCGGAATGCTGGTGGCGCTGATCGTCGGCGCGATCCGCACGGCTGCTGACACTAGCTTCGACCCGCTGTACGTATTGCAAACGCTGAACAAAAGGCTCTGTGGCCGCGGCCACGCCCATGCGACGTGTCTCGCGCTGCGCATCGCCGCCGACGGCGCGGTCACGTTGGCCAACGCCGGACACCTGCCGCCCTATCTCAACGGAAAAGAGTTGGCGATGGAAGGCGCGCTGCCGCTGGGCATGATCGAGCAGGCTGAGTTCTCCCTCATGCGCTTCCAACTCGCTCCGGGCGACACGCTGATGCTGATGTCCGACGGGATCGCCGAGGCGCAGGACGAGCAGGGTCAGCTCTTCGGCTTCGAGCGCATTCACGCAATGCTGCGACAGCCCATCACCGCCGCCGAAGTCGCAACCGCCGCGCAAAACTTCGGCCAGCAGGATGACATTCTTGCCCTGCGCGTCGAACGGGTCACATCTTAACGACCCAGCATCAGGCGCTTTCTATCGCTATTTTTGCACCATCTTCGTGTGCACCGTGTACAGGGAACGATGGGTCAGGATGAACAGCGTTCGTCCGTCTTTGCCGCCAAAAATCAAATCGATCGGGCGTTCTGGAACGTCGATTTCATCGATCTTCTTCCCGGAGGGATCGTACACATAGATGTTCCCCGCCGCCAGATAAACGTTTCCGGCGGCGTCCTGCGCTACGCTCTCGCCCCCTTCTTCGGTAAAAAGTTTTAGGTCGTACAACGTGCCATCTGGCTTTACAGAAGCGGAATAAGTTTTTTCCTGCGATTCATCGGTTACATAGAATGGCTTACCCTGCCCTGCTTTCGCGAGACTGAAAGCCCGCAATACATCCGCCATTTTGGTCCCGTAATAGAGCGCGCCGTTTACAAAATCTTCTCCGGCTGGAATAAAAGTGGTGCGATCCGGCGAAATATATTGGTAGGGCTTCGGCGCCGATACGGCCTGCACGAAGTCGTTCTCATTTCTCCAATAATCGACGGGCAGCACGGGTGACATTCTGGCGCGAGGGGCTGCAGGGATTGGCTTAATAAGGGCGATGGAATCGGCAGGCGCATCCGGGCGAAAGCTGTACACCGTGCCATTTCCAGCGTAAGAAACGACCATCAGATCGCCGGCCTTATCGAATGCCAATTGCACCGGCTCCAGCGGATGATCGCGGACAATGACCGCCTCCTGCGTTTTCTGTGACCAGCGGTAAATCCGCTGGCGGTGAGCATCGACAAAATAAAGCCTCCCCTCTCCGTCCACAGCCGCACCGGAAATGTTGAAGAAGTCATCGCAAAGTTTTTCCACCTTCGTACCGCTTGCAAGCACGATGTGCGCATGCTGATGCTGCGCGGTCGGCCTCTTGCCGGAAATAGTAAGCGCGGCAAGCTCCCGCTGACGGACTTCGACGCCATAGGAAGAGTCGAAGACAGAATTGTCGAACGATACTTTGCTGTCGCTATACACATGGAGATTGCGGAACCGGATGTTTTCGGAACGAGAGACCCGCACAGCATAGGGGAAGGGCTGGTAACTACCCACCACTCGATAGGAATGGTAGTTGGCGATGGTGATGTTGCTGGAATCGTCGATTTCTAAAGGCAGCGCGAAGGGTCCTTCCCCCCACTCTTCCTCGGTTTGCAACGCATAGATTTCCCAGTTCGACGCATGGCGCAGGACGGCCTCATTGCGTACATGGTGCTCACTCGACAGCTCGTACACATGGCCCTCGGTCGATGTGTTCGAGATATACAAGCCAGCCTGCGCAAAGGTGTCCGGCGTCCAGATGTCGGCGAATGTACCTCCGCCGCCGTTCGTAATCCAAAGGCTGGGATATTGGGAATCCCAGCGGCGGCGAGGATCGGGGTCGGCGGTGTGCGTGCTGTTATAGGGGTTGATGCGCGTTCCATCGGCATTGTTCGTGCCATGGCCGCCGAGGAACCGGACATCGTCCATCAACGAGTCTTTTCCCGCCATCCACATCGCGCCCACGGCGCGGCTGTTGATCCCGTTGGTATATAACCCAATTCCAGTTACGATGTTGGTCCCACCCTGCGGCGTCTCCAGCAATGGCTTGGGCGCTCCTGGCCCTTGAAATCCAGGTGTCGAGTCGAGGATGTCGAACTGGGTCGTGCTGGGGTGCAGCCCGATCAGCACGGTATTCGGCTTGAGCCGGATCGTGTCGCTCACTACGTAGCGTCCCGATGGAATGTAAAGAGTGGGATGTTCTTCGATCGCCTTTTGAATGGCAGCGGTATCATCGGTCACGCCATCGCCCTTCACACCCAGCGAGCGCAGATTCACCCATGTATCGCGCGCTGGAAGATCGGGAATTACGGATGGCCCACGAGGCGGCAGAGTCGTGAGCGCCGCGCTTTGAAAACTTGTCTGAATTTTGGCGGGCTGCCCGAGATCGGGGATTGTCAGTCCGTGAGAAAAAACGGTGACGCGATAAATTGCTCCCGGCCCAGAAATTTTCCTTCCGCTTTCCCGCAAGACTGCAAAGACCGGCACATGGTCGCAGAGAATGCCCTCCAGATTGATCTCGGTCTTAGGATTTTTCTCGTTGCTGATGGTGACAGCAGGCCCGCTGATATTTTCAAAGCGGGAGTCCTTCACCCAGAGTTCCTCCGCATATCCGGGATCGATGGAAATCGCTGCGGGCACATTTCGGAACTCATCGTGAATCAGGGTCAGGCCCGCCTCATGTTCTTTAATGGCTGCAACACGCTGCCCCTCGAATGTCGAATCCAGTAGCGTAAATTGCCAACCCGGTGACGGCTTTCTGGTCATGATTCCATATTGACCACCGTAGAAATGCAGGTCTTCCGCTTCGTTGCCGATGTCGTGGAGGGCCGCCAGTCCAGAGCCGATATGGAAATCCATGTGGGTCAAAAAACAATGCTGCGCCACATGAAAGCGAATCCCCACGGCAGCCGGATTGCCGTCGCGAATCTCAAAATCGATGTTGCTCATCGCGGAATAAAACGTTCCTGGATTGGCGTCCGGGACTTCCTTGTTGAGCGGTACAGTCCCCTCCATTGCGACGCGCGGCCTTCTTCTGTGGCCCGCGCGTGCGGCGTGCAGCGGGTCTGGCCTGCCCCCGGCAAACAGCACCATGTACCCGATGCCGTGCTGAAATCCCGGAGTGTTTTCACCCAGAACAAATACCGGACGATGCGCGCCATATCCGATCACGCGCACACCCGGCCATACATAAATCGTTCGGCTGATGCGATAACGTCCCTCGGGAATGAAGACAATTCCCTGCCCTCGCGTCGCCTGCACTTGATCGATGGCACTTTGAATGGCATCGCTATCGTCGGCGATGCCATCGCCACGCACGGAAAATTTTTTCGCAGTTAGATAGACTGCGCTTGGATCGTCGAGGCGGACCGGATAGTAGGAAGCTCCGGCCAAAGGCAGCGTGAAGAAGACGAGAGCGGCTAGAAGCCATTTATATTTCATCATTTTTTTATCTTCACAGCCCTTACCAGACATAGGTCCCTACCGACCCATCTTTCAAGGTTATAGTCATCGTCTTGCCGTGATACCGGACATTGAATGTTTTTGGAAAGTTACTGGTATTTGCAATCACCAGTACGATTTTTCCTGCGGGAGTAAGAAACGCCACATTCGCCAGTTGTTCCATATCATTCGATCCGATACGCACAGAACCTGGCCGGACAAATTTTGAGAAATGCGCTACTGCATAATAGGCCACATTGCGAGTTACCTTATTGCCGTCGAGGGTAATCGCGCCCGCACACATGGTGCATCCGCCGTTGTTGGTGTGCGGCCCGTCGTTTGGATCGGCTGCAAGGTTCCACAACAGCACATTCCGGCTCCAGTTCCGGGTGGCGCCGATCAGTACCCTGCTGACTGGCTCCGCGATGTTGATCTCCCTTGTGCTGGGTCGTTCCGTTACCGACTGTTCGGTGAAATATATGTTCTTGTCGGGATAGGCATCGTGGACTTGCGTCAATGCATCGGTTTCACCGCCGTATAAGTGAAAGGCCGACCCCGCAACATACTTGCTGGCCGCTGGATCTTTCAGGATCGACAGAGCGTACGATGGCACATCGAGGTTGTGATCGTACAAAAGTATTTTTGTTTTGATTCCCGCCTTCTGAAAAGCGGGTCCAAGATACTTCTTGATGAATGTGTCCTGCTCGTTGGCAAACATCACCATGCTCGGCGTGTTCTTCGGATTCAGCGGCTCGTTCTGGACGGTGATGGCTGCTATCGGAATGCCCGCGGTCCGCATGCCCTCAACATATTTCACAAAATATCTTGCGTATGCCCCGTAATACTCCGGCTTGAGACTGCCTCCCCTGGAATTATCGTTCGTCTTCATCCAGGCCGGGGCCGACCAGGGTGAGCCGAGTATTTGTATCTTGGGGTCGATCGCCAGAATTTCTTTGAGGGCTGGAATCACATCGGCGCTGTCAGGGTCCAGACTGAATTTTTCTAAATCGGCATCCGTTTCTCCGGCTGGCATATCGTCGTACGTGTACACATGGTCATTCATGTCCGAAGACCCGATGCTGACTCTCAAATAACTGACGCCAATATCGCTGCCCTCGGTTGTGAATAATTCGTGCAGCAGTGCGCTTCTCTGGGCCTCCCCCATGCGCATCAGTAATTGCGCACTTCCTCCCGTTAAAGCAAACCCAAAGCCATCGATCGACTGAAACTTCTGCTTGTCATTCACGTCGATGATAGGCAACTCACTTTTTGATTTCGAGAAATGTAGAGAACCTGCTTGCAGAGCAAAAAGTGCGGAGCGGTCCTGCGTGGTCAACCAGAGATCGACATCTCCTTTTGTCTGAGCCTTCACTGCGAAGGGGGCCAAGAGAAAACACGCAACAAAAAAAAGGAAGGGGAACCGCAGCTTCATGGAGTCTCCTTGAAAATTCATCAACATTAAACGTAGGCGCACATTGAACTGTCAAGAAGAATATTGAATATTCTTTAGTTAACAAACGTTTGTCTTAAGGTTTATTCAAGGTTTTAGACCACTGCAACGTCTATGTCGGCGGTAAGAGGATATCTTGTTCTGCACTGGAAAGCGGATCTCTCTCCGGGGTGCGGCCGTATGCCAAAATCATAAACGCCAGAATCAGGACCGCAGCCGCTGGGACCAGCAACCCAATGCGTAGCGATCGAGCATCCGTGGAAACTATTCCAGTAAGCCCGGACAGCGTGGCTCCGCCGAAACCGGCAATCGCGAAAACCCATCCCACATGGCGCGACTCTCCCACCTCCGCCATGAATAACGAGAGAATGAGCGGAAACAGCGGCGCCAATGCAAGGCCGGTGAAAGCGGCCCCTGCCAGCAGAATCCCCGGACTGTGTGCTAAGAGGATCAGCGCGATGCCAATACCCACTGCAAATACTGAGACCTTGTACAGTCTGGATTCCGGAGAAACGAGCAATATGGCGGGTGTAATCGCGCGCCCCAGCAACAGGGCCGCCCAAAAACAGGAGACCGCCCAGGTACTGTGGCGAAAACTCCAGGAAATGTCCCGCGTGGCATACGTGCTCATCCAGTTGCCGACCGTGGCCTCGATTCCTACATAGAGAAAGCTGAGCAGCGAGAAGTACGCAATCGCTTTTCTTTCACCTGACCGAGTCGGATGGTGACTTTGCTTTTCAGCGCCATGAGAATGGTTATTTGCAAGGAGCGGGAGGAATGCGAACGGGGCCGCCAGCAAAGCCAGCGGAGCGAAGGCGATGCTGCTGCCTCCATCGGTAAGAAAGCGCGTTACCAGAAGCGGACCACCCACCGCACCCGCGCTCCAAAAGAAATTCAAAATCGCGAGTGCCGAACCTTTACGTTCGGAATAGAGCCGGCCAATCAGCATGCTGGTCGAAGTCATGGCCAGCCCGAATCCCAGACCCAGCAACGCAAAAGCCGACAGCAAGATCTGGCTTCGCAGCAGTGCTATGCCGAAGCCTGACGCGCTGATCAAAACGTAACCCCAGGCCAGCGACTTCCAGAAATTGCGCCGAACCAGGAGCGCCCCAGCGCCTGCGGCGGCAAATTGCGCCAGGAGCAGCAGCCCTGCGTCCTTATCTTTTAAATGTGCTTCCGCAGATAGTCTGGGCAGAATACAACCGAGCAGTACAGTCCCGACGCCAGTGAGGGCGAAGCCCAGATGCAGTGAGAACGTGACCCAGCGGAGACGAGCTTTGCCAGCGGTAGAATCCAATCTATCGCGAGACATCCTGAGATGCGCTCCTTGAGCGTCGCTTTGCGGCAATTTCCTTCCTGACTGCCCGCGTGGACTCACGAATAATCAACTCTGGCTCAACTGCGATCTCCTGCGGATGCTCCGCAGTCCCACGAATGCGATCAAGTAGCACCTTGGCCGCCAGTTCCCCCATGCTGTACAGCGGCTGGCGAATCGTCGTGAGGCTCGGGCTCATGAAGGCAGCGCCTTTAATGTCGTCGAATCCAATGACGGACACGTCCTGGGGAACACGTAGCTGGGCATCATGCAGCGCGCGTACCGCGCCGATCGCGGCCATATCGTTGAATGAAAGCAGGGCCGTAAAGCTGCGATGGTGAGACAAAAGCTGCTGAATCACGGGATACCCAAGCTCGGGAGAAGTCAGATCGCGGTCCAACTGAATAGTCAGTTCCGGGCGAATGATCAGACCAAGGTCTTTCGCAACTCCCACAATGCTTCGCCAGCGTTCATCGGAATCTGAGCTGAATGGCTGGCCGCGCATAAACGCGACTTTCCTATGTCCGAGATCGTAGAGATGATGCAGGGCGAGTTCCGCTGCCCGGCGATGGTCCAGCACGACGTTCGTAACTCCGGAAATGCTCCGATGGCCGGCAACTGCGATCGCCGGCAGCGGAAGCCGGTGATCGAGAAGCGTATCGACTGCAATCAGCCCCTCGACACCGCGCCCCATCAGCAATCGTGGGTACTCCTCGATCAGGTCATGACGATGCCGATGGTGTGCCGTGAAGTAAAAGTACTTTTCCTCCAGTAGGTAGTCCCCTATCCCACTGATGATCTCTGTGTGATAGCCGTCCCCCAGCACAGGAACAAGAATGCCGATCGTCATGGTCTTGCGTATGCGAAGCGACCGCGCCAGCAAACTCGGTTGATAGTTGAATTTGCGCGCGGCCGCCCTTACCCGCTCACGCGTCGCTTCCGGTATCGATCTTCCCGGGACCTCGTTCAAGACGACGGAAACTGTCGCCGGGTCTAAACCAAGATGGGCCGCAAGTGTTTTGAGGCTAATTCTGTCCACGGGAATTTTATTTTCGTTCTTAGACTTTGCCATGATAGTCGTGTGTTTTTTCTAAGTGGTGCAGAAAAATACAATGTCTGTTCTGAACTTTACGCCGGTAGTCTTCGATAGCTTACACTCCTTAACGTTACGTGGAACATGAATGATTGCGAGTAGACATCTTTGACCACCGAGGAGCCTGCATCAAGGTTGCCGAACACTCGACGCAGCAGCGTTCGGTGCGGATGGACGAATCATCTCCGACGCAACTACACCTTTCCCTTCCAGTACGCAATAAAAATGGTCGGATGGAAGTGAAGGAAGAACTTCTTTCGCACCTGATGGCCAGAATATCTCCACTTTGTCTACATGGTCGTTCTTACCCAGACCGAAGTGAAGCCGAAGGTCGTTTTGTGAAATGTAGCTGCCGCCGCTCAGGATTTCTTCCTCCTGAACAAGATTGCCCGCTGTCACGCGTACCCGTGCGTTCAGCGCCAGTCGATTGCTCTTTGTGCCCTGCAGTTCAAAGCTGATCCAGTTGTTTTTTGCTCCGCCCTCGGCCCGCAAAATCATAGGTTCCCCTTGCAGGTTTTCTACCACAAGGTCCAGGTGTCCATCGTTGAATAAATCTCCCACAGCGAGACCCCGGCTTACCTGTGGGATCTGAAGCGCCGGTCCAACGAGCTTTGTGATGTCGCGAAACGTGCTGTCATGTTGATTGTGAAGCAGAATTTTAGGTTCGCGATAATGCGTCCCAATGTCTGCGTTATCCACCTGCGGATATACATGTCCGTTGACCATGACAAAGTCGGGCCAGCCGTCATTGTCGAAATCGAAAAATGCATCGCCCCATCCGACATAAGGAACGGAACTGCGCGCAAAACCGGCGGCCCAGGAGACATCCGTGAAATTCAGGCTGCCATCGTTGCGGAACAAAGCTGCATATTCCTCGCTGAAATGGGTGATCCCGATGGAGAAGCGACCGGTATGGAGATAGTCTCCAAGCGCCACGCCCATATTGGCCTGTTCGTTTCCATCCTGATTGACGGCCACTCCGGACTGATAGGCGACATCTGTAAAGTGTCCGCCTCCGTTATTTTGATACAGATAATTCGGCTCGCCATCGTTGGCAACGAACAGATCGAGATGCCCGTCGTCATTGAAGTCGGACCAGACTGCCGTCAACCCAAAGAACCCCTGCGCATCATCCACGCCAGCCTGCTTCGAGACGTCCGTAAATGTTCCGTCACCGTTGTTGTGATAAAGATTGTCCGGCGACCCCTTCAGTCCGCGCGGTCCGCACTGCACGGCAATGTTGTGGTACTGGCAGGTCTTTTTTGAGCCGAAGGTAGGCAGGTCGTCCAGATGAAAATCCACGTAGTGCGAGACAAACAGATCGGGCCAACCATCGTTGTCATAGTCGCCAAACGCGGCCCCTGTCGCCCATGCGGTATCGCCGCTTAAACCAGCCTGTTTTGTAACGTCCGTAAAGGTCCCGTTGCCATTGTTGCGATAGAGCACGACGCCGCCGAAACATGTCACCAGCAGGTCCGGCCAGCCGTCATTGTTGTAATCGCCGACCGCAACACCCATCCCCCAGCAGGGATAACCGACGCCAGCCTTGTCGGTCACGTCAGTAAATGTTCCGTCGTGATTGTTGTGGTACAGCGCGCCCCGCGCCTTCTTCCCCGCAAGTTGCATCTCGACGCTGGGTGCATTTGTAAAATAAATATCGGGCCAGCCATCGCGGTCATAGTCGATCAACGCCACGCCTCCGCTCATCGACTCCACAATGTATTTCTGTTCGGGCGAAGAAAGGTGGTTGAATTGAATTCCGGTCGAATGAGTAATGTCTACGAACTGCGGCAACTCCTCTGGAACATAAGCTGCCGGGGCCTGCGCGACCGGCGATGTGTGTTTTTGGCTGTGCTGCGCCGCCGCTTTTCCCGGTGTCCACACTGCGAATGCGCATAGTACCAGACAAGCAGCACCTATTCTTTGCAAGTGCACCTTACCGCCCGCAAACTGCATTGCAACCGCTTGGGTTAGATCTTTCACGCAGGACTTACTTTGTTGCATCGGTGTCATCCTGCGTGTTCTTGCCTGTCTCGACCCGCATCTCATGAAAGATTTTCCTCAGCTTTTCTTTCATGTCTTTATATTTCTGGTATTGCTCGAGTTCGCGCTTCGCATCTTCGGTCTTTCCCTGTTGACGATAGAGCGTGCTCAGGCGGAAATGCGCTACATAATCCGTAGGATCGATCTGGATCGCTTTCTCCAGCAGCTTCTGCGCCTCCTGCGGCTGGTTCATGGACATAAGCACTTTGGCCAGGTCCGTATCGGCATCGCTGTCGTCCGGCTGAAGCTTCAACGCGCGGGTATAGTCCGCGACTGCTTCTTTCAAGTCGCCGTGTTTGGCGGCAATGTCCCCCAGCCTGACTTCCGCCTTCTCATCTGAAGGGTTGACGGCAAGAGCGGCCTTGTATTCGCCTTCGGCCTGCGCCTGTAGAGTTGGATCTGAGGAGTTGTAAAGCATCTCCGCAAGCTCAAAATGAAGGCCCGGCAGATTAGGGTCCAACTGGATGGCCTGCCTATAGTTCGCAATGGCCGCGGCCTTTTCGTCGTGCATGGCCAACTCATGCCCCATCACCTGATGCATTTGCGCGCTGTCGGGAGCAACCATCGCCAGCGTCAGCATCGCCTGATCGGCAAGGTCGGAATGAAGCCGATAGGCAGTATAAAGAAGGCCTGCATTCGTCGGCTCCACTTTCAGCATGTCCGAGATGACCGTTGCAGCCTTGTCCAGATCGCCGCTGGAAGAATAGTCCCCCACCAGCACATTGCCGATTTGCATCTTGAATTTTTCATCCTGCAGATGCGGGAAGGCGGCTTCCATATCTTTTAGCCCCTCGCTCTGCTTGCCCATCCGTCCCTCCGCCAGGCCAAGCAAAGCCTGAATCTTCCACAAATCCGGTTGCAGCTTGAGGGCGGCACGAAGTTGCGGTACAGCTTCAGCATTGTCGCCACGGAAGAAAAGCAGCACCCCAAGATTGCCGCGCGCATCGACATTTTTCGGGTCAAGGGCGATGATCGCCTTGAGTTCCGGCACGGCCAGATCAGGCTTTCCCTCACTCAGGTATTGCTGCGCCAGGCGAGTGTGGAGTTTGATTTGCCGCTGGCGACTCGACACTGTTTGAGCAAACGATGGAAGGACGGCGAGAGACACGAAGAGCAGAGGGGCCAGGGCTTCTTTTACACGCATAGCAATCAAATGATACCGGGAGACCCTTTACTTCTGCATGGAATGAAGAAAGGACGGCGATTCTCGCCGTCCTTTCGGGTTGTGGATGCCATTGGCATCGGAAATCAGAACGAAATCCGGCCATAGAGCTGCATGGCGCGTCCCCCGACAGTGACCCCGGTTATATTTGAAATATACCCAGGACCAATGTTCGTATTCGGCTGTGCAAAGCTCGGATGGTTCAACACGTTGGTTGCGTCGGCACGGATCTGCAATGCGAGCCCCCGCGCCGGCCAGAGTAAGAAGTTCTTGCCCAGCGAGAAGTTGACATCGTTTAGGTCTGGGCCGTACAAGCTGTTTCTGTGCGTATTGCCGTAGGTGGCTGGCGCTGGCACCGCAAAGGCGGCATTGTTAAACCATTCTTTGATGGTGCCGTGCGGGCCGGAGTGGGGATCGGCGATCGTATTCGGATACTGCGAATACTCTCCCGACTGGTTGTACGACGTGTTGTACTGCGCCGTCGTTACGGTAAACGGGTTGCCGCTTTGCAGGTTCACCGTGGCCGAGGTCTGCCAGCCACCGATGAGGTCATCCAGAATGATGTTGTTGTTCAGGAAACGCTGTCCTTTGCCCAGCGGCAGTTGATAGACCACCGTTCCCTTGAGCATATTCCTTATGTCGAAGTTGGAAGGCCCATAATTCGCGGCCGGTTTATACATGTTCTGGACGGGCTGGTACCCTTCGCGGCTTCCCCACCCGGACGAGTCCTGATAGTCCAGAAAATGCGACCAGGTATAGTTGAAGTTGAATTCAAACCCCGAAGTGAAACGCTTCTGGATCGTCGCCTGCAGGGAATTGTAGTTGGAGATACCCACATCGAAGCTTCCAATTATGCCTTGGTATTGCGGATAAGGCAGGCCATTGGTGGCAGCCGGAGTGCCGTTCGGGTTGGTGGGAGTGCCAGTGCCGGGAACATAGGCGGCATCGTTGGGGCCTAGCAGCCCGTGGTTAAAGTCCTGGCACTTGATGGCTGAAAGAGCTGGAGTGTGGGTCTGAGTCTGAGTAGTCTTCAGACATGGGGATGGGGACGCGGGAGTCGCAGGAGAGGCAGGAAGAGATCTGGATCGCGAACGGGGAGTTGGCGCGTTCGCCGGGTCATCCTTTCTATCAACGGCTGAACGAGCTTCTGGAGAGCGAGAAGTTCGACGAGTTTGTGGAAGGTCTTTGCCGCAAGTTCTATGCGGAGAAGATGGGTCGGCGGAGTCTTGTTCCCGGAGTCTATTTCCGGTCGTTGCTGATCGGGTATTTCGAGGGCATCGACAGCGAACGGGGGATCGCGTGGCGGCTGGCCGATTCGCTGGCGCTGCGGCAGTTTGTGCGCATTGGGCTGACGGAGCAGACGCCGGATCACTCGACGATTTCGCGGACGCGGCGGCTGATCGACGTGGAGACGCATGGGGCGGTGTTCGCCTGGGTGCTTAGAGTGCTGGCCGATCGCGGTCTGATCCAGGGCAAGCGGGTGGGCATTGACGCGACCACGCTGGAGGCCTCGGCGGCGATGCGCACGATTGTGCGGCGGGATACGTGCGAGAGTTACGAGGAGTTTCTGACCGGGTTGGCTCGTGCTTCCGGGATGGCGACGCCGACGCGCGAAGAGTTGGCACGGCTGGACCGCAAGCG
>DAHUZH010000082.1 GCA_027306695.1 Acidobacteriaceae bacterium
CCTCTGGATTCTTCGTTGCGCTCAGAATGACTCATCTTATTTTCAAAAACCTGTATCTGTAAAACCGCCGAGAAATATAAAGGCCAGGCGAGAGGCCTGGCCGTGAAAACTTCAATGCGAAACTGGGTCTCGCAATCTATTTCAACTGCTGCAGCTTCTGCGCCGCAATTTGTCCCGCCGCCGTGGTCGTCTCTTTGTCCTTCAACTGCGCATAAATCTGTTTCGCTTGCTGCGGGTTCGTCTTCTCGTAGATGTCCGCCAGTTCCAGCTTTGCCTCACTGGCAGGAACGGTCGCCGTAGGATGTGCGGCAAGTTTGTTCAGCAGTTGAATCGCATCCGAGGCGCGTCCGCTTTGGCGATACAGATTGACCAGGGCCAGGTCGGCGAGCGCTGCAAGATTTTTATCGCCGTCCCGCGCCACCTTCTGGAGCATCTTCTCGGCGTCCGCTGTCTTTCCCATTTCGGTATAGGTCAGCCCAGCGAAGTAGAGCGCATTCTTGCCGGAGTCCGTGGAGCCGTAGCTGTCGGCGACTTTCACGAACTGGGCATTTGCCGTTTGCGCGCGCACGATGCTGGAAGAGTAGGTACGCACACCGGGCTGCGCCGGGACGCCGGGCTGTGCGACTGGCGCACTGTAGATGTCCATGGCCGCGCCGAACGCAATTGAGGCCTGTTCCTGCCGGTGTTGATAGAACAGGATGCTGCCCACGCCAATCGCCACGACTGCGATCAGGATGCCAGTGAACAGAATCGCTTCCGATTTATGGTCTTCCAGCCAACCCAAAGCGCTCTGTGCGTGGTCCACCAGAGCATCGTGTTTCATTGCATGACGTGTTTGTGTATCCACAGAGTTCTGTTATTTCCTTCGCGGGTAAAATGCTGGCAGGCACAGAGAAGTCAGGCTGCACTTTCAGTGTAGCAGCCGCAAAAATTCCGGGTCAAAAAACATGGTCAAACGGGTTTGGGTGCCGGATTTCTTCGGAGGAACATCGCCGACTGCGTGAAGTTATTTCAGGGAAGCCCTATGCCACAGAAGCTCTGGGTTCGGCCTCGCCTTTTTCGATGAGTTCCTGACAGTCGATGCAATACGGGGTCCAGGGGAGTGCCTCCACACGCTTGACGCCGATGGCTCGATAGCAGCGCACGCAGTCTCCGTATGTCCCCTCGGCAATGCGGGCCAGCGCGGCGCGCACCAGGCGTAGTTGCGCGTTGCGCTCCGTCCCTTGAGAAAACAGCATCTCTTTCTGGTAGCCCGCGACCGCCTGGTCCGCCACATCCTGCGCCTCAGTCACAGTGCTGGAGAGTGCTTGTTCAACTGTGCTGGCCAGGGCCTGTTCCAGTTCTTTCTGACGCTGGCGTAGGCGTTTCTCATATTGCACTATGGTTGCTTCGGTTTTTGCCATCCTGATTTTCTCCGCTCGGGGGATTCTTATCTTATACCCACTGTTGGACGCAGTTCGGCGCAGAATGGTTGAGATTTTTTTTAATTCTCTTTGATGGACTTTTATAACGGTTCTTATGATTGCTATATCCAAAGTGGTGTCATCCCGAGCGTAGCTGAGGCAGTGGAACTGCATCGGCTTGTCCGCGCGGCGGACTCGCTTGAAATGACAAATATCTTTGTGCGCCACACCAACTTGATTCAGTGCCGCCAGCCAAGTACGCTAATAAAGTATGTATGAAGATTTTCGGGTCGCCGACCACTGGACTGGCGAAGAGTTGCACTGCGTATGGAAAGGCAATGTGGTCGCCATCGCGACCCGCCATGCGGATGCTGTGGATGTGCGCTTTGCCGTAAATGATCGCCCACTGTGGATCGCCATGCCGCTGCCCGCATGGGTAGAATTCCGCAGACTCTCCGGCAATGTCATCACCGACTATCTTGCCGCGCAGATCGCTGGCCATTACCTCAAGCAGGCCGTCGAAAGCGGTTACGACAATGGTCGCGAAATCTACACCATGTCTGTCGAAGAAGTGCTGGCGCATCTGGATGCAGTGATGGAAGAGGCGCGCAACACGCAGAATCTTCCGGTCCTTCCTGTGATTGCAACTTGAGAACTGCGGCATCGTCTGCGAATGCCGCAACGCCTTCCATCCACACAAGCCGAATTGCGGATAAAATCTTAAAAAATCTTCATTGAAATCCAGTGGATGAAATTTGCATGACCTTTGTCAGAGGTCCATTGCAGGTGGGACAATGTATTCTTTGCTGCATTCTTGCGGTAAGTTTTTAGGAGCGACCCATACATGGCATCGATGAAAGAAAATATGCGCGACACGGAAGTCCTCAGCAAACTCTCAGGGGCCAAAATCCATCGCAATCTTTCCGTCCCGCAACTGGTTGCGGTCTCGCTTGCCCGTGGAGAATCAAAACTGGCGGCCAATGGCGCGCTGGTCGCTTATACAGGTTCGCGCACCGGGCGCTCTCCAAAAGATAAATTCACCATTCAGGACGACCGCACGCGCGACCGCGTGAACTGGGGCAAGGTCAATCAGCCGTTTGATCCCGCGAAGTTCGACGCGCTACTGGCGCGTGTGCTCGCATACCTCGCAGGCCGCGACCTTTACGTGCAGGACCTGTTTGCCGGGGCCGATGTGAAATATCGCATGCCAGTGCAGATGATCGCCGAGTATGCGTGGCACGCTCTCTTCGTGCGCCAGCTTTTTTTGCGCCCCACGCCGGAAGAACTGGCGGCCCATGTGCCGGAGTTCACCGTGATTGCCGCGCCGGAGTTTGAGGCCGTGCCGGAGCGCGACGGCACACGTTCCACCACATTTATACTGGTCGACTTCACGCGCAAAATTGTTCTGATCGGCGGCACGAAATATGCCGGCGAGATGAAGAAATGCATCTTCGGCGTGTTGAATTTTTTGCTGCCGGAGCGCGATGTGTTTCCCATGCACTGCTCGGCCAACGTTGGCGAGGACGGCGTGTCGGCATTGTTCTTCGGACTTTCCGGCACGGGAAAAACTACACTCTCCGCCGATCCACACCGCAAGTTGATTGGCGACGACGAGCATGGCTGGGGACCGGAAGGCGTATTTAATTTTGAAGGCGGTTGCTACGCCAAGTGTGTCGATCTGTCGGAGGAAAAAGAACCGCAGATTTACCGCGCCATCCGCTTCGGTTCGGTGCTTGAAAATGTGACGCTGAATCCTGAGACCTGCGAGCCGGATTATCACGACATCCGCTACACGGAGAACACACGCGCCGCCTATCCCATCGACTTTATCGAAAATGCGCTGCTGCCCAGTGTCGGCGGCCATCCCAAAAATGTTTTATTTCTGACTGCGGACGCTTTCGGCGTGCTGCCGCCCATCTCGAAGCTAACGCCGGAGCAGGCCATGTATCACTTCCTCTCCGGGTATACGGCGAAGCTCGCCGGGACGGAGGCGGGCCTGGGCAGTGAGCCGGTGCCGGATTTTTCCACCTGCTTCGGCGGTCCGTTTATGCCGCTGCCGCCCAAGGTGTACGCGGCCATGCTGGGCGAACGTCTTCGTCAGCACGGTGCGCAGTGCTGGCTGGTCAATACCGGTTGGACGGGCGGCGCGTTTGGCGTGGGCAAGCGCATGGGCCTGCCGCACACCCGCGCCATGGTGCATGCCGTGCTCGACGGACGGCTGGCGAAAGTAAAATTTGTGACCGAACCTTCCTTCGGCTTCCACATTCCCACCGCCTGCCCGGACGTGCCGCAGGAGGTCCTGAACCCGCGCAATGTCTGGAAAGATGCCGCGGCTTACGACCAGCAGGCTGCCATGCTGGCTGGAAAATTTCAGGAGAATTTTGCCAAGTTCGATGTGACGGACGAGATTCGCAACGCCGGCCCAAAGGCGCAAAAGTAATCCCGCGCAAGGGAATCGCCATGTATGCCCGCAAGCTACAGATCGAGCGCGTCGATGGAGTGGGGCAGCATCACGCTTGTCCCATCCACTGGATCGACAACTTCGCCATGCGCAACTTTACCAACGACGCCATCTTCGATGACACATTGCCTGTCCGTGATGGCGTGCTGGAAGTTGGGTATCGCGTGCCGGTGAAAGAATTGCGCGACGCGATGGAAGATTGGTTTCGCCGCAAGGGATATCTCCAGCCGCAAGAAACGCTGAGCGTCACGGAGCTGGCAACCCCATAAGCCCGCCTGGGTCTGCATGCATGCGCTACGGTTGGCCTGGAAATTTCTCGACATAGAATTCGCCCGTCCGTCCAAAGTAGATGGCGAGTCTGCCGCGCAGCCAAACGCCGTAGTCGGTGACTCCCGCCAGCATGATGCGGCGAAGGAACTCTCCGTAGTCGATTTTTCCCGACTGGATTGCCAATAGCGCATCTTTGACGCCGGCTTGATGGAGTCCTCCAGCTATCTCTGGAATGCCAGTGAGCGCGATGGGTTCGACATGCGTTTCTCCCTCGGCGCTGTAGTGGGTCTTCTCCATGCTGACCAGGTCCGCGCGATAGCGTTCCACGCTGGTCGCGGACATGCGCTGGATGGTTTCGGGAAATCCCATTTTTCCCTCCAGCGCGAGACTGTTGCATTCTTGCAAAATCTGGGCGTTCACCGTGGTCTCTCCTGAAATATAAATTTATGTTCCGTAATGACAGCAGAATGTCAGATTGACAGCATTCTGTCAATCTGTAAGATGACTGAATATGAAGAAAACCGCCAAAACTTCCACCTCCGCGGGTCTTATTCCGCTCTTCGTGGCCGATGTCTATCAATTGGCTGGCGCATTCCGCCGTTGGGGAGAAGGCATTGCAGCCGAAGTGGGCCAGACGCAGGTGCGCTGGCAGCTTTTGAGTGCAGCCTCTGTGGGCGGTCGCACAGTTGCCCAACTGGCGCGCCGGCTGGGTCTCGCCCGGCAGAGCGTGCAGCGCACCGCAGACCAGTTGGTGCAGGACGGCCTGGCCGAATATCGCGAAAACATCGACCATCGCCGCTCTCCGCATCTCCAGCTCACACCCGCGGGACAGCAGACGTTGGAGGACCTTATCCAGGCGGCGCGCCGACATCATCTTGCCCTCGCGCAGGAGATGCGTGAGGAAGATTTGCAGATCGCGCGCAATGTCGTCCGAGATTTGTGGGACAGTCTGGAAGAGAAGTTGCCCCAACCGGAGTGAACCTTGCTCCGCTATGCCGGCGATGTCAGCTGCGCGTATTCGCGGTCCAACATCGACAGCAGCAGCAAGGTGTGGAATTCTCCATCGCGATAGATGGCTTCGCGCAGAGTGCCTTCGCGCTGAAATCCGGCTTTGCGGTACACATGCAGGGCGCGCGCATTGCTTTCAAACACGTCCAGCCAGAGCCGATGTGCGTGCAGCGTTTGAAATACGTGATCTACGATGGTGTGCAGCGCGTGCTGCCCCTGGCCGTTGCCGGGTGCGCCGACGACTAAGCGCTTCAATTCGATGCTATGGTGCGGAGAGGTGAGCCCGCGCAGAATTGCGAATCCGGCAGCCGCGCCTGTGCCATGGAGAATCATCTGATACTGCACGTCCGGATCATTCAGCGCGCGCCGATGCTCCTCTTCGCTCCAGATGCCGACCATGGTGTGAAATTCCGGGATGCGCTCGAAATCCATGATGGCGGGAATATCGTCGTCCGTCGCCGGACGCAGGCGGACCTCCGCTGGCGACGCAGCCGCTGGATCGGCAGTCATGCTGGAAGGAGTTCCGGGCATGAGCCAACTTTATACCCCCTGTGCATAGGAGTGGAAAATCTGGCTGACACAGGATTCAAGTTCCGCCGCATGAGTTGCAGCGTCCGTGACGTGCTACTGCGGCTGGCCAAAGCGGTGCGTTCTTTCTCCGTCATACAATCCAGTGTGACCGGTTCGCAAAATCATTTGACAGATCTGTTTGATGCCGCAGATGGTGAACCTGTGGCACCCGCATTCTCGTCAATCTTCGTATTTCTCCGATGCGAATTCTTCGTTCATCCAGTCTTCAAAGGCCGTTAGGCTTTGTGGGCGGCCGAGGAAGTTTTCGACTAACTCCGTGCCGGGTTTGGAGCCGCCGGGTTCCAGCACTTCTTTTCTATAGCGCAGCGCTGCTGGTCCTTCGATCAGATTGTCTGGGTCGAACTGGCGGAAGAAGTCGAGCGCGATGACCTTGTCGAACAGATAGGTGTAGTAGTTCGACGAGTAGCCGGTGAGGTGGGTAAAGCTGGCGTAGAGGCGATTGCCTTCCACCCAGGCATAGGGCAGCGCGGCGGTGTAGCCGGACTGCATCTGCGCGTCGAGATCGATGCTTGCGGGTGGACAGTTGTGGAGATCGAGCGAGAAGCGCGTGTAAAAGAGTTGCGCGCGGAGCCAATTGCCGCGTCCAAAGGCGCTGGCGCGGTTCATGCGCGCGACCAGCTCGGCGGGGATGGGCGCACCGGTCTGGTAGTGGAGGGCGAAGGACTGGAGCAGGCTGGGGCTGCGAAAGAATTCTTCCAGCATTTGTGAAGGCGCTTCGACAAAGTCGCCTTCAGTGGCGATGCCGCTGACGCCCGCCCAGGTCTGCTGGCCGCCGAGGATGGCATGCATCAGGTGGCCGAACTCATGGAAGAAGGTGACGACGTCGGAGTATTGCAGCAGGCCAGGGTCGGCATTTTGGGTTGCGTCGGCGTTCTCACTGGAACCGCCGGAGAAATTGCAGATCAGAGCAGCTTCCGGCATTTGCTGGCCCAAAACGCCCGGTACGAGCGGAAAGGCGGAGAACCATTTGTGCTTGCCTTCGCGCGGGTGCATGTCGAGATAGAAGCGGCCAATGTGTTCGCCGCTCTGCGGGCTGCTGTCCGATTTTCGGTCGTACACATCCCAGGCGGTGACGGAGGGATGCCAGATCGCTGCGGCCCCGGTTCCGTTTTTTGGCGCAGAACGGAACTCGACATGGAAGAGTTTTGCGGCGGTGTCGAGCACGCCCTGCTGGACTGGTTCATAAGGAAAATAGGGACGGACGGATTGCGAGTCGAAATCGAAGGCGGTGCGCCGGTACTGCTCATACCAATAGGTCGCGCTGGCGGCGTCGATGGCGGTAAGACCGGGTTGACGCTCGCGAGCAAAGGCGAGCACCATGGCGTATTCTTTCTCTCCGCCGGGCTTGGAGGCAGCGTCAAGCTCGGCTAGGAATTGCTTTACATTGGCGGCGGAACCCATCATCTGGTCGGCGGTCGCAAGATCGGCCCAGGTGGCAAAGCCGAGGGTCGAGGCCAGCTCCTGCCGCACGGCCAGTAAATCCATCAAGACCTGTTGATTGGCCGGATAGGCGCGGGTGTTGTAGGCAAGGAACATGCGCCGCCGCAGAGCATCGCTTTTGGCGAAGGTCATGACGGGCTGATAGTCCGGGTGGTCGGTGGTGAGCGTCAGATGACCTACGGCATCGGGTGCGTGGCGGGCGAGGAAGTCAGCGGGCAGGCCGTCGAGTTCCGCCACATCATTTACCGGCACGGTGTTGACGTGCTCCTGCACATTGCGTCCAAAGGTGAGACCAAGCAGAGTGATGCGTTCCTGGAGTTGCTGAATGCGCTGGCGTGTGGCCTCGTCTTTGTCCACGCCGGCCAGGCGATATTGCAGAAGGGTGCGTTCCACGTAATGCCGAGTGGCGGCGTCGGCGTGGGAGAGATCGAGTGAGACCAGCGCGTGGTAGACGTCGGGGTTCAAAGAAAGCTGGACTGCGGCTTCGGAGATTTTCTGCACCAGCGCTTCGGCCTGGTCGCGGACGGCCTTTTCCGGCGAGACGGAGTGCAGCAGGCCAGTCTCCGACCCAGCCAGACTGAGTTCCGCGATGGCGCGATCATACAGGGCCAGCGTGTTGGCGACGGTGCGTGGGCCAGCGACGGCAAGAAGCTGGCGGAGGGCCTGCTGGTGCGCGCTCAAATGGCGATCGACCCAGGCGGTCAGGCTGGAGGGATCGGCGTGGCCGACCCAGGCGTGGTGCAGTTGCGATGCATTCGGCATAAGTTGTGAGTTCCATTCCAGTGATTGAAGAAGTCAGGGTGCTGGTTGTGTAAATCCCATGAAGTGTGAAAAGTCATCCTTGGGAGCTGAAACCCTATAATTTGCAGTGGGTTCTGCGGCACGGCTAAAGCCGCGCCTCTCCACAACAATTTATACAACCAGCTTGATCGATGCACAGGGGCGAAGTAGTTCTGCATCGTGAGCCGAATTGGTGCATCCTCTTAAATATGCGGGAGATATGACGTTCGATTGGATACAGGTTTCTTACTACTTGGGTACGGAATGGATCGGATTTATATGTATAGTGTTGCATTGGACTGCAAGCCTAGATAGTATGCCGCAATTGCACCCAGGAAAAGGTGCGGGAAGACATGATGACTGACACCGCTTATAGCGTAAATTTGCAATACCTTCGTTCGCGACTGGGCCGCATTTGCGTGGCCATTACCGGGACCACGCCCCAGGAAATGCTGGAACGGGCCGCCGAGGCAGTGCGCGAGAACAATTTTATCGAGTTTCGCCTGGATTACCTGGCCAAGCCTCTGGCGGCCATGCCGAAGTTGAAGGAGTTCCTGTACAGCCGCCGAGACGTGACGGCCATCGCAACCTGTCGCCGCAAGGTGAATGGGGGCAAGTTTCAGGGCACTGTTGCCGCAGAGCTGGAAGTGCTGGGCAAGGCCGCGGGCGCGGGCTTTCATCTGCTGGATGTGGAACTGCAAACCGCTGAGGCGATGAAGACAGCGGACTGGAAGAAGCTGCGCAGTCATAGTGCGGCGATCTTGATTTCTTATCACGACTTTAAGGCGACCAAGGATCTGGACAAGGTTTATGGGCGCATCCAGCCATTGCAGTCGGACTTCATCAAGATCGTATCGACGGCGCGTTCACTGGCCGACAACGTGACGATGATGCGCTTTCTGGAATCGAAGCGCGATGAGGCCGATGTGGTCGGCATCTGCATGGGAGACTACGGCATCATCAGCCGCGTGCTGGGTGTGCGCGCGGGCAGCAGATTTACGTTTGCCTCTGCCACAACAGGAGAAGAGACGGCGCCCGGGCAGATCGCGGCGCGCACGTTGATCGAGACCTACCGCATCGACCAGGTGGATGCGGGAACACGGGTGTACGGCGTGGCGGGAAACCCGGTGCGTCAGTCGCTTTCGCCGCTGATGATGAACACGGCTTTTCATCGGGAGACGGTGAACGGCGTTTTTCTGGCCTTACAGACGGAAAAGATCGCCGATCTACTGCTGTTGATTCGCGAGGTTCCCGTACACGGAGTAGCCGTCACAATGCCGTTGAAGCAAGAGATAATGAAGCATCTTGACCGCACCGATGCGTTGTCGCAGAAGATTGGAGCCTGCAATACCATCGTCCGCACTCAGGATGGAAAATTGATTGGCTACAACACGGACGTGACTGGTGTTGTCCGGCCGCTGGAACAGCGGATGGATTTGCGCAAGGCGAAGATTTTACTGCTGGGCGCTGGAGGCGCGGCGCGAGCTGCCGCCTTCGGGTTGAAACAACGAGGGGCGGAGGTCTTCATCCTGAACCGTACACCGCAGACCGCGCAAAAACTGGCGCGGGATGCGGAGGCGAAGACGATCCGCCGCGATCAGGTGGCGAAGACCACGTTCGACGTGATCGTGAATGCGACCGCGGTGGGAATGGCCGGCGGCAAGCAGACGACCATACTGGAAGAGAAAGAATTGAACGCGCGGCTGGTCTTCGATATGGTCTACAGTCCCATGGAGACGCCGCTGTTGAAGATGGCGCGCAGCAAAGGGTTGGCGGTCATTACAGGAGCGGAGATGTTTGTCCAGCAAGGGGCCGAACAGTTCCAGTTGTGGACCGGCAAGCCGGCGCCTCGGGAAGACATGTGGCGCGTGGTCACGCATGCGTTGCGTGCGCGTGTAGAGGGTTGAAAGACCTGGTCGCAGTTCAGCCGAAGAGAGGAGACATCGAGCAGCGGAAACATCTGAGCGATGGCCGTTGGTTGGTGCTGGAAAAGCCTATGTTGCGTCGATTGTTTCGATTCGGTGGTGGAGTTGTACCGTACCTGGCATGGTTGTTGCCATTGATGGATCGCATGCTGGCGCCGAAGCGTGATTCTGTCGTGCCTGCGCTGGAAAATTTCAGCAATGACCTGAGAATCGACCTAAAGAACGACCTACGGCAGCATCTTGCAGCCATACAGGCCGCGCAATTGGATGTGGCCCCTGCCATCGAGGAGCAACAGCGCCGCCTGGAAAAGCTGGAAGAGAATACTGCGGAACTAAACCATACCATTACCAATCTTTCCGAAGACCAACTGGATCTGGCCGACCAGGTGCGCTCGATGGCCGGGTGGGTGCGGAATTCCGCCATGGCGGGGCTTTTCCTGCTGACGCTCATGTTCATCCTGAAACTGGTGCAGGCAATCCACGGCATGGGGCATTAGGGCCGGATTCCACCTTCTCTCTGCTTGCACCACCCCACAAAATGGCCACGGAAGCCTTTTGTTTCTAAAAATCGATCTTACTGGGTTGCCTGTTTTCCACAGATGGGACTAGGATGGTTTTGGCCGTTCGGTGCAGCCGATTTTGGCGTGCCAGTGTGCGAGGCTTTCCTTAGATTTCCGGCAGTCACAAAAATAAACTTTCAGCCTGATGCATTCTTTCTTATGGATGTGCCAGCGTGATGGAGTGGCCCAGTATGGCGTGGTATGCGTATTGCATTGCAGAAAAGGAAGCATTTCCAGAACTAGCCCATCATCGTAAACCGGTCCCAATGGAAGCACATGTAGGGGTCCTTGGAAATCAAATTTTTCTTTATCCAGCCAGTGATTTCGCAGTCGTAGTCAGCGAACACAACCCAGAAGACAATTTAGACCAGAAATCGGCCGTCGATCACGCTCGCGTGATTGCAGACTGTTTTGAACACTCCACCGTATTGCCGTTTCGCTTTGGGACGGTCTTTTCCGACGATGAAGCACTGCGTCGCTCGGTCCGCAGCAATCAGCGGCAATTCAACGCCAACGTGGAACGGCTGCGGGGCAAGGCGGAGATGCATCTGAAAGTCGTGCTGGACGATGCCGGGCCGGAATCGCCGAAGTATCTTTCCTCGCCGTGCGCCGGAAAGGAATATCTTTCGCGTCTAAGGGAAAGCGCCGCGCTACAGCGTGAGCGGCAGACCAAGGCGCGCGCCGTTTTTGTGCAGGTGCACCGCATGTTCTCACCGCTGGAAGAGGACATTTCCTGCCGCCGGACCGACAGCGGAAAGATGCTGCTGGACATCGCGCACCTGATCGAGCATGGCAACATTGCGCGTTATCAGAACAAATACTCGAGCGCCAGCCAGTCCTTGCGAGACTGTCGCATGATGCTTTCCGGCCCGTGGCCACCGTATCACTTTATCCATCACAACCAACGGACACAGGCGCACACCCACCAGGCGTAACTTCAACTTAAAAAGAACTGCAAAAACCCTCGCGACCCCACAGTCAGCGAGGGTTTTTGCGTGGGCCGCGTTTGTAAGGAGAGACGCTGGAGCGACGATTACGGCCCATACTGAATGGACGCAAGGAAAGGGAAAATGGAATCCGGGTGGGTGCGGATCTTTTTATAGAGCGGATGGATGGTGAATTTAGCTGTATGACATAAGGAGTCATTCTTGAACGGAGGTCGCCGTGGCGACCGAAGTGAAGAATCCAAAGAATACTGGTCTAGGTTGCGGTTGCGTCGCCATAACCCTCTGGATTCTTCGCTGCGCTCAGAATGACTCACTCTATTTTTTTGATTGCAGTATCTGTAAATCTGCTATGGCTGTGCACCGCACCAGGTTGGAACAGCCGCTCAGGAAATACGGTCGATGGAAGAAACATTTTTTTTCCGGCTCAGGACAAACCTGGCCTTCCGCCGCGCAACCGAGGCGTGTTCGATCTTCCGCCAGAAGGCCGTGAAGTAGTCCACGGCGGAGATGATCGAAACCAGCACCATGAAGTAGACGGCCGTAATCGCGATCACATGCACGGGCAGGATGAACCAGCCAAAACGCCAAACATTCCAACGATGATCGAGGATGGCTGCGACGACAGCGACGACCTGAGTGACCATTTTGAGTTTGCCCAGGTCGCTGGCCTGGATCGTGAACCCCTCCGTAGTGGCAATGGAGCGCAGGCCGCTGACGAGAAATTCGCGTCCAATGACCAGGATCGCGATCCAGGCGGGTAGGACGCGAGGATTGAACTCCACCAGAGCGATAAAGGCGGCGCTCACCATCAATTTGTCGGCCAGTGGGTCCAGCAGCATGCCCATGGTGGTGATCTGCCCGCGTTTTCGCGCCAGATAGCCATCGACCCCATCGGTGATGGAGGCGAGAATGAACAACGCGGAGGCGAGAATCTCCTGCTCCCCATAAACACTGTGCAGGGGAAAGCTCCGCGACAGCAGCCATATCAGCAGCGGCACACAGAAGATGCGGCTCATCGTGATGGAATTCGGAAGGTTCACACAAATCCTGAGGTGCGCCCGTATGCAGCATCCCATGCAAAGGGCCTTGCAAGCATTATGCACTACCGCAACGCAACACTGGGTCAGCTTTGCATGGCTGGGTACGGTTGAGTGCAGGTTTCAGGATGAAACCTGCGTCTGATTTGATTCGTCCGGCGAGAGGGAATCTCCTTGTCCTTGATCGACCCAGGCGTGGCTGGCTGGCCCTTCGAGAGGAAAAAACAGCATAAAGACGGTGCCGGAGGTAGGTTCTGCGTCTGTTGGAGCGGAGGCGACCGCGGCTGCGGCACGGCTGCGTACTCGCACCGTCCCATTGTGTTTTTCGATAATCTCCGAAGTGACCCACAGTCCCAGCCCAGTGCCGGTGGTCTCTTTGGTCGTGAAAAAAGCATCGAAGATGCGCTCGCGCACGGCCCTGGTCATTCCAGAACCGGTGTCCGCCACCACAATGCGCACTCCACGGACTTCCGGCTTTTGCCATGAGCGAGAGGCGCGGACGGAAAGGACCATGCGTCCTCCTTTGGACATAGCGTCCAAGGCATTTCCGATCAGATTGGCGAAGATCTGCCGCATCTCTCCGCTGAACGCGATCATCTCGGCTCCTTGGCGGTAGCGGCGGATGACTTCGATACGGTTAGAGTAGATACGACCCTGGTGGAGTGCCAGGACCGAGTCCAGCAGTTCGTCGGGGTTGAGCTGGACCGGCTTCGACGATTGCCGGTAAAAACGAAGGGTCTGCTGGGTGATCTGCGAGACGCGGGCGACCTCCTGCTGGGCCATGTCCGTATATTGCAGCGCCTCCGGGTCGAGCGGCTGCTGATGGAGAAGATAGAGCAGATTGGTCACGGCCTCCAGAGGATTGTTGATTTCATGCGCGATCGAGGCCGCCAGTCGCCCGGTGGCCGCCAGCTTTTCCGTCCGCCGCAGCATTTCTTCCGACAATTTCCTTTCCGTTGCATCGACGATGACCGCGCCCACCCACCGCACCTGTTCGCCGGGTGGACGCTGGTCTTCCGGACCATCGCCGCCAGTGCGCACTGGATAGAAGCTGGTCAGCCAGGTGCGCGGCGTGCCGGGCCGCGCGGGCAGTTCCCCATGCAGCTCCAGTTCCCGCACGGGTCCGCCGGTGGTAAATACCTGTTCGATGGCCGCAGTGATCTGGTTGGCCATGGAGGCGGAGAAAATTTCCTGTACGGGACGGCCCAGATGGCGGCTGATGGACAGGTTGTCCATCTCCGCTAAGAACTGGTTCATGCGCACGAAGCGCAGCTTGCGGTCGAAAAATGCGAAGCCGATGGGGGCGTTGGCCAGCATGGAGTCGAGCAGCGCCAGCGTGTCGTTCAGGCCGGAACGCTGCTCATTCAGAGCGGAGACCATGGTGTTGAAGGAGCGCGTCAACTCGCCCGCTTCATTGAGCGAGCGCGTTTTGAGAGGAAATACGCCAGTGCGCTCCGGGTCGCGGATCAGCAGTTTGGTGCCGCGCAACAGGCCGCGCAGAGGGCGGGTGACGGAGCGGGCCATTAACAGAGAAAGCAGCGCGTTGGCTGCAATCGCCAGCAAGGCGAAGATCAAAGCGGAATGCAGCAGGCTGGTCAGATCCACCTGGTCTTCGGCGGCGTCGGGATATATCCACGCCAATGCAACCGGCACATTATCGACATGGATGACTTCCATGGCCTCCAGGCCAAAGTGGCCGTTATCGAAAATCGAGGTTGTATAGAATCTGCGGATCTGCTCACGTTCGGTCGCGGACAATGGCGCGACCGGCGCTGCGCTGTTGCGTGCACTATAGGCCAGTGTGTTTCCCGACAGGTCTGTGATGCGGGCGGCGCGGATGGTCGGCGAGAGCAGCATGTTCTCCAGCACAGACTGAAGCGCAGGCATGCGCCGTTCCCGAATCTCCAATGCTGCGGCGCTGCCCAGCAGGTGAATCTGGTAGGTAAGGCGTTGGGCTGTGCGATTGCGCAGCGCGGTGCTTTGCTGGCGATACAGGTAAGCCGCGACGGCCGTCACCAGGATGCACTGCAGCAGAGTGGTGCCCAGAATCAGTTGCCCGCGAATGGTACGTGGCATTAGCCGAGGCATAGGGACATAGACCGATTGTAAGGGAGCGGCATGGTGCTGGCGAATGCCTCAGCGGCGCGTGGTGTGCGTCTATGCCGGAACCTCGTGATTTTTCGCTATCGATGCGCCGAGGACGCGCTGGGAACAAGGGTCTGCCGCAGGCCAGCGGCAATTTGTGCGCCGTGGAAGCGTCCGTTTTCGATGAAAATTTCGCTGGTGCGCGCGCCCGCGACGATGACGCCAGCCAGATAGATTCCCGGCACGTTGCTTTCCAGCGTCTTCGCGTCAAAGGTCGGAGTGCGGTCCGCGCCCTTTAGGCGCACGCCGAGCGATTCCAGAAAACTGAAGTCCGGATGGTAGCCGGTCATGGCGAAGACGAAATCGTTTTTCAGCGTGCGCTCGCCCTTGCGGGTGCGCAGGCGCACGGCGTCGAGGGAGATCTCCTCAACGGTGGTTTCAAAAAAGCCGTGGATTTCGTCATGGCGAATGCGGTTTTCAATGTCGGGCAGGATCCAGTATTTGACATGCTTGTGCATTTCCGCGCCGCGATGGACCAAGGTGACGCGCGCGCCGTGCCGCCACAGGTCGAGCGCGGCGATGGCTGCGGAGTTCTTGCCGCCGATGACGAGCACATCATGGTCGAAGTAGGGATGCGGGTCTTTGTAATAATGAAAAACCTTGGGTAGGTCTTCGCCGGGAATGCCGAGGTAATTGGGCCGGTCATAGTAGCCAGTGGCGACGATGAGCGCACGCGCCTGGTAGGTGTGCGCGCGGCTGGAAGAGTCTGTGCAGTGCACGGTAAAGTTGCCGGCGCGGCCTTCCACGCGGTCTACAAATTCGTACTGGCGAATGTCCAGCCGATAGTGCTGCGCGACCTTGCGGTAATACTCCAGCGCCTCCTGCCGGTTGGGCTTCTGGTTGGGGCTGCTGAAGGGAATGTTGCCGATTTCGAGCAACTCCGGCGTGGTGAAGAAGGTCATGTTGGAGGGGTAATGAAACAGCGAGTTGCAGAGGCAGCCCTTGTCCACGAGCGCCACGCGAAAGCCCTCGCGCTGCGCGTCGATGGCGCAGGCCAGGCCGGTTGGTCCGGCCCCGATAACGAGGACGTCGAAGCTGCTGCGTGCGGAGGGTGCGGGTTGGGCCATGGATTTATTAAAGCATCCATTTACGAGGACGCTTCGACGGTGAGCTTCAGACCCACGGCGCGAGTGACGGCGACCAGCGTGGACAGAGGGGGATTATCCTTGGCCGACAACGCGCGATAAAGGCTCTCGCGCTCCATTCCCGCAGCCTTGGCGACCTTTGCGATGCCGCCTCTGGACTCGGCGATGCACCGAAGGGCGAGGAGCAGCACGCGCGGTTCGTCTTTGTCTTCGAGCGCAGCCCGAAGATATTCCGCGGCAAAGTCCGGATTGTCGCGCAGTTCGCGGATCAAGGCTTCATCGTGGGAAATGCTGGCGGGTTTTTTCATGGTGTTGCTGTCCTTTCCAGATAGTCCGCAAGATGCCCCAGTCGATCCGCGAAATAAGGATTACCCCGCAAGGGATGCTCATCTCAATCGTTGGGCCGACCGGATCAATTCTTGCTGAGTGCTCTTTTCTGTCACGTACACCTGCTCAAGATGAGCAAAACCGTTTGATAACGCCGCAAGTCTTTGGAGAAATGGAGTAGTGGCAACGGCGAGTTGTTGGCAGGCATCGATACGTTCGTTATTTTGTATCGCCGTCAGGTCACCCGGAGAAACCGGTACATGACACGCCTGTTTAAGACGGTCTACCGTGGCTGTTAGGGGCTTCACGTTCGCTTCGAGAGAAAATTGAAGTGATTGCGCTGAGGCATGGATCTGATCCGTCGCAATTGCCGCTTGATTGGCAGCTACATTGAGTTGGCCGCACGCGACAGTGGCGTTTGGATTGCCTTGTAACTGGCGCTCGCGGCTAACGTACTGTAAAACTTTCTCTGTAATATTGCGGTACTCTTCTTCGGCACCGGGAAGCCTGCCGAGATGTAGGTCAGCTTCAGTGTCAAAGCTCTTTATCGCCCTGGCCTGTCCGGAAATTTGTAGCAGTGAGATTGTTAGTGTAGCGCAGCGGGAGAGGGAGTTATCTGCCCGT
>DAHUZH010000083.1 GCA_027306695.1 Acidobacteriaceae bacterium
CCTACCCTATCGACCGAAAGCCTCTCCGCATATTCCTTCCCAGGTTCCTTGCGTTAGTTTCTGGACAGATCCTTAGAGAAGATGGCCACGAACTCCTAGCACCGGACACTTGACACTCTGAATGATTTGAGAAATCGTCGACCAGAGAGAATGGTCCCCTAAGGTCACATTCTCCCGGACCCCAACAACGACCAAATCCGCAGACTCTGCGTCGGCAACACGTAGGATTTCTTCACTGGGATTTCCCGACTCCACACGCACTTTCGGTTGACACCAAAGTTCGGCATCCCCTGGCAAAAGCTGTCGAAGCGCCTGTTCCAGTTGACTTTCAAGCAGTTCCTTCGATACACCGGCGCGTTTTAGACCGGGCTTGCTAACATGCAGGAGAGTGAGCCTTGCATTTACTTCTTCCGCTATCGCAGAGGCATACTGAGCGGGCCGGAATGCACCGATCTCAAGATCGGTAGCGAAGATAATGGAATCGATAGAAGCAAGTGTGTTCGCACAATTTGGACCGATAACTAATACTGGACAAGACGCCTTCCGAAGAACACCTTCCGCGACAGATCCGAACGCAAGCTTTTCCAGCCCGTGTGCACCATGCGAGCCGACCACGATTAGATCTACATCTTGTGTTCGAGCCGCCTCCTCAATAAGGTCTGTCGCCTCGGCGAGTCTCACTATGACTTTGCAGTTGACTGGCCCGATGTTGACACTGGAAAGAATGCGACGCATTTCTTCGCGCGCATTATTCACATCGATGTCGAGTAGTTCTGGAGTCACCATCGTCGCGCCTGTGCTATACACTACCGGCGGAACAGCATTTACCAGAACAAGCCTGCCCTTAAACCTTTCTGCAAGAGAAACGGCTGTATGCAACACCTGAATGGCGGGCCCAGAAAAATCCATACCGACAAGGATCGTGCGAAATCGCGCTCTGGATGTTCCAAGCCGCAGATCGCCACCGGATTTACGATCAATATTGCCAGATGCTGTGCTGTCCATAAGTCCTCACAAGCAAGCCTGCCTCTATGCCTTCTCGGAAGAGACAGCCTTTTCAAATAGAGCATAGCGGCCGATGTCAATAGATTCAGTGATTGGCGTCACTGAGTATAGCAAAGTGTTTCGCTAGCATAAGTGGGGTCTGATTGGCAGTGTTGTTTATCTTTATGCTTGACGAAATTCTAAATTGAACCAGAAACGTAGATATAGCTTTTGACGATGCACTCCATCGCAACTGACTATAAATCTGATTGAATGCAAATTGCAGGCACGCATTCGCCATGCAGCATTGCATCACGCAAAATAGGTTTAACCAGTGTTAACGATTGCAATAAAAATGCTGATGGGCGACCGGGCAAAGTATCTGACGCTGGTTAGCAGCATTGCGTTTGTCTCGCTCTTGTTTTTGCAACAAGGCGGCATCTTCTGCGGACTGATTGAACGTACGGCGCGGCCCATTGAAGTGGTGAACGCTCCCATCTGGGTCTGCGACCCACAGATGCGTTCCATCGACGATGCCGAACCCATGATGGACACCGACCTCTATCGAGTGCGGAGTGTTCCTGGTGTGCAATGGGCCGTACCGTTGATCGTGCGCGTCGTCAATGCGCAACTCAGAAACGGTCAATATCAGTCGGTACGCCTTTACGGACTGGACGATGCCACATTATATGGCCGTCCGGCAAAGATGCTTCAGGGCACACCATCGATTTGTTGAAGCAAAATGCAATCATCATCGGCAAGGCTGAATCGGAAAAGCTTGGCAACCCGAAGGTCGGTAGCATTTTTGAAATCAACAACACTGAGACACGCGTGGTTGGCATCGCCGATGTTCCAAGAGATTTTCTTTCAAATCCTTTTGTCTATACGACCTACACCCGCTCACTCTTTTATTTGCCTCCCGATCTGAAAACGCTGCTCTACGTCCTGGCTGCTCCTAAAAAAGGTGTCCCAGTTGAAACAGTCATCGCCAGCATTCGTAAGACGACGGGACTGGCTGCTTACACAGAAAACCAGTATCGCTGGCACACCATGACGTATTACCTGGAAAATACAGGAATCCCCATCAACATCGGTTTAAGCCTGACCTTGGTGTTCATCATCGGGACCGGAATTGCTGGCCAGACGTTTTATGCATTCGCGCTGCAAAATGAACGCTTCTTTGGTGCGTTAAAAGCAATGGGTGTCAGTGGAAAAACATTGATACAGATGATTCTTTTGCAAAGCTTCGTCGTAGGGCTCATCGGCTTTGGCGTTGGAAGCGGTCTGGCCGCCATCTTTGGCCTGTCTGTCGGCCCTTCCAGCAAAGTCGCTTTTGACGCGCCTTGGCAACTGGCTGCCCTGTCACTTATCGCAGTGCTTGGAATCTGCCTGGCTTCCAGTTTAGCCAGCATTCGCCGAGTACTGCGTTTGGAACCTGCGGTGGTCTTTCATGGATGAGGCCCCAGGTGGAAAACAGCCCACGCCACTGCCGGACCTCGCAGCAAGTTTGCACGATGTGCATAAGAATTATGGCGAAGCCAGCACTCTGGTTCGCGCGCTGGACGGCGTAGACCTGGAGGTGCGCAGGGGAGAATTGCTACTGCTGGTCGGCCCCTCCGGCTGTGGCAAAACGACCCTGCTGAGTGTCCTGTGTGGAATCCTGGATGCGACCTCCGGTGCAATCGAGGTCTACGGCACACGCGTCGATCAATTGACGCAGGAACAAAAGACAACTTTCCGTCGCGACACTATCGGCTTCATCTTTCAGCAATTCAATCTGCTGCCATCGCTCACCTCAGCGGAGAACGTTGCCGTACCGCTGTTGATCCATCAAGTCCCCTGGGAAACAGCGGTCTCGCAGGCACGCGAGACACTCGCCGAGGTTGGCATGGAAGATCGCACCGAATTCTTCCCAGAAAAGCTTTCTGGTGGACAACAACAGCGGGTGGCCATTGCGCGTGCCATGGTGACTCGACCCAGGCTGATTGTTTGCGATGAGCCGACCGCTGCGCTCGATGGGACGACTGGTCACATGGTCTTACAGGTTTTCCGTGAGAAGGTATTGACGTCGGAGCGTGCGATTGTCATCGTCACCCATGACAGTCGCATCTTCAGCTTTGGCGACAGAATCGCCGACATGCGCGATGGGCGCATCCTAGGGGTACATTCCCAGCAGGAGCATGCGGTCATTGAAGAACGTGCGTTACAAATCGCTGGCCGACAGAAAGCAGGCCAACCATGATGAAAAAGATGAGTATTGCATTGCCAACTGCGGGAGTCATTCTCCTGGGGATATTGTTGGTCGTTAACGCCCGCAAACTGCCCCATAGCCAGCCATTGATACCTCCGCCCAGTTCTCCATACGACAACACCATTGCAGCCTCCGGCATTGTCGAGGCAACAGGGCAAAACCAGAGTATTTCGGCAACCGTGCCAGGCGTGATGACCAAGCTCTATGTCCGTCAGGGCGAGGTCGTCAAAAAGGGCGCTCCCTTATTTCAAATCGATCCGCGTGACCAGGAAGCTGCATTCAGAAATGCCGTTGCAAGTGTCCGCGCAAACACCGAGGGTGTGGCTGTTTCAGAAAGCGCCGTGCAGATGCAAATGGCGAGCGTACGCAGTACCGAGGCTGCGATCGCATCCACGCGGGCGACTTATGATAACGCGGCCCAGATTGCCGCCAGAGACGTCGTACTTCATAGAGAAGGCATCGTAGACGACCAGGACTACATCACAGCCGCCAAGACACGCGATACGGACCGGGCCTTGTGGCAGCAGCAGGTGGCTTTGCTGGCACAGGCCAAGGCGCAATTGAAAAACACCGAAGCAGCCCTGGCGCAACAACAAGCTAATCTGAAAGCTCAGGTTGCGCTTCGCGACCAGCAGGCCGTACTCCTGGGCCAATTGACGGTACGCGCTCCCCGCGATGGCGCTGTTTTACAAATTAATAACTATCCCGGAGAGTACATCTCTTCCATTCCGACCACTCCGACCACCCCAGCAAATCCGGCCCCTGCGGCGCTGCTGTTCGGCGCTACCTATTCTTCCCTACAAGTGCGCGCCGACGTGGATGAAATCAACGCCTCGAACGTGCTGCCTGGAGCACCTGCCATCGCAGAGCTAAAGGGCGACTCCACACGCACGTTTCCGCTGCAATTTGTGCGTATCGACCCTTACATGATCCCCAAACAAAACCTCACTGGAAATAACAGTGAGCTGGTTGATGTGCGCGTACTCGAGGTGATCTATCGCTTCGATCCACCGAGGTTCCCTGTCTATGCCGGCCAGCAGGTGGATGTCTTCATTCAGGGCGATAAGAAAAAGTAAGAGGTTGACGGCACTTCCTCACACCATCTAAAAGAAAGGTGGCCTTCTTCGGTGCGTCCTATGCACAGCGTTGCCAGTCATTCTCGACATGTAGCCAAAACAAAACCTCAGCCAGTGCCGAGTAAGCCTGTCCTGCTGGATGCTTCGATGACAGTGCGAACAGCTTTGCAGAAAGCGCTGCGCGCCTCATTTCAACACATCCTCGCCAACCGCAAATGCGAGCACCGGGATATATGTCCCGAGGCAGTTCACCAGCTACGTGTCGGATCCAGCCGTATACGCGGACTACTTTCGGTCTTTCACAAGGTGGTGGAAAACGAGGAACGAGACGCTTTAATAGATGAGTTGCGGTGGTTCCGGCAACAACTCGGCCCAGCGCGAGAGTGGGATGTCTCTATAGATGAGATCATTGCGCCACTTTCAAAAGGCAGACAATCCAGCAGAAAGATGGGGCAACTGAAAAGCCTTGCAAATGCGCATCGTACTTCAGCACACCAGAACGTTCGTGAGGTTTTGCACAGCCCTCTCTTCAAAGCCTTGTTGCATCGCCTTAAACTATGGATTGACTTGCTGAGCATGGAAGAAATGCCATGCAGGCCAGATACTGCAAACTTTTCTTCAGAATGGAAAAAGAACCAGAAACGACTTGCTAAGCCAGTGATGTATCCAGCAAGGAAAGCACTGCATGCGCAGCATATGAAGGTACGCAAGCTGGGCCGCAGGATTCAAAAACACAGCGAGACGGAGTTACACAAACTACGGATTCAAGTCAAAGAGTTGCGATACACAATGGAATTGTTCAACGGTCTACTGGACACAGAAGCAGCAGATCGATATCTGGCGCGCTTGAAAGAATTGCAGTCTGTATTGGGGTCGATCCATGACACAACTGTAGCTGGAAATCTAATCCACTCCATTTGTTTAGAATCCGGCACCCCTGTTGAGCAAACTTTTGGAGAAACTCTTGAACGGATCGCCGCACGTCATAAAAATCAGAGAAAACAGTTGCACAAGCTATGGAAACGTTTCACGGCGACTGAGGCATCCTGGAATAAATAAAAGGTAGAACGTCGCCTCCATAGAGGGCCCTGGGGAACCTTCATCGGGAAATTCGAGGACATATATTTTCCAAGGGCCATTGACTCGGCTGTAAATTCGTCAGATGAGCGGGCGGATGCAGCAGCGTTCCCACGATGTTGACGGCAAACACGACGACGGCGGCCAACTCCACGAATGCTGAATATGGCAGCACCTTCCACGCAAAACTCCAATAATTTTCATACGCCAACGGTTCGAGTGTCACACGTAGCGCACAGCCAACGTGCAACAGCAGCAACGACCAGAACATCAGCCGCGTGCTCCACAGAATGCGCATGCCGCAGAAGGCGGGAAGAATACGCTGGCCGATGACGAAGACCATGCCCGCAACGAAGCCCACGGTGAGCGCGTGCCTGCTGGCGCCCCAGATACCGCCAGCATGGTCGTAAAGGACCGCCAGAGCATCCAGTACGCACGACACAACCAGCCAGACATACGTTAAGCGGATGAAAAGTGAGAATGTTTTGTGGACATGCAGTAGCTTGGCTGGCTGAACGGCCGGCTCCCATACATGAAGCGCGTCGATCGCCAATAAAGCCGCCAAGGTAAATAGGACAGCCGCGATGGGCAGCCATTCTGCGAAGACAGCGAGCACACCGGCAACGCTGAGGCCGTAGGCGACCAGTAGACGCACGTTGCTCGGCTTCTTGAATCCTGCAAACACCGGCAGCCAGCGCGCGTTGAAGCCCCAGATGGTAGTCACCAGCACACCCCAGACCGCCAGCACCACAAGCTGCTGATCGAAAACATGGGGCAGCGCAGGCGAGTCGCCATAGAGGGCCAGATGTGTCAAGGCCGCAAAATTCACGATCATCGCAACGAGAAAAGCAATGGTCGCCGCCATGACGAGCACCATCCAGGTTTCCATGCGGTGCGCTGGATTCGCCGGGCGATGCCGCCGCACCGAGCGAAAGAAGAGAAGAAATGCTGTCAGTTCCAACACGCCGGAGAGCGGCAACAAAATCCTCCACTGCCAAGCCGTGACGCCGCCGGTCCAGCGCAGAGCAATCCCCAGCGTCCACAGGCCCCACGAAGTCCATCCGGCGCGCACCGGAAACGTAAGCGTGCTCTGCATCTTGGTCAGGGAATAAAACCCAATCCCGAGGATGAACGAACCGATCCAGCCAAAGACCTGTGCCTGGCCGTGCGCCTGTAGCCATGCTGGCGACAGCGTGCTGAGGGTGCGCTGCTGGGAGATGCCAATCAGGTTCCATACGCCGAGGAACGTTCCCGGCAGCAGCATGAAGAGCATGCCGCTTGCGATGAAGGCAGTCACCAGCCATTGGCTGTGCTGCTCCATCGCAATGCGCGTAGAATTTGCCCGCAGTTCCTCTGTGTGTGGCGCGGAACTCATGCCTTCTCCCTGGCCTGCTCCTGAACGCGGGCCTGCGCCAGAGCGCGCGGGAAAAGAATGTTGTTCTCCAGATGAATGTGCTGGTGCAGGTCCCGCTCCATATCTTCCAGCGCGCGATAGAGCGCGCGCCATGTGGGGCAGGCAGCAGGCGGCGGCGTGTAGTCGTTGGTGAGACCCCGCAGCACACGAAGCTCTTCGCCAGCCTGGTCGTGGTCCATCATCATGCGCGTGATGGGTTGCTCCACGCTGCCGAAGACGGGTGGCAATGCCGCGTGCTGGCCCGCTTCCATCTTCTCAATGTATGGAAAGAGTATATTTTCTTCACAAAAAAAGTGGTGTGTCAGCTCGGAACTGACAACAGCAAAGACCTTGCCGATCTCGAAGACTTCGGGATGGTCGGCTCCGTGGCGACCCTCCACCTTCTTCATCAGATCGCCAATCAGCTTGATCTGTTCCCGCGCAAATACATGGTGCCGCTGCACGATGTATTCCGTGATTTCCTTGAGCGGGGCCTTCTTCCACTGAGTATCGGTTGCATTTGTATTCGTCTGCTGACGCTCCAGTTCTTCCAATACAGGCGCAAGATCGATATCGCCCTTGGAGCAGGCTTCGGCCAGTGTATGGCTGCCCCCACAACAGTAGTCGATACCAAAGCGTTCCAGTACCGGGATGGAGGGTGGATGTTCCACTGCAATCTCGCGGACTAGTGTTTCCGATGTGATGACCACGTTTGAATCTCCCATCTCTCAACGTAGTGGCTGTCTCAACAAACCTCAGTGACTTAAATCACTCGTCTGCCGACCGTATTTGGCCAAGAGTCTAATTCTCGATTTGCTATCTGGAAGCACATGCAGGAAGATGGCGCTATGTCTGTCGAACGGCGTATAGAAGCCTTGACCAAGTCTGCTCTGTTCCAAAACTTGCCGACGATCGTTTTGTCGGAACTCGCCACGCACGGCAGTGAGCGTAAGCTTCAGCGAGGTCAGATTCTTTTCAGCGCCAACGAACCGGCGGATGGAATGTATGTCGTGCTCTCCGGTTCCGTGCGGGCCTTTCGAGAAAATATGGATGGTCGTGAACAGACAATCCACGTTGAATGCGCCGGTGGCACACTGGCCGAAGTCCCTGTCTTCGATAGCGGCCCGTACCCTTCCACCGCCATGGCGGAAGAAGATTCCGAAGTGCTTTTTCTGGCAAAAGAAGATGTGCGTCGATTCATGCTCAAGCACCCAGAGGTGGCCCTCACGGCCCTAGCAATGATGGCGAAAAAACTGCGCACAGTCGCATCTCTGGCCGAGCAACTGGCGTTGAAGGACGTAAGTCAGCGACTGGCAGCGTTGCTCCTGGAGGAAGCCCAGCAAAATGTTCCGACATTACACGATGGCGTCTCATTTTCTCTGCCACTGTCGCACACGCAACTGGCATCGCGGCTTGGCTCGGTGCGCGAGGTAGTCACGCGCAGCCTGCAAAAACTGGTGCAGCAGGAATTTCTGGCAATTCGCGGCCATCGCATCGTCATTCTTGATCTGGAGGGGCTCCGCAGACTAACCGAAAATCATCCCAAAAACCCGCCCCGACATGCCCGATCGGCATAGTGTGCTGGATAATATCATGTAAAGTTCCTAGCAGCGGTGATGATCTGCCTCAGAGCTTCAGCAGCCGTTCTACGCGCGATGTGTAATTTTCTCGGAATCTTCCGGGCTGACAGGTACAGCGTTCACTCACAATCATGCAGCGTCCATCCCAGTGGAATCGCATTTGTAATTTGGTTGAACTAGCAGAGATATGATCTACAATCGGCGTCTTAAATATAGGCCGCTCAAGCTAAAGATCGTATGATGAGGATAGAATGGGACATCACACGATAAATCCGGGACGTCCCAACTATCTACAACTTGATAGCCAAAATCCTTAAAATACCCCAGAAATTCCAGTCGATTGTATATCCGGTAAGGAGAAATAGAGGCCCCAAAATTCTGTATGGTCCAAAAAGATGGGGTCTTTTCAGTGAGAGGCACCTTATTAATTATGATATGTACAGGAAGGGAAATTAACTTTTCTAAAAATCCAGGAACCCCGTCCCGTATATACTGTATTGTCCCTGCGGAAAAAAATAGATCGGAAGGTGGGGATCTTCGCAAATCATCATGAAAAACCAGCCCTTTTGCTTTTTTCTCTTCCGCAAGCTGCTTTCCAGCTTCTACCAAACAGGGAACCTCTACAACATTCCAGGTCACACCTTTTGGCAGGTCTGCTCTCTCCGTGTATCCATAGTAACTCAGTCCAATGCTGCCTCCATAGTCCACCAAAGTGTTATTTTCCTCCAGGAGCTTATGTATCCAAAAGAAAGTAGCATAGGCGGTCGGCTGGATCATGTCAGAATGGTTTAGCCAAATCCGGGAGGACGCCCTGTTGTTCCATCCCACTTGACAGGACCGTGGAATGTGACTTTTGGCCCCTTCATAAGTCGGAAATACCCCGATAAAAAGTCCCCCATGGTCTTTTCGCTTCAGTGTGTACCGTTCATAACCAGGTTCCACCAAGGGGACCTTTCTTAACACAGGGCCAACTACGCTCCTGCAAAGTAGAATTTTTGCCAGCGTGGTAAGAGCCATATTTAAGTCCCTACTTTAAGAACAGGACCCGCCATGTCTATTTTCTTTCTTATCTACTCAAGACAAAACAGCATGCCAGTAAATTCCCTCACTGTTTTGTCTGGATGGAATGGGACGTAACAGGAAACATCCGGGTTGTTCCAGGTGTCTACCGTGCAATACCCAAGGGCCTTGATCTCTCCTGTAAACTCCCCAACGTTGAAGACCTTATAGGGCGTCACGGCCGGCCCTATGTTTTGCAAAGTAACAAACGCCGGGCCTTCGGTTAGGGGGAGCTTATTGAGCAGGATATATCTGGGTCGTGTTACCAGCGATTGGATATGTTCCGCAAGCGTCTCCTTGCAGTAATGTAACGAGCCGGAAGCCAGAAAAATGTTCGCGTTGCTGGCGTCCTCCAGCTTGTCTGTAAAACGAAGGTGTTTCTCCTCCGTCGAGGGCCGCTCCTGCTGCTTCCTTTTGGCCACGGCAATCACTGCCGGAACATCATAGACTGTCCATTCAAGTCCATCGGGAAAATGCAGCAATGGCGCGTAAGAGCGATAACTAATGCCGTTATAGCCGCCAAAATCGAATATGCGCGTGGTAGGGCCCATCAATTCCCGGAGCCAATATATGACCGGATAATCTGAGGCGCACAAGTTTGCTTTTTGCCCCAGGAAAGTGGCCGTCTCCAAATGGTCAAAGCCTGCCGTTCTACCAACTGGAATGGCCTTTTCCGCTACCTCAAAGGAGGGCCATGCCCCGAAAAACATACGTTGCCATTGGTATACGCGCTCAAAATGCTGTTCGTACTCAAATCTGTGCCACTTTTTAAGCAGGGGCAGGTGGTCTTCCAGCCAATCCACGCCCGCCTTGCATTGCGGGGAGAGCAGAATTGACTTGGCAATGCGCCCCATGAGCGCCTCCGAAAGATGGATACCACAAGTCAGACCATTCCACAAGCATTTTGCGGTGGCGGTCTGCGCCAGCACTAGGCGTTGCTCGCAACCCCATGCACTGACCATGTGCAAGGCCGATTTGCCGCTGGCCCGATCGAACGAGCGGCGCAGGACCTTCCCATCGATGGTCACAACGCCCTGGCAATGTTCGAAAAACTTCGCCATGAACCGCTGAAACGAGGCCCGGAACTGCTCCGGGACGAGATTACGAAACAGTCGACTAAACGTATCGTGGCTTGGCACCCCATTCTCCAGCTTGAGGAAGCCGCGTAGAAAAGGCCCTTTCGCCTTGGCGAACAGCGCCATGTCCACCGCGCCTTGGCCACTACACAGCACCGCACATAAAGCAATCACCAATAGCTCATGAAAATCATGCAGACCGGCATTGCCGCTCCGCGGGTCTTCCAGACACTCCCAACATGCAGAAAACTGATCCAAAACTTTTTCGCAGGACATACGCCGACCCTCCTGCAAAAATCTCGCTTCCAGACTTCATCCGGGAAGCATCACTGCTGGTTCAACCAAATTCCAAATGCAATTCCCCTGGCGTCCATCCCTAACGCACTCCATTTTTTGTGGAATAAGTAGTATAAGAATTGTTTCGCAGCAGCATCACTGGACAGCGCGCTGCGCGGATAATCTTGACAGCAATCCCTTCTCTCAGGTGAGTCGACATTTCCCTTCCCTGCTGCACACTCATGACAATCAGGTCGGAATTAAAGTCGTTGGCCATGCGAGGAATCTCTGCCGATGGGTCCCCTTCGCAGATCAGGCACCGCGGCTTGGTCGTAAGCCAGTCTTCCTTTGATAGCATTGGACGCAATACCTCATAAGCGTCTTCTTCGAGTTGTTGAATATCTTTCTTCACCGTTACTATGGTTAGTTTAGCTTGGTGTTCCATGGCCAGTTTCCCAACCATCCTGGCTGCGTCCGTCATGCCGCTGTTCAGGTCGGAGACGAACAATATCTGCTTCCAGGTGATCCCTTTATCTCGAAGAGCGGTTGCATGCGGCCCGATCACAATCACAGGGCAATCGGAACGCCGCATGACAAATTCTGCAGTTGAACCGATCAGCAGGCGATTGAGACCCGTCCTGCTGTGAGTACCCACGATGATGTAGGCTGCCCCGACGCTTTGCGCGACACGCAATAACTCGTCACCCGCAGAACCTATAACAAGAAGCCTGTGAACATCTAAACCTTGAACATGCTTGTCATCTTTTCCATGGATAATTTTATGCGCCTTGTGGCACTGCCTTTGTACCTCCTCCTCTTCCATGTCCCACAGCGCGGTGCTGGCATCCGGAACTATGTTCCTCGCATGGACGAGGTACAGCGCCCTGTTTTCCATCCTAGCGAGAAGCGCTGCATATTTCAGAATCTTTCTGGATGATCTGGACAGGTCTGTGCCAGCAACAATCGGCGCTCTATTGTTACTTGATTTTTCTGCCATGACTTTCCATTCTCTAACTTGAAAGAGCAGCAATATAATCCTCGTGCCTTGTGCGTTTTGATTGTTCTCAAGGTCCAAGAATTGCCATATTTTACGCAACAGGTCCATGAGCAAATGAACTGACGGAATATTCCGCATTCCGGATTTGCACACTTGATGTTCATGATGGTCACACATCCCCTGCTTGTACGAAATTTATCAATGGGGAGTGACGATCAGCAGTGACAAATATCACCGAAGACAGCGGCAATCGACTCTGGGCTTTCTTGCTAAGCAATGTGATACAACTCACATTCTTTCAGCGCCCGCTGGAGCAAACTTGCTGGAGTAGATCGTCCTACGATGCCAGGCCTAAATGACAGCCAGTCTCAGCGATCTACAATTGAGGACTTCAATGTCTGGTTCTGTCCGAAGTTTTTTTTGCAGTCATCTTTATATTGCTCGTTATGCCGCTTTTGCCTACTCAGGTGGAGCTGCGCATCCAGGAGTAAATTTATTCGCCATCCCGCGCATTCCTGTTTCGGATCAGGACAGTGGCGCGCGCTTTTCCGCACTTCTCGGAGAACAAAATATTCCAGACGAGGTGAAGCCATGAAGTGGCCCATTCGGCTTACACCGTTGGCCTTTTTTATGTTTATGATGGGCGGTGCTCTCTACGCCTTGCAGGGACGCGTCGTCGATGCAGCAGACGGAATGGGTGTATCCGACGCCACAGTGGTTCTTGGGGTCCGCACGGTAAAAACGGACGGAACTGGCCACTTTCAGATCATGGAAGAAGGAGAGCAAGTCTACGTACGTGCGCCCGGTTATCGAGCCTCTACCTATTCCATGGCTGCAATCGAGAAGAATGGAACGCTGGCGCTGACTGCATTCACACCCAAGGCACTTTATCTTACCGTCTATGGAATTGGCTCAAGAAAACTTCGGAATGGCGCTCTCAGCATCATCCGCCAGGGGGCTGCGAATGCGCTCGTCATCGACTTAAAGGGAGACCGGGGCATCATCCCCTATCCAAGCGCCCTGCCCCTCGCAAAGATGGACGGAGCAAGACAAATCACTACCATCCCGGACTTGGGCGCGCTGGTTCGAGGCCTGCATCGTGAAGGCATATACGTAATCGCGCGTATCGTCGTCTTCAAAGATGATCCGCTGGCGCACGCCAGACCTGACCTTGCCGTCAAGCGAGAAAACGGACAACTGTACCTGGACCCTGAAGGATTGGCCTGGACGAACCCCTTTCTGGCTGAGGTGTGGAACTACAATATCGCCATCGCCGTCGAGGCGGCGCGCGCCGGGTTCGATGAAATCCAATTCGATTATGTTCGCTTTCCAGATATCTCTGGGCAGCTTCGGCTTGGCCGCACCACGACGGAGACGACGCGAATCCAGGCGATTGATGGCTTTCTGATAGAGGCGCGCCGTCAACTTACACCCTTCAACGTTTATCTCGCAGTGGATGTTTTCGGTTATGTCTTATGGAACACGAACGACACCGGGATTGGGCAACAGCTCGAAGACATTGTAAAGATTGCCGATTATCTGTCGCCGATGCTTTACCCATCGTGTTTTCAGTGTGGAATTCCGGGCTACTCCAACCCGATGACGCATCCTTATGAAATCGTGCGGCTCACACTGAAAAATGCGCAGCGCCGGGTAAAAATCTCTCCCACACGTTTTCGTCCATGGATTCAGGCGTTCCGGGACTATGCCTTCGATCACCGCGCATTTGGCGCGGATGAGGTTGGGGCCGAGATTTGCGCGACAAAGGACTTCGGTTCCGATGGATGGATGTTATGGAACCCGCAAAATAACTATGCTGGGGCAGGATTGACCCCTCAGCCAGCAGCCAGCAAAGCCACGGCATCAAGCCATAAGAAATTAGAAAGGACACGGTGACGTATGAAGTCGCAGGTCAAATTGGGAACGGTCTTCGGAGTGGAGCTTGGGCTGCATTACAGTTGGTTCCTTATCGCGGTACTTATCGTTTTCTCGCTCGCCGCCCAGTTCCATATTCAAGACCCAAACTGGAGCAGCCTTACCATCTGGCTCGTGGCCATTACGACTGGTGTGGCCTTCTTTGCCGGACTGTATGTCCATGAGATTTCCCACGCCGTTGTGGCAAAAATGTATGGTATTCCTGTCCATCAGATCACCCTGTTCCTGCTGGGTGGAGTGGCGCAAATTGAAAAAGATGCCTCAGACGCAAAGTCGGAGTTCTGGATGGCCATCGTTGGCCCCATCACCAGTGCCATCCTGGGAGTGGTATTTCTGGGGCTGGCCAAAGTCGCAGGCTGGAACCTATGGAGCATACCAACTACGCCCGGTATTGCCATTCTGGTATGGCTCGGCTACATCAATTTCATGCTGGCGGCATTCAACATGCTTCCGGCATTCCCAATGGACGGAGGTCGAGTACTGCGCGCCCTTCTCTGGTGGGGCATGGGGAGTGCGGAGCGCGCAACGCGTTACGCCGCGCGGCTGGGACAATGGATCGCATTTTTCTTCATTGGCTTGGGTATCCTGCGCTTTTTTGATGGCGCAGGACTAGCCGGACTATGGCTTGCCTTTATCGGTTGGTTCCTACTCCAGGCTTCGGGAGCTACGCTTCTGCAAAATAAGATCGGGATCTCGCTTCAAGGTCTGGCTGTCGCAGATCTCATGTCGGACGACTATGGAGTGGTCGCTCCCAGCATGCCTCTACAGGAGTTCGTGCATGAGAAACTACTGCGCGCTGGTCGCCGCTTCTTCCTTGTAGCGGAACAGAATCACATGCTGGGCTTGATTACTTCCAACGAGGTAAAGCACAAAGAGCCCGCCGACTGGCCCTTGACACGCGTAGATGAAGTAATGGTTCCGGCGGAGAAGGTCTTTTATGCCTCACCGGAGATGTCCGCTTCCGACGCACTGGAAATGATGGCGAGTCGGGACGTCCACCAGTTACCCGTCATATCGGGAGGCAGGATCGCCGGTGTGATCTCTCGCGCACATGTCCTGCAACAGCTTCGCCTGCGTATGGACCTGGGTCGTTTGGATATTGACTCTTCCATTGAAAAGACATCATGATGAAGCAGTTTTTCCCTTACCTCGCGAGGAATGTCCCAGAAGGCGGATTTCATGGCTAACGACAAAGCGAAATCCGCCTACTTTGCGTGCTTGTACTTCCAAATACCGAAGACGATCGATCCCACCACTAACGCGATCCATGCGCTAAGAATCGCTTCTGGCAGCCACACTAGATGCTCTGACCAGGAACGCAGCACAGGCGATCCATAGGTTGCCCCAAACCAGGCAATTACTCCAAACCGTACCGAGCGTCCTATCGTAAAGGAGGTAAGAAATTGCCCGCGCGCCATGCCAAGAGCGCCTGCGGCAAGAACAACCGGCAACAGTGGGATGGGTGGGGGCAGAATGGAAGCCGTGACCACGGTAAGCACTCCATGGTGTGTCACCCATTCCTTGACGCGTGATAGATAGCGCGTTGGAACATAGCGCTGTAACAACCCCTCGCCAGCCTTTTTCCCGGCGCTCCAGGTCAGATATCCGCCAAACACGCTGCCTGCGGTCGCAACCAGAGCCAAAAGCCACGGATTGCCCTGATGGGCGGCCAGCAGTAATACCAGCAAGTCTGTGCTGCCAGGCAGCGACAGCCGAATCACGGAGGAGTCCAGCGCTGCAACTGCAAATACCCCGGGAATGCCGAGTTGCAGCAACCAGTGGGACAACCTCAAGCTCGGCTTACTTCCGAGCGCAACTGCGAACTGCAATCGATCCACATTCACACTGCGGACATTCTAACCTGTGCCATTTACAACCTCTCGATTATGCTTGTTCCGCAATGACCGCTATCTCTGGTTCCAGGATGATCTGACTTTGCAGGGAACGTGAGATCAGACAGGCACGCTCGGCCTTTTCCAAAAGTCGAAGACCGCGGTCGCGGTCTTTTTCCTGATGCAGCATCAGCATTGGCCGTACATAGATTCTGGTAAAGAGGAAACCAGTTTCAACTTTCTCGATCTCTCCATCCGCCGTTACTTCCAGCTTGGCCACCTCAAACTTCGAGAACCCGGCAATGGCAAGAAAGGTGGTCACGAAACATGCAGCCACCGCTGCAAGCAGCATATACTCCGGCGTCCAGTATCCAGCTTCTCCTTGAAACTCTGGCGGAGGAGCAAAGTCCAGCTTTGGCTGGATGCACGCATTCTCGGCCACTCCATGCCGGCCTGTTGTCCAGCGCGCTGTCATTTGATAGCGATACAGAGGAGCCATAGCAAGACCTCCCTCAATCGTTCAATCATCGAGATGTGCCGGATGGCAATTGGCCAGCAGTGCCTGCGAGACGGGGAAGCTTCCGCGTATCGCACACCGGCGAGGCAACCAGTATACCGGCCATCCGCATCATCGTGTTGATCCAGAAGGCCCGCCCGCTGCCAGCAAAGAGCACCTCTTTGGATCATGGGATCATGGAGCTGCCTTCTTTTTCGGTCAAATCGGCTTCCCGGCCTGCTGTTCCACGATCTGCGCCGTACAGCCGCCCGCAATCTTCGCCTGGCTGAGATTGCTGAGGGTGTTATCATGCCGAAGATCGGCAGCTGGCGCACGCGCAGCGTCTTTGAGCGTTATGCCATTGTTTCGCAAACAAATATTGCCGATGCGCTCGGAAAATTGGGCAACTATACGCGACGACATAAGTAATTGCGCATAGTGGGGAATTGTGCTTTCATGGTGGACATGAAAGCACTGCGCAT
>DAHUZH010000084.1 GCA_027306695.1 Acidobacteriaceae bacterium
ATAACTTTTATTCGCCGCGCCTTCTTCAATGGTGTGGAGGAACACAATTCCAGTCGGAGTTTCCTGCACCGTGACACGAAGATTTTTCAGTCGCGGCAAATGTACCGATAGCATCGTCAACTCATGGTAATGTGTTGCGAATAAAGTTCGTGCACCTAATACTTCATGTAAATGTTCAACCGTTGCCCAGGCCAGGGACATGCCATCGAAGGTCGCCGTGCCGCGCCCCATTTCGTCGAGCAGCAGCAGCGATTGCCGCGTGGCGGTGTTCAAAATCGTTGCGGTTTCCGTCATCTCCACCATGAACGTGGAGCGCCCTTCGGCCACGTTGTCGCTCGCGCCGATGCGCGTGTAGATGCGGTCCACAATCCCCAATCGCATGCGTTGCGCCGGAACGAAGCAGCCCATCTGCGCCAGAATCACGAGCAGCGCGGCCTGTCGCAGATACGTGGATTTGCCGCCCATGTTGGGGCCGGTCAGCAGCAGAAGACTGGGGCCTTCCGTGTCGAGATAAATGCTGTTTGGAACGAAGCGGCCTTCGGCTGCTTGCTGCATGTGCCATTCGATTACGGGATGCCGCGCTGCGAGAGCCTCTAAAATTCCCGAGCCATCGATCTCTGGCCGCACATATTGCCGGGCTGCGGAAAGATGCGCAAAGCAGGTCAGCAGGTCTATCTCCGCGACCGCCTCCGCGCTGGCGCGAATACGCGCACTGGCGGCAAGAATTGTCTGGCGCAACTCCCGAAAGATGCGCCGCTCAATCTCAAGACAGCGCTCCTGCGCGCCCAGCACGCTGCGTTCATGGCTTTTCAACTCCGGCGTGGTGAAGCGCTCCGCATTGACCAGCGTCTGTTTGCGTTCGTAGTCGGCGGGAACATTTTGCAGGTTCGCTTTGGTGATCTCTATGTAATAGCCGAACACGGAGTTGTAGCGCACCTTCAACGACCCGATCCCGGTGCGCTGCCGCTCGCGCTCCTCCATTGCGGCGATGGACTGCTTGCCACCCGAGCTGAGCAGGCGCAGTTCATCCAGTTCCGCGTCCACGCTGGCAGCGATGACGCCGCCATCTTCCAAGTGCACGGGCGGTTGCTCGGTCAGCGTGGTGCAAATGGTCTGATACAGATCAGTCAGGCAATCCAGCGAAGTGTGAAGGCGCTTCCAGACCGTCGATTGCAGATGCGTCAGTCCCTCGGCCAGTGCCGGAAGCCGCGCCGCGGAGTGGGCAAGCGCCAGCAGATCGCGCGGGCCAGCGCTGTCGAGCGAGATGCGGCTCAGCAGCCGTTCCAGATCGAGAATGTTCGCGAGGTTGGCGCGCGTCTGCTCGCGCAGCAACAAGCCGCCGTGCAGTTCCGCCACGCCTTCCTGGCGCTCATCGATTGCGGCCAATTCGAGGAGTGGCCGCAGAATCGTCGCGCGCAATTTACGTTTGCCCATCGGCGTCTGGCAAAAATCAAGCGCGTGAAAGAGCGTGGTGTTGCGCCGCGCGTTCGGCATCAGCGGCTCAACCAGTTCCAGATTGCGCACCGTTACTGCGTCCAGTTGCAGGCAGCCGCTGTGCTCGTAGTACCGCACGCGGTCGATGTGTTCCAACTGCCCCAGTTGCGTCGCCCGCAAATAGTGCAGAATGCCACCCGCCGCGACCGCGGCCGCAGTGTGGCCCTCCAGGCCAAAGCCAGCTAACTCGCGCGTTCCCAGATGATTTTGCAACAGAGGCAGCGCGTAGTCGGCGGTGAGCACCCATGCCTCCAAGTGGGTCACGGTCCGCGCACGGAAGGCTTCTTCCAGCGGCGCGGACGCAACGTTGGGATCGTCGGTCAACAAAATCTCTGCCGGGGCGAAGCGCGTCAGTTCATCCGTGCATTGGGCCAGTGCATCTTTGCCGGTGAACTCGGTCGCGCGAAAATCTCCCGTCGAATTGTCGAGCAAGGCCACGCCGATCTTCGCTCCATCGAAGCATAGTGCAGCAAGAAAATTATTTTGCTCAGAGTTGAGCGACGGATCGATCGCCGTGCCCGGCGTCAGGACGCGCGTCACCTCGCGGCGCACGATGGTCTTGGTCAGCTTGGGGTCCTCCAATTGCTCGCAGATTGCGATTCGATGGCCCAGGCGCAGCAGGCGCGCGATGTACTGGTCGGCGGCATGGTGGGGCACGCCGCACATTGGAATGGCGCGTTCTTTATCGCGCGAGGTGAGCGTAATTTGCAGCTCCCGCGCGGCTGTCTTGGCGTCTTCAAAGAAGAGTTCGTAAAAGTCGCCCAGCCGGAAAAACAGCAATGCGTCAGGATGTTTCTGCTTGGCTGCGGCGTACTGCCGCATCAGCGGCGTGGAGGTCATCTCGGCAGTTGCGTTGGCAGTAGTGCTCGGCACGGATAGCGTCAGCATATCGTGAGAGTGAAGGCTTGTGCATGTTCTGGGGCAGAAGATATTTGCCAGCGGGGTACATGTCCGATTTGCCAGCTGCGGACGGCCTGTGTAACGAATGGATTGTGTCCCGCGTCACAGCAGCGCATTTGTCGGTGCGCTATATACTTATCTGTAAGTTCAGCGCAGGAAAGCGCTTCTCGAACGATGGCAATGTATCTCATCTGGCTGCGGGTTGCGCTTGTCCTTTATGGCGCTTCCAGTGTGGCCGTCATTCCCGACGTTTTAAGCGGACAGGTCCGCTGGCGCAAATTGGTCTTCCCAGCTTGCGTTTCAGCGGTGTTTTTTAACTTTGTCGCGCTGATGGAGATGTTGAATCTCGCCAATCACTGGGTCCCAGCCAGCCTGCGAGAAGTGGAAACATCGCTCGCGTTGCTGCTAGCGCTTGCATTCCTGATCATCTACTGGCGATATCGCGCCATTTCGCTTGGCCTGTTTGTCCTGCCGATCGTCTTTTTACTGCTGCTGCTTCCCGCTGCCAGGCCAGACCACGCTCCCCTGTCCAGCCAGTGGATGCATAACGGCTGGATATTGCTGCACATTGTGCTGCTGCTGGCGGCCTACACTGCGCTCATTCTGAGCCTGCTCGCCAGCCTGCTGTATCTCATTCAGGAGCGGAGGTTGAAGCAAAAGCAGGTGGGTGGCGTTTTTGGTCATTTGCCGCCGCTCGAAACCATGGACCAGATCGCATTCAAAACATTGGTGATTGGATTTCCCTGCATGACGGCTGGCCTGCTGGCCGGGGCCTGGATTGCCCAGGAGACCGTCGGCGCAGGTTATTTTCTCGACCCCAAAGTATTGCTCTCCGTTGGAATGTGGCTGCTGTATCTGTGGATGCTCTACGTGCGGCGGCATTCCGGGCTTCGCGGCAAACGCGCCGTCTATCTTTCCTCGCTGGTGTTTCTGGTCGCGCTTACCGTGTGGGTGGCCAACCAGTTCAGCGCCGTGCATCGGTTCGCCGCGCCATGAACTTCGTTCTCATTGGCGTCAACCACAAATCCGCGCCGCTGGCGGTGCGGGAGCGCCTCGCTATTTCGCCCGCGCGTTTGCAGGAGGCAACGCAGTCGCTGCTCGGCGTGCCCTGTGTGCGCGAAGGCATGGTCCTTTCCACCTGCAATCGAGTGGAGTTCCTCACCTATCAGGAACCGGTGCAGGCCGATCTGCTCGAATTTATCCAGAATTATTTCGCCGTGGACATGACCGCGCTGCGGCCATACCTCTATGAATACCGCGCATCGGAGGCCATCCGGCATTTGTTTCGCGTCGCTGCCAGTCTGGATTCTCTGGTCGTCGGCGAGCCGCAGATTCTGGGCCAGGTGAAAGAGTCGTACACTGTGGCGCGTTCGGTGGGCGCGGTCAACAGCAACCTGGAGCCGCTGCTGCAGCGCTCGTTCACCGTCGCGCGAAAGGTGCGCAACCAGACCAGTATCGGCGTCTCCGCCGTTTCGATCGCTTCGGTGGCCGTCGATCTGGCGCGCAAAATCTTTGGATCGCTGCAAGGAAAAACTGTGCTGCTGGTCGGCGCGGGCAAGATGGGCGAACTGGCGGCGCGCAGCCTGGCGCAGCAAGGCGCCAGCACCATTTACCTTTGCAACCGCACCGATGAGCGGGCCGAAGCGCTGGCGCAAAAATTTTCCGGCCAGCTTGCTGGAAACGGGCCAAGTCTCGCGCAGCCAGTCCCATACGCTTCGCTTCATGAGTACGCGGCCATGGCGGACATCATCGTCACCTCTACGGGCGCGGAGACGCCGATCTTCAATTCCACCCACGCGCACGCCTACGCGGCGCGCCGCAAGCAGCGGCCCATGTTTTTTATCGATATTGCCGTGCCGCGCGATGTCGATCCGGAGATCAATCGCGTAGAGGGCATTTTCGTTTACAACATCGACGACCTGCAGGCGGTTGCTGTTTCCAACATGGCGAACCGCGCGAAGGAGGCATTGGACGCCGAGGCGATCATCCGCGCGGAAGTGCACCGCTACACGGAGCGGATGCAGACGCTCGATGCTGTTCCCTCGATTGTCGCCCTTCAGCAAAATCTGGAAGAGGTCCGTCAGAACGAGTTGCGCCGCGTGGCCCCGCGCCTGGCCGGTCTTTCCAGCGAGCAATTGCAGGCCGTCGAACAGGTCACGCGCGCACTCGTCAACAAGCTGCAACACGCGCCGATACAGGCGATCAAACGCGCCGCGCGCGAAGGCGACCGCGAAACGCTGGCGGTGATTCAAACCGTTTTAGATATGGGAAGCGGACCTGGACTGTCGGAAAATGCGACTGCACAGCCCGCGCAGCCGGGGCCGGTTGCACAGACTTCGGGCGCGACAGAAACCACGGCATCCATTCCGTTCGCACCCGTCAAAGTGGATTGCCCCCAGTGATCCGCATCGGAAGCCGCGGTTCCGTGTTGGCCCGCTGGCAGGCAGAGTACATCGCAGCGCAACTCCGCGAACGCGGCCAGGAAGTGTCCATTGAAATCCTTGTGACCACCGGCGACCGCGCGCAGCAGGCCTTCCTGCAGGTGGGAACCAAGGGAATGTTTACGAAAGAAATTGAAGAGGCCCTCGCGGAAAATCGCATCGACCTCGCCGTGCATAGCCTGAAGGACCTGCCGACGGAGTTGCATCCGGCCTTTGTTCTTGCGGCCATTCCGCAGCGCGCGGACGCGCGGGATGCGTTGGTCTCGGTTCGCTGCGCGGATTTCTCCGCGCTCCCGCAAGGCGCAGTCGTTGGCACCAGCAGTCTGCGCCGGCAGGCGCAACTGCGCGCATTACGGCCCGACCTTGATGTCCGTGAGTTGCGCGGCAATGTGGACACGCGGCTGCGCAAGTTGCAAAACGGCGATTACGATGCGATCGTTCTCGCCGCGGCGGGCCTGGAACGGCTTCAGTTGACGGATGGATTGCGCGAAAGATTTTCCGCGCAAGTAATGTGTCCCGCTGCCGGACAGGGTGCGCTTGCGATTGAGTGCCGCGCCGGCGACGAGGCAACCCGCACTGCCGTGGCCGCTCTCGACCATGCGCCGACGTGCTTCGCTGTTACCGTCGAACGTGCGGCCCTGGCGACGCTCGACGGCGGCTGTCATGTTCCCGTGGGCGTGCATTGCGAAGCCATCGAAGTTGGCTGGCGGATGACCGGCATCGTGGCGCGCCCGGATGGTTCGCAAATTTTGCGGGAAGAGATGTATCTCGATGGCGTCGCGAATACGGAAGAACACGCGCGCGAGGCTGGCCGCATCCTGGCCAATCGTCTGCTGGAACGTGGCGCAGGAGAGTTGCTCGCAGCGAAAGAATCTGCGCCTGCTACAGGAAATCCGCGCGCATGAAGCCGCTGGTTGGACGAAGAATTTTGATCACGCGGGCGCGGCATCAGGCGCAGGGCCTGACAACGGCGCTCGAAGCGGAGGGTGCGGAAGTCCTCGCGATTCCCGCCATTGAAATCGTGCCGCCAGACTCTTACGCGGCCCTCGATCACGCCCTGCGCAATGCGCACACATATCAATGGCTCATCCTGACCAGCGTGAATGGCGTAGAAGTGCTGGTCCAGCGATTGCAGGCGCTGGCCGTGTCGCGTGCCGCGCTGCAGGACATAAAAATTGCCGCGATTGGCCCGGCGACCGCTCGCGCACTAGCCGCGCATGGTTTTTCCGTGGCCACTGTTCCCAAAGAATATGTCGCCGAATCTCTGGTCGATGCGCTTCGGAATCAAGTCGCGGGACAGAATGTATTGCTGGTGCGCGCCAGGGTCGCGCGCGATGTGATTCCTGCGGAACTGGATAAAGCGGGGGCCATGGTGAATGTCGTCGATGCCTACCAGACCGTGGTTCCGGCGGCCTCCTGCGATGCGCTGCGAAATGTTTTTGCCGACTCGAAAAATCTGCCCGACGCAATTACATTTACGAGTTCATCGACGGTAACGAACTTTTTCCGCTTGTTGCATCAGGCCGGTTTTTCCGAATGGCCGACAGGCATGGCTGCCATTTCCATCGGTCCGATCACCAGCCGCACCCTGCGCGAACACGGCATCGATCCGGTTGCCGAAGCCGGGGAATATGCAATCCCAGGATTGGTCGCGGCCCTTTGCCGCTGGTCGGGTGAGCAAGGGCACGCGACAGATTGATCCGGCCCTAAAACATTGCATTTGGGTGCCCCATCCTCGCCGCGTTGTTTGCGGCTAGGATGGGAGAAAATTGTTCCATTTCAATCAGGCCCTAATGCGTGCTCCAGGTCTTGTCCTTGGAATTGCAGACATCTTCCAGAAAGCAGTCGGCGCAGCGCGGCTTGCGCGCGACGCAGGTTTCGCGGCCAAAGTGGATGATGCGATGAGAAAAATCGATCCAGCTTTTCTGCGGAATCAATCGCATTAAATCCTGCTCGATCTTTTCCGGCGTCGTGGCTTGCGTCAACTCCAGCCGCTGGGAAATGCGCATGACATGCGTGTCCACCACGACGCCCAGGCCGATTTTGTACCAGGACCCCAGCACCACATTCGCCGTCTTGCGCGCCACGCCGGGGATGGTCAACAGTTCCTCGATTGTCTGCGGAACTTTCCCGTGAAATTCTCCGACCACGCGCTGGGCCGCGCCAATAATGTTCTTTGCCTTGTTTCGGAAAAATCCTGTGGTGCGGACCATCTCTTCGACCTCCGCCTGCAAAGCCTTCGCCATGGCCTGCGGAGTAGGGAAGCGGCGGAACAGCGCTGGCGTCACCAGATTCACGCGGACGTCCGTGCACTGCGCGGAGAGAATGGTGGCGACCATCAACTCCCACGCATTTTTATGGTGCAGCGCGCAGACCGCGTTCGGGTAATGTTCCGCCAGCCGATGCAGGATGGTCTCGACGCGCTTGGGATTGGTTGGGTTATACACGGATTTTTCCTCGCGCGTTTTTGTCGCGTCACGCGCGGCTGCGCCATCCTTGCGCGGCACAATTTTCTTCGCAGATTTTTCTTTCCGCACACGCGCCGCTGGCATTCGCTTATCCCACCCGGTCCAGCATCTCCTGCGGCGACATCCGCACGCAGGTAAAGATGGGATAGTCCTTCAACGTGTACGCGCTGATCTCCGTGGTGCGCAGTTGCTCCACCAGATCGAGGAAATCCTCCGGGTAATTCGTTTCAAACGCCACGACAAATTCCTGGTCATCCAGGCCGAAGGAATACGTCGTATTCAGTTTGACGCGCGGATAGAGATGGCCCACCTTAATATGCTCGGTCATCAGGCGCTGGCGCTCGTCCTTGGGCAGCAGATACCAGGCGCGCGTTTTCCAGAAGGGATAAATGAAAATATATTTCTGTCCGCCGGGCCGCAGGAAACCGCGCGAGTCCGCCTGGCCCTCGTGCTCATGGCCAATCAGATATTGCGAACGTTTGGTCATGGCCAGATAGCTGTACGCAGTTTCGAGATACCCGCCGATCGGCGTCGCCAGCAGTTCCGCTGTCATCCGGTTCAGATCGTCCACAGTGGTACAGATGCGCCACAGCAACATTTCGCATTCGCTGCGCGTGCCGACGGTGGAATAGGTGATGGTCAGCAGACGGTCCGGCTGGTTCCAACGCTCGATGACCTCGGCGAACGCGCGTTTGTGCGCGGCGCGTTCCTCCGTCGGCAGACGACGCCACTCCGGCATTACTTTGAAAAATTGAAAGGACACAATCTGCCGCTTGAGTTCTTTTTCCTTCGCGGGTTGCGCATGGCTGGCGACAGCGGGGGCTTCTGGAGCGAGGGTGTTCGTCATTCGATTTCTCCTTGGGGGTCAACTCTTCATGCTAGCAAAAACCTCGCGGCAAAGGATTCGCGTCCCCACGCCAGACCCGCCGGATATACTGCTCACAGTTCGATCGCGGCTTTGCCACCCATTCATGACAGAAAAAATTCTTGCCTTCCTCATCCACTGGATCACCGGGACCATCTCGCACATCGGCTATCCCGGCGTTGCGTTGTTGATGGCCATCGAGTCCGCCTGCATCCCGCTGCCGTCGGAGATCATCATGCCGTTCGCAGGCTATCTCGTCTACCTCGGCCGTTTTCGTCTGCTCTGGGTCGCAACCGCCGGCGCAATCGGCTGCAATCTCGGCTCCGCCGTCGCGTACTGGATTGGCGCCTACGGCGGCCGGCCCATGGTCGAGCGGTTCGGTTCCTACGTGCTGCTGAGCCGTCGCGACCTCGACCGGACCACGGCATTTTTTGAGCGCTATGGATCGATCACGGTCCTGCTGGCGCGCCTGCTCCCGGTGGTGCGCACCTTCATTGCGCTTCCTGCTGGCATCGCGCGCATGCCGCAGCGTCGTTTTCACATCTACACATTTGTCGGCTCCTGGCCATGGTGTTTTGCGCTGGCCTATGCGGGCATGAAGCTGGGCAAAGCGTGGGACACAGATCCGCGTCTGAAGAACATCCTGCATCGCGCGGACGCCGCAATTTTGCTTTTACTGGTTATTGGGATTGCGTGGTTCGTGTGGACGCATTGGAAGCAGCGGACTCGACCGCAGGAATAGGAAGACTGCTCTACCCGCCAGCCAGCAGGATCGGCATCGTCGGCGTAGTGGAGCCGCCGGAGTTTTCCATGGTCACGCCGAAGGCTTTGGCCTGTACGCCCGGAGGCAGGCTGGGCAGCAAAACGCTGGCCATGCCGCGCGCGTCGGGTTGGAAAGTCCCCGCCGGAATCGGCGCAGCGCCATTGGCGGGAATCACCCAAAGCTCGTATGTCTTGTTCGGTGGTAGCGGGGCCAGGTTGCTGGCGGTAAAGATCAGCGCTCCACGGTCTTTCAAGTAAACGGCATGGCCCGTCGGTTCTGGCTTTGCATGGGCGGAGATCAGAGTCACGCGCTGCGCCTGCGGCGAGCTCAACACGTCCATCACTTCCTGCGCGCGCGCCGCAGAAGCGTTTGACTGAATGATCTCCGCAGTCTCCGTCTGCAACTGCTGGCGCATTCCTTGGTTGGCTTCGCGAAGCTGGACCGCGTAGAACAGGCAGGCCGCTGCGGCCACCCATCCGCCCCAGATCAACCCCGGGCTATGGCGGCGCGGTTTCATGGGCACAACATTATTGTTCGATGGAAGAGATTTTCCTGGGGCTGCGGCAGTTGCGCTCGGATGCAAATCGACGCCTGCCGCGTTCATCAACCGGGCCTTCGCGTGCATTGGCGGCGCGATCTGCGGTGCAGTCATTGCCACCAGCGCCAGGTCCGTACATAACCGTGCTGCCTGCGCACGACACTCCGTGCATTCGGCCAGATGCTGTCGCACGCGCTCGCTGGCCGCTGCATCGCCCTCTGCATGCGGTGTACCCATGCAGTAGAGGATCAGTTCGTCCATATCGGGATGTTGCTGCGGCGTCATGCTTAGGTGTCCAAGGCCTTTCGTATGGAAATCAGTGCGGAACGAATCCGCGTTTTGACCGTGCCCAGTGGCTGCCCGGTCTGTTCGGCGATTTCGGTATGCGTGTGGCCCTCGAAAAATGCCATCTCCACCGCCTGCCGCTGGTCGGCTGGCATCGTCTGTAGCACCACGCGGACTTTGCCCAGCAGAATCTCGCGTTCGGCGTCCGCTCCCAGATCGATATTATTGGAAAGCTGCAAATCGTCTACGTTTTCAAACCTGCGGCTGCCGCGTATGCGGTCGATGCAGCGGTTTCGCGTCACCACTGCCAGCCATCCGCAAAGACTGCCGCGATGGTCGGCGAAGGAGTCCGGCTGCTGCCACAGCTTCAAAAACACCTCTTGCATCACATCTTCCGCGGCAGCACTGTCTCGCAGCACGCGCATGGCGATGGAATAAACGACGGTGGAATACAGATCGTAGATGCGCGACAGTGCCTCCGGTTGCCGCGCACGAATCTGCTGCATCAATTGCTGGTCCGTTGAAGTGCCGTTTTGCGGAGGTGTCGCGGGCAAAGGGGAATGACTCGATAGAAAAAAATTGGACCGCGATGCCATCCACGGCAGCGGTGCTCCTCCACCGTACACGGTTCGGAATTTCGGTGCAAATGCATGAGGACCGGTCGGCATGCTTTTTAATTTCCTGTAATGGAAACGAAGCAGTATGGTTTTTGGATTGTGGATGGTATGGAAAATTCAGCTTCGCGCGGGGCTTCGCAGAGCTTAACGCCGGTTTTGCCGGGCCATCCAAAATTTGCGTCCTGAACGGCAGACATTTAGGCTGAGAGCACGATGAGATTCCAGCGAATCCTTCGACGTCTGACGGCTGTCCTGTTGTTCGTGACGGTTGCGACTCCATGCATGGAACTGCTGGACCGGTGGGACACCGTCGGTGGTGTAAGCTCGGACACGGAGATCCACGTCTTCTGCTGGGTCCTGACCATCAGCCTGATCCTGGTGGTTGCCATGTTGCTGGGCCGCTTGTTTCTTCGTGCCATGGGCCGTCAAACAGCAACGAGCGGTCTCATTTTTACGCTACCCTTCCGGCTGAATGGGCATATTTTTTTTGATTACGCGAATGGCCCGACCATCTCTCCTCCCGTCCCGTTAAGAATCTGAAATTCCAGGCCCCAAACGAACATGTGCGCAATGCCGCGCGTGTGTAGGCCCGTCGGAATTTTTGTGTTTCTCAAGATGCCCCGGGCGTTTTCCCACGTTCGTTTGATACGGCCATTCTGGCCGTCTGGAGTTCTCCCCTTGAAGTTCCGAACACTCGCAGCATTTTTTCTTCTGGTCGTTTTCGCCGGTGCAGTTGGACTGGCGCAAACCTCGCGCGTCAACGGCACGCTTCGCTTGCAGGTTACGGACAACAACAGCGCGAGCGTGGCCGGAGCAATGGTCACGGTCAGCAATCCCGCCACCGGGTTCCATCGGCAAAGCATAACGGATGCGCAAGGTCTCGCTCTACTAACGGCGCTGCCGGATGGCGACTATACCATTGCAGTGGATGCAAGCGGCTTCCACACATATTCCCAGGCGCATGTTGGAGTATCGGTCGGCAGCGAAACCTCTCTGACGATCACGTTGCAATTGTCCGGCGTGCAGCAGCAGGTGAAGGTCAGCGCCCATCCCTCTGCGCTCGACACCACGGCGACCAGCAGCCCGACCACCATCGACCGCGAACGGATTGAAGAGCTGCCGGTCGAGAGCCGCAACTATCTGGCGTTCACGTTGCTTGCGCCAACCGTCGCTCCGGCAAACCCAGCCGCCGGGCTGTATCAGGCCAGCACGGGCAACAGCGGCTTCAGCTTCGGCGGTCAGCGCCCCTACAGCAACGCCGTCTATATTGACGGCGTGGATGACAACGACGAGTTCACCGGCGAGAGCCGGACAGAACTGTCGCCGGAGGCGGTCAGCGAATTTCAGATTGTGAACCACGGCTACGCGGCGGAAGCGGGAGGTTCCTCCGGCGGATCGATCGACGTGGAAACGCGCAGCGGGGTCAACACCATCCACGGCGACGCATTTATCTTTGAGCAAAACGGTGCGATCAACGCGACCCCGCCGTTGGAAGTGGTCCCGCGCAAGCCGGACTCGAATGCCATTCGCACAGGATTATCGATTGGCGGCCCGATACGAAAAAACAAGACCTTCGGCTACACCGCTGCCGAGCAGGAGTTGTCGCGCGGCGAGGACGCGAACGATCTTCCGCCAGCATCGATTGCGCAGATTAATTCCGCACTGCAAGCGGGCGGCTCTTTGCAGGCAACCCGCCTCCATTCTGGATTTTTCCCGACCACGAATGAACAGACCGAGTTCACCGCGCGCGCCGATCAAGTTGTCAGCCAGCAGAACAGCCTGATGCTGCGCTATGCCATGACGAACACGCGCTCGATCAACGATGCATTTGGTCTGGCGGAATGGAACGATGTCAGCGCGCGCGGCACTTCTTTTGTCAGTGACAATGCGCTGATCGGCGGATGGACCGATGTGCTGAATGCGCGGACAGTGAATGAGCTGCATCTCCAGGCCGCGTCGCGCCACGCCGATCTGCGCACCGGTAGCACCACCGGGCCGGGCATTTCGATTCCGGGTCTGGTCGAATTCGGCACGCCCTACGCGGGCAACGGCGTGCGTCATGAAAATCATTTTGAGGGGAACGACGCGCTCACGCAGCAACGCGGCAAGCATCTCCTGAAGGTTGGGGTGGGCGTGGAAGATGTGCGTCTGCGCGCGGCCATTCAGGATGGCTTCTCCGGTTTTTATGTTTTCGGAAATCTAGCGGCCCTCGCCGCGCAGTTGCCCGCCTTTTACACGCAGGCGTTCGGCCAACCCAATACAAATTTTTCCGAGTGGCGGCTGGATGCGTTTCTTCAGGACCATTGGACGCTGGGCCGCGCGCTTACTTTGGACTATGGCGCGCGCTATGATCGCAACCAGTTGCCGTCAGGCTTTCATACGGACGCCGCCGATTTCAGCCCGCGATTTGGACTGGCCTGGACGCCCGAGAAAAACTGGGTGGTGCGGTCCGGGGCGGGAACATTCTTCGATCGCTACACGCTCGACTCGATCAATCGCGCCATCGAATACAACGGAACGCAGGCGGTGCAGCAGATCGCCGAAGGTCCCGCGGCCGCCGCCATTTATCCGGCCGCAGTCAATTACAGCCAGCTAATTTCTGGCATCGCGCCCAGCATTGTGCGGCCGCAAACCAATCTGCGCAATCCTTACAGCGAAGTCGCCTCACTCGACGTGGAGCATGCGTTCAGTCCACTTTGGACGGCGACAGTCAGCTATCACTTCGTTCGCGGCGTTCGCCTGGCGCGCATCGTCAACGTCAACCTCGCGCCGCCAATTCTGCTGAATCCAGACAACGCTGCGTCGGTGGGAATTGCCAATCCGTTGCCGCAGCAACTCGGCGCGGAGGTCTTCGGGCCGAGGCGTTTGAATTCCGCCTACGATGGCGTGAATGAGCTGCAGGATCAGGCCAATTCGCGCTACAACGGAGTGACGGCGCAGGTAAATCGCAGCCTGTTCGATGAGTTTGAAGTACTGGCCGGCTACACTTACGCGAAGACCATCGACGATGCCTCGTATCCGACCGAGCAGCCCGCCAATCCCTATGATCTGCGCGCGGAGCGAGCACCATCCTTGCTGGACCAGCGGCATCGCTTTACCATGAGCGGTCTGTGGGACCTGCCCTTTGGCTACGATCCCGATGACGGCGACAATAACCCCGCCAACAACCCGCTGACGAAGGCGCTGGAAAATGTCGAAGTCGCGTGGATATTGCAGTCCGGCAGCGGGTTCGCCAACAATCCGCTGACTGGCCTCGACACCAGCCAAGAGCACATTTATCCATTCGCTGCGCGTCCGCTGGGTCATGGCCGCAACAGTCTGCGCACGCCGTGGAACACCGCGCTCGACCTTCGCTTGCTCAAGACGGTGTTGATCGGCACAGGGCATTTGGACATCGTTGCGGAGTCTTTCAACCTGCTGAACCGCCAGAATATCGACCTGCTCAATCCAGTGTATGGGACTGCGCAGGCTGCGCACGCTTTATTTGGCAAGCCGCTCCAGGCTGCCGATCCTCGACTCGTGCAATTCTCGCTCGACTATGAATTTTGATGCCGTCCTAAGGTAGATTCAGATTGCCGTACTCACGAAAGATGTCAGTCATTTCGAGCGAGCATCCGCAGGATGAGAGTCGAGAAATCTGCGGTCTGTGTGCCGATCCAGCAGAGACCGCCTGAGACAATCTCACTCGGAAACAACTCCGCGCGAAAACGTGAGTGCGCATATCTGCATCGAACCAAGCTGGGCGCTGGATAGATTTGCGCGACAGCGTGTGCAGCTATGCGCCGCCGTCGCACAAGTATTTCCAACTTAGGCGCATGAAGGAACACGGTTATGGCGGGATTGGCATTGGCGGACGAAAAACTGGCGGCACGGGGTGCCGATTTGCCGATAAGAGAAGGCTTGCCCTACCCGCGTGGAGCCACATGGGATGGTAAAGGCACAAACTTTGCCGTCTTCTCCGCACACGCCACCAAGGTGGAAGTCTGCCTTTTCGATGAGCAAGGCAATCGCGAGTTGCACCGGGTGGAATTGCCGGAGTATACCAACCAGGTCTGGCATGGCTATCTGCCAGACGTCGGCCCGGGCACCGTGTATGGATATCGCGTTCATGGCCCCTATCGGCCGGAAGAAGGGCATCGATTCAATTCCAACAAGCTGTTGCTCGCCCCTACGCGGTGGCCCATATCGGAGAACTACAGTGGGACCCGGCCATCTTTGGATACCAGATGGAGTCGGGCGACGATCTTACCTTCGATGAACGCGACAGTGCGCCATTCATGCCGAAGTGTGTCGTGGCCGATCCTAACTTCGACTGGAGCGGCGCGTCGGGCCGCGATAAAAGAGGAAGTCAGGCGCAGCTTGTGGTTTCATTCGACGACGCGATTATTTATGAAATGCATGTGCGTGGCTATACCAAAAAGCATCCGGCGGTGCCGGAACATCTGCGCGGGACCTATGCTGGACTCGGAACAAAAGAAGTGCTGGAATCCATCCGGTCCCTCGGCGTAACTTCCATCGAACTGCTTCCCATTCACACTTTCATCAATGACAATCATCTGCTCGAAAAAGGACTTACTAACTACTGGGGACCAGTAGTGTCCGGTTTATTTGATGTCGATCTGCTGGAAAGTCAGTATTGACGCGGGCATGGAGCGATTCCCGGGTGTCCACGATTTGAATTTCGATGTGCTTGTTTGCGGTGCTTTCGGGTCTGATGGATCCGGAGGGACGCATGAATGCAGGCAAGACGCTTTTCGCGCAGGTCATGGAGTTTGTGCCGTGGAAGACTTTCGGACGCATCGTCGAGCGGCACCAAGGCGATGCTGGGGTCCGCACTCTGGGCTGCGCCGATTTGTTTCGCATCCTGGCTTTCGCCCAGCTCACATGGCGCGAGTTGCTGCGCGATATCGAGGCCTGCATGGCGGCCAACCAGTCCAAGCTGTTCCACATGGGGCTGAAGACGCCACCCGCTCGCTCGACGCTGGCCGATGCGTTGAACCAGCGCGATTGGCGCATCTATCATGGCTTGGCCCAGCGGCTGATTGCCCGCGCCAGAGCATTGTATGCCCAGGGACCTTCGCTGCTGGAACTCGATGCGAGTGTCTACGCGCTGGACTCGACTACCATCGATCTGTGCCTGAGCCTGTTCGACTGGGCGCCGTTTCGTTCGACCAAGGCGGCCATCAAGCTGCATACTCTGCTGGAGCTGCGCGGCGCCATCCCGGTGTTCCTCCACATCAGCAGCGGCAAGCTGCACGATGTCAACGTGCTCGACATGCTGCCGGTCGAAGCGGGCAGTTTCTACGTGATGGATCGCGGCTACGTGGACTTCAAGCGTTTGTATGCCATGCATCAGGCCGGGGCCTTCTTCGTCACCCGTGCCAAGGCGGGCATGGACGCGCGGCGCGTCTACTCGCACGCCGTGGACCGCACCGTTGGGGTGATCTGCGATCAGCGCGTCATGCTCAACGGCTTCTACTCGGCCAGCAACTACCCGGAGCATCTTCGCCGCATTCGCTTCAAGGACCCCGAGTCGGGTCGGACGCTGATCTTCCTGACCAACAACACCGGCTTGCCTGCCTTGACCATCTGCGCCCTCTACAAAAGCC
>DAHUZH010000085.1 GCA_027306695.1 Acidobacteriaceae bacterium
CACGCATGGTCAACATTCTGGTGCGGATGGGCGGCCAGACAGTGGCCCAGTTTCGCGCCGATGGCGTCATCGTTGCTACGCCTACCGGGTCGACCGCCTACAACCTGGCCGCGAACGGCCCCATCCTCGCGCCCGACATCGACGGCATGATCATCACCGCGATATGCCCGCATCAACTGACGGTGCGCCCTTTGGTGGTCCGCGGCGATGCGGAAATCTGCTTAAATATCGAAGGTGTGCCGGAGCAGATTTATCTCACCGTCGATGGACAGGAAGCGATCGAACTGCGTCTTGGCGATGAGCTGCACTGTTGCCGTTCCCGGTATACGATTCGCCTGATACGCATGCGCGGCAGCAGCTTCTTCGATGTGCTGCGCGCCAAACTGAAGTGGGGCGAACGGTAGAGCGGGCTTCCGCTGCGGGCGTTACTTCAGCAACTCATCCAAAAGAATTTTTGCCTTGTTGGCCAGCGTTTGCGCTCCAACCATGTCGTTCATGCTCAGCGCCTGCTGGGCCTGCGTCAGGAAAGACTGGACTTGCGCAATGGCGTCCTTGTGCGCGGCCTGCTCACCGGCCGAAATTTTTTTCAGGCGATCTTCCGTGGTTTGAATGAGATGTTCCGTCTGCTCGCTTTGTTTGGGATTGGCAACGGCGTCGTCGGCGGATAGCGGCCCGATGGGAGAACCGTTGGTGGCTGAAGTGGTAGATGCGGCAGGTGTGGTGGATGCTGTCGCGGTCTCCGGCTTATGGGCTGAGCGATGATGATGGACCTTCGCAGTCCGGTTTTTTTTCGGCGTGGCAGGTGTGGTGGGCGGCGCAATCTTGACCGCAGGCTCCGGTTCCCCCGCCTGCGCGGACGGAACAATCAGCGGTGGCATGGGTGGGAGGGTGCTGACGATTGGGGCCTGGGCCTGGACAGGAGGAAGGACCTGCACACTCCTGCGATGACAGCCGGTGATAGCAATGGTCAGCAGAAATGAAACAGTAAATAGGCGCAAATACTTCATTCGGCCCCTTGCATTCTTCCTGACCGGCGTTGACCGCCGTTCCTAAAACTCGCGTAAAACCTCACCAGGCGTTCCACGTACCCATCGATGAAAACTAACCGACATTTACCTTCGGCATTGTTTTTGATTCTGTAGCGGATGCGACCGGGAGCCGGAGCGTGAACTGGGACCCGACATCTACTTCCGATTCTACGTGAATGGAGCCATTGTGCAGCTGCAGGATACGATAGGTCATCGCTAAGCCTATACCGGTACCCCCGCGTTTCGTTGTGAAATAGAGATTGAATATCCGGTCCAGTATCTCTTTGGGAATCCCGGAGCCGTTGTCGCGAATGCGAATATAGGCTTCATGGCCCTGTTGCCGCAACTCCACCCGCAGCTCTCCGCCGTCCGCCATGGCCTGTGCGCCGTTCAGCACTACATTCAACAGCGCCTGCTGGATCAGGTCCGAATCCACCCGCGCCCAAACAGGCAAAGCGGGCATGGAACTGATGACGTGGATGGCGCGCTGTTCCAGATCCGGCGCGGCCAGCGTCAGCACGGAAGTAGCTACAGTCCGTAGATCGTGGACCACCAAATCCAGTTCGACGGGCCGTGAAAAATCGACCAGCATCTGCACCACGCGGTCCAGACGGCGGATTTCATTTTGGATGACATCAACATGGCGTTCCGCGCTATTATCGCCTCGCGCCAGTTTTTCGCGCAGCAACTCAAGATGCACCACGATGGCGTTGATGGGATTTTTGACCTCATGACCCACGCCGGAGGTGAGTCGGCCCAGGTCGGCCAGACGCCGGGAGACTTCCAGTTCGCTCTCAATCTGCTGCATGGATTCGCTGTCATGCAGTGTGAGCAGCGCACCCAGCGTATCGGAGGGCTTTTCTACATCTTCACTTTGGATAAAATCCAGCGAGACCTGCATGTGGCGGCCTGTCTCCGTCACCACTTCTTCCTGTAAAAGCACGACCCGGGCATTGAAGGCGCGGCGTACCATATGGCCCAACTCCGTATGCCGGTCGAAGATGTCATGCAGGTCCATGCCCAGCATCTGTTGCCGGGAAAGTCCCAGAAAGTGTTCCACCGAATTGCTGACCATGACCACGCGGCCATCGCGGGTAAACAGCATGACGCCATCTTGCAGGTTTTCCAGTACCTGGTTGAGGTTTTCTTTCAGTGCGGTGAATACCTCTTCCACGCTGCGCATGCGTTTGCCGATACGCTCAATTTTGTTGGACACGCGCGAAATCTCATCGGAAGCGGTGGGCAGAAGTTCCGGCTCCGGTAAGGAGTGCGGCTCTGCCAGCATAAATTGGTCGAGCCGGTCGCTGATGACTTGAAGAGGGTGCAGCGCCATGTTGGAAAGCAGGGCCGCCAGCAGAATCGTAATCAGCATCGACAGCACAACGATGATGAGTTCCGCCCGCAGCCATGGCGCCAACTGACTGCGTAGAAAGGTGGTCCGCACGCCCACCCGGACGGTGAGAAACGGGGACATGGTCCCACCCACCTTGCGGTCCAGCCTTGCGTCCACGGCATACACCGTGGGCGGCCCGAAGACTATGCGAAACTTTCGCCAGGCCGTCTCTTTTTGCAATGAAATAAAACTGGGTTCTGCAGGCAGCATGCGGCCCTCATACAGAGGGTCGGTACTCTGCAGAATTTTGTTATTGCTGTCGGCGATATTGATGTCGTAAATCGTTGGCGCATAGCGGATGAATGAGCTGAGCGCCAGTTGAAGTCCGGCATCCGTATGCAGTACCTGCGTGATGGCGGTATCGAGCGCATTTGGATCGTTGGGTGACACGGGAACATTTACCAGCCCGCGCTCGATGGCGGCCCGCACCGCCAGCAATACCTGATGGGCCGCAATGTCGTTATGGAGGTAACTCTGCTGGATGCGTTCGGAAAGCAGTTGCGACAGGTACAACAGCGACAGCACAACGACGATGACGGACACCATGCCCGTGATCGCCACGACGAGTTGGATGCGGACTCTCATGCGTGATGGGTTCGCCGCTTGTCATCCCGGCCGCTACGGAGCGGGTCTGCGTTCGCCAATTACATCCGCTCAATCATTGGCCGCAGCCGCACTCCCATATTCTTTCAATTTATTGTGCAATGTTTTCAGGCTGATGCCCAGGATTTCCGCAGCGCGGGTTTTATTGTTCCCTGTGGACTCCAGGGTGCGCAGGATCAGCCGCTTCTCCGCTTCATCGACTGTCGTACCCACCGGCATCTGGACCTGATTCGATTCATCTCCGGCGGCGGGGCGCACGGCCCCAAAGCCTGTCGGCAAATGTTGCCGTCCCAGCGTTCCCGCTCCGCACAGCACCACGGCGCGTTCCAGCACATTGCGAAGCTCACGGACATTTCCCGGCCAATCATAGGCATCAAAATCCTGCAACAGCACAGGCTCAATGCCGCTGACACTACATCCGTGGCGTTCGTTCATGGCACGGATTATTGCCTGGGAGATCAGCGCGATGTCTTCCTTGTGCGTGCGCAAGGGCGGCATTTCGATGTTGAAGACATTGAGCCTGTAATAGAGGTCGTTGCGCAGATGTCCGTCTGCGATGGCTGCAAGAGGGTCTTTATTGGTCGCTGCCAGTACGCGGACATTGATCTGCGTTTCCACTTTGCTTCCCAGCCGCCGCAGCGTGCGGTCTTCCAGCACGCGCAGCAGTTTGGTCTGTGTGGCGATCGGCATTTCCCCGATCTCATCGAGCAGCAGGGTCCCTTCTTCGGCCAGCTCAAAACAGCCCGCACGCCGTTCCACCGCACCCGTAAAGGCCCCGCGTTCATGGCCGAAGATTTCGCTTTCGATCAGCGTTTCTGGAATGGCGGCGCAGTTGACGGCGATGAACGGCTTGCTGTTGCGCCCGCTGAGTTCATGCAGCGTTCGCGCCACCACTTCCTTGCCCGTCCCGCTTTCACCGGTGATGAGCACGGACACGTTGTTGGGCGCGATCCGTTCAATCAAGTTAAAAATCTCCCGCATCTGGCGCGATTTGCCAACCAGTGAACCGAGCACGCCGGTCTCTTCCACCTGACGGCGCGCATTTTCGATATCGCGTTCTGTTTCCTGTTGCAGACTTGCGCTGGCCAGGATGCTTTTCAGCCGGACCGGATCGACAGGCTTCTGAATGTAGTCGAAGGCCCCAAGTTTCATGGACTCGACAGCGCTTTCGATGCTGCCTTGCGCGGTCAGCATGACGACGGCAAGTTTCTGCTCGATGGTACCCAGCCGGCCTAAAAGCGTCATACCGTCCATGCGCGGCATCTTGAGATCGGAAACGAGGATGGCCGGACGCCAATCCTCAATCCGCTCCAGCGCTTCCACGCCATCCTGGGCCACGGCGGTCAAGTAGCCCCAGCCTGAGATCAATTCGGCCAGGCCCATGCGGGCGTTGGGTTCGTCTTCAACGATCAATACCTTTTGATTCATAAATGAGTTTGTCTAGGTGTGCCGGTCGTCGGGAATTGCGTAATTCTTCGGTCTGACCGCACAACCCTGTTTGTACCATGGCTTCATACTTGGTGCTTGTGCAAGGGCCTGCCTGCGTAGTCCAAACAGGCCCCGGGGCCTGCCAGCGGCCAGCCAAACAATGTATTCTGGTGGCTGTATGGATCATGAAATTTCTCTCCACGCCCTTCAGGAAAAACTGAAAGAACTTTCACCTGACAGCGCTTCCAACGGCTTTTGTCTGTTGGATGTGCGTGAGCCATGGGAGACTTCGATGGGTGTCATCCCGGGTTCCAGGCTGATTCCGATGGGCGACTTGCCTTCGCGCGCGCATCAGGAACTGAATCCCGAGACGCATATCGTCGTATATTGCCATCACGGAATGCGTTCTCTCAGCGTCGTAATGTGGCTGCGGGAACAGGGCTTCGAGCAGGCACAGTCGCTGTCTGGCGGCATCGATGCCTGGTCGCAGCAGGTGGACCCATCGGTCCCGCGCTATTGATGTTTTCAGAGGACTGCCCATGTCGATTCCCGCCCTCCAGTTTGCCCGTGAGAACCAGTCTAGATTTCTTGAAGAATTGAAGGATTTACTTCGGATTCCTTCCGTCTCCACGCTGCCTGAACATCGCGGCGATGTGCGCCGTGCCGCCGAAGTTTTAGCGCTGGAGTTGCAGCGCATTGGACTTGAAAATGTTCAGTTGATCGAAACCACGGGCCATCCGCTGGTTTATGCGGACTGGCTGCATGCTGCGGGCAAACCGACTTGTCTTTGCTACGGCCATTATGACGTGCAGCCGCCCGACCCGCTCGACGAATGGGCCAGCCCGCCCTTCGAGCCAACCGAGCGCAATGGCAATCTCTACGCGCGTGGCGCGGTCGATGACAAGGGCCAGATGTACATGCACGTCAAGGCGCTGGAAAGCCTGCTGCACGCCCACGCGGGGAAGTTGCCGTTGAACGTGCGTGTGATTCTGGAGGGCGAGGAAGAGGTGGGCGGCGAAGGCATCGCGCAGTTTGTGCGCGAGCACCCGGAGCAACTGCGGGCGGACTTTGCGCTGATCTCCGACACCGAGATGTTCGCGCCTGATCTGCCGACGCTTTGCGTGGGACTGCGCGGCATGATCTACACCGAGATAGAGGCGCGCGGCGCGGCGACCGATCTGCACTCCGGCATGTACGGCGGGGCAGCGCCGAATCCTTTTTTCGCGCTGTGCCAGGTGCTTGCGCAACTGAAAGACGCGGACGGCCGTATTTCAATTCCCGGTTTCTACGACGCCATTACCGCGCCTTCGACCCAGGAACTGAAAGCATGGAAATCACTCCCGTTCAATGAAGAGGAGTTCCAGCACAAAGAAGTCGGTTCCTCCGCGTTGACTGGCGAGTCGAAGTATTCCGTGTTGGAGCGGCTGTGGGCGCGGCCCACGCTGGAGGTCCACGGTATGCCGGGAGGCTTCACCGGGGCGGGTGCGAAGACCGTGATTCCAGCGAAGGCGCTCGCTAAAGTTTCCATGCGTCTGGTGCCGGAGATGGAACCGCAGAAAATTTTTGCGCTTTACAAGCGCTATGTCGAATCGCTCTGCCCGAAGGGAATTATGCTGGATGTCCGGCTGATTCACTCGGGCGATCCAATTGTGCTGCGTGTGGACAATCCGTATGTGCAGGCGGCCACAGCGGCCATGCGGGATGTTTTTGGAAAAGAAACGGTGTTCGTGCGTTCCGGTGGCTCGATTCCCATCGTCGGAGATTTTGAGCGCAGCCTGAAAATTCCCTCCGTGATGATGGGCTTCGGTCTGCCCGATGATAACCTGCACGCGCCGAATGAAAAGTTCCACATCGCAAATTTTTATCGCGGCATAGAGTCTCTGATTCGATTTTTCGAGCGGTTGGGCGCTGAAAAAATCGGAGCCGCATAAGTGTCGTCCGTTTCGCGAAGCGTGGAGGATGACCATCGCGCAGAGATCTCCGGCTTCGTGCTGGCCGGTGGGCGCAGTTCGAGGTTGGGCCAGGACAAAGCTCTGCTGCCGTGGGAACACGGGACGCTGCTGGATCATGCAGTGAGCAGGCTTGAGCAGGTTTGCGGCAATGTTCGGGTCTGTGCCGACCGCGACGATCTGAACACGCATGGAACCTTGATTCGAGACGCGCAACCCGGCGCAGGTCCGCTGGGGGCAATCGTAGCGGCGTTGGAACAATCGCAGACTGAGTGGAACTTTTTTCTGGCTGTCGATTTGCCGCTGGTTCCGGTGCAATTTCTGCGCGCACTGGCCGCTCGTATACCAAATAATTTTGTCGCGTGTATTCTGCCACAAATTGAACGCCTGCCGCAGCCGCTCTGCGGACTCTATCACCGCCCGCTGGCGTTGGGTTTGCGCCGCGCGCTGGAGGAAGGGAAGTACAAGATCATGCAGGCGCTCCGACAGGCGATCGAGCAGCAACAACCTGCGCGCCACCTGGAGTTGTGGGAGGTGCGGGAGTTCGCCGTTTGCGCGGGCCTGCCACTAGCGAGTGAAGCGAGCAACTGGTTCCTGAACGTCAATACCGTGGAAGATTGGCAACAGGCGCGGAAGCTACAGTCCAATCCATAGAAGGCCGCCACGCATCAAACTCGCGGAACATTCAGGGCCAACTTAGGCTATCTTCTAAAGAAATGGGAAACAGTATCTCACATCCAGCTCCAGCCGCAGCCCATGCAGAACAGCCCTTCATTGCCTTCGAGCATGTCTCCAAGGCATTTGGCGACCTGGTCGTGCTCGACGATGTGAGCTTTTTTGTGCAACCCGGCGAGACCCTGTGCATCATCGGCAGAAGCGGCGTGGGCAAGTCCGTCTCCTTGCAGCAGATCATGGGCTTCCTGAAGCCGGATTCTGGGCGCATTCTGGTGGCGGGCGAGGACATTACCGGCTACACCGAAGAGCAGATGGAACCCATACGCCGCAAGGTCACTATGGTCTTTCAGAACGGAGCGCTCTTCGATTCGCTCTCCGTGTTTGAGAACGTCGCTTTTCCTCTCCGCGAACGCACCAGACTGCAGGATGACCAGATCGAGCAGATCGTTCAGGGACTTTTAGGGATGGTTGGTGTCCACGAGATGGCGGATAAGCTGCCTTCGGAACTCTCCACGGGAATACGCCGCGCCGTGGCCATTGCGCGCTCTCTGGCGGCCCAACCCGAGGCCATCCTCTACGATGAACCCACCACGATGGTGGACCCCATCATGGCCCATTTGCTGGCAAACCTGTTGCAGAAGGTGAAGTTTCAACTGCATTTGACCAGCATCGTTGTGACCCACGATATGAACTTCGCCGAAAAGCTCGCCGACCGGGTGCTGTTTCTGCATCAGGCGAAGGTACATTTCTTCGGTTCGGTTGCAGAACTCCACCAGACCACCGATCCGGCCTTGCAGGAGTTTTTGCGTCTGGATGATCGGGCGCTTCCCGGCCTCGTATTGTCCCATTCATAATCAATTCACAGATCAACGATTGTGGCGCTTGTGAAGCCCGCATCTCGGTGGGACCGCAAGGTCCTAATTTGAAAGGATTTTGCAATCCGATTTGTGTTTTTTCGCGGCATACAATTTTCATTGCAATCCTGCGGGGCACCGGCTACCATTCCGTTTAGCTGTCAAGGACTTGCCAAGTAACTGGAACCGGGTGAGCTGCATCCAACCTTGAAGCCGCCGCAATTGAAAGACTTGGAATCCGATGCTATGTCCAGGTATTGTTCTTGCAACAGCGAAAACAAGATCGATCGTTTTTAGATTCAGAACCAAGCAAAGAGCACTGGATGGCCAAAAGAGAGTGACTCTGCCGCTTATTTTAGATAATTGCTGCGCTTTGAGGTTTCTACCTGCCTAGTTTTCAAGCAACACCTAAAAACGTAAGCAGAGAAGACGCAGAATGGCTTCCCCAGATCTAAGTCAATGGTTTCCGGTGCGCTCCGCGGAAACTCTTGGTGAGTTCGGCCTTCATGCAGGCGGCGTCAGCACCGCCGGGCGCAGTCACTCGCGTGCAGTGACCACGCTCTGGATGGCGGTCGATGTGCTGACTGTGGCAATAGCAGCTGGACTGGCCACATACTTCCGCCGCATCAATGCCTTGTTGTATTTCGACCACCGCGCTCCTCTTGCAGCCAGCCCATCCGCCAACTTCCTGCTCTACATGGCGGGATTTGCTCTTATCTTGATTCTGGTAAGCCGCGCCCATGGCCTCTATGGGCCGCTCCAGGCATTCAGTGGGCTACGGGAGCAGCGCCTGACCGTACAGACTTGCTTTACAGCCAGCCTGATTCTTGCAGGGGCCTTGTACTTTGGCCGCGCCGACTCCATTTCCCGCACCGTTGTCATCGCAACTCTACTGCTTACGACCTTCCTGCTCTGCTTTCGCCGTACCATCTGGCGGTTCATGCTATATAGGCGCTATGAAAAAGGGATGGATACACGCAACGTTATCGTAATCGGAACGGGGTCGTCCGGCCTTGCCATCCGCAGCCACTTGCAACGGATTCGCCATCTCGGTTTTACTTTCAAGGGGTTTGTTCGGACAGGCCGCGACCTTATGGAAGATGGAGCCTTTGAAGCCGCCACCCTTGAGATGGACCGTCCGCCGGAGATTCTCGGCGACCTGCCGGAGCTTGGCGATTTGGTGCGTCGGCATTTCATCGACGAAATCTTCATCACGGGCCCCTGTGAGCGCGGAGTGGTGAAGCGGCTGATTGCGGAAGCCAGCGGGTGGGGAATCGATGTGCGTGTGGTGCCAGACCTGTACGACGGTCTGGCGTGGAGTGCACCCATCGAGTATGTTGGGCAATTTCCGACCATGCCATTGCATCGTCACCATATTCCAGTCATGGGTTTGCTTCTCAAGCGCGCTCTCGACCTGGTGATCTCTTTCCTCGCCCTGGTGCTGCTCAGTCCGCTGATTTTATTGATTGCTGTGGCGATTCGCATCGACTCCAAAGGCCCAATTTTTTACTGCGCGGAACGTATTGGCAGAAAAGGACGCACCTTCCGCTGCTGGAAGTTTCGCACCATGGTGACGGATGCAGACATGTTGCAGGAGCAGTTCCGCGACCGCAACGAGCGCGATGGCGTGCTGTTCAAAATCACGGCCGATCCGCGCATTACGCGCCTGGGGCGTCTGCTCCGTAAATACTCTCTGGATGAGTTGCCACAGTTCTTCAATGTGCTTGTCGGCAATATGAGCGTGGTCGGTCCCCGGCCGCCGCTGGCCGGGGAAGTCCGCCAATATGAACTGCCACATCTGCGCCGCCTGGAAGTTCTGCCAGGCATCACCGGCCTTTGGCAGGTGCAGGCGCGCCAGGACCCTTCCTTCGACCACTACATCTCGCTCGACACCGCCTACATCGACAACTGGAGCCTCTGGCTCGATATCAAGATCATGACGCGCACCGTCGGCGTTCTGGTCAGCGGCACCGGCGCGTAAGAACGCTCTTTTCCTAGCAGCCTCCACATTTTGGTTTAGACGAAATTCTTGCGGTAACCTTGTGTCTGTCGGAGAGGATGCTAGTGAAAAACATAAATTTGTGTTGCATGATTTGCTCTGCGGCTTTTAGTGCCGCAATTTGTCTTGGCGCTCCCATCGATTCAGCGAGGAAGCTGCCGCCGCAAACACAAGCTTCCAACAACGATGTCTTTGTTGTGTTTCTAGGCACCGGAATGCCTCGCCCTGACCCAGGTCGCCAAGGGCCGTCTCTCGCGGTTGTCGCCAATGGGCAAGCATATGTCGTCGATGCAGGCACTGGCGTAGTGCGTCAGGCAGCGGCTGCGTACTCACGCGGAATTTCCGCTCTACAGGCACCCAAGCTCGACATAGCATTTCTCACCCATCTGCATTCCGATCACACCCTGGGCCTGCCGGATTTGATTCTCACGCCCTGGGTGATGCACCGCGTCGTTCCATTGCAGCTCTATGGCCCAGTGGGGACGCAGGCAATGGTCAACCATATTGAGCAAGCATATGCGGAGGACATCGACCTTCGCATTCACGGACTCGAGCACAATACAACCACCGGGCACCAGGTCGTTGTGCATGAGATTCAGCCTGGAGTTATCTACCAGGACGAGAACGTAAAGGTGACCGCGTTCGCCGTTCAGCACGGTAGCTGGAAGGAAGCTCTGGGTTACCGCTTCGACGCGGATGGGAAATCGATCGTGATCTCAGGGGACACTCGCCCGACGGAAAGTGTCATCCGGGCATGCAACGGCTGCGATGTGCTCATCCACGAGGTCTATTCCCGGGAATATGGGGAAAGTGCATATTTCTCCTCGTTTCATACCTCAGCGTTCGAGCTCGGCGATATCGCGGCAAAGGCAAAGCCGAAACTGCTAATTATCACGCACTATGTGGGGGGCGCAAAACCGAACCCAGCACAGATGATTCAGGAAATCCAGCAGAAATTTCATGGGCCTGTCATCGTCGCGAACGATCTGGACGTGATCGCGCCGTAACCCGCCAACTGGCGATAAAGATCCTGTGTGCCGGGATTCAGAGTCCTGAAACTAACGGTTCGTTGAACGGAGATGCCTGTACCAGGTTTCCGGTTCGTTCGGGGTAGATCGGCGATGCCGATCTACCCCGCATCCCTATCGTTTGTCACTGCTATCCGCGCTATCAACGAAATTGTTAGGCGGCGTCTCCTCGTTCGACGGCGAGGCGCAGTCCCATGGCTTTGAGGATGGCCGCCAGGCTGCTGAGTTCAGGGTTGCCTTCCTGAGACAATGTGCGGTAAAGCTGAGTCGGGTTCAAGTGGGCCTTCTCCGCTACGCTCTGCATGCCGCCAAAGGCTTTGGTCATCTGACGCAAGGCGATGAGAAGTTCTCCCTGTTCTCCATCTTCGAGAATGCTGTTCAGCAATTCCAGCGCGTAGGCGGGATTTTCCTGAAATAGCTCGGCCATCGCTTCATCATGGGTTCTGTCTTTCATTGCTCTATCCTCCTTTGCCAGTCCTGCCAATATTCGCAAGCGCGGTCGATGTCCGCTGTCTGCGTTCCTTTGTCGCCACCGCAGAGCAGCAGAACCACCTGGGTTCCGGCGACCGCATAATACACGCGGTATCCTTGCCCGACGTCGATACGCAGCTCCCATACTCCGTCGCGGCAAAACTTGTGGTCTCCGAAGTTCCCCAACTCAATCCGGTTGATGCGCCGATCGATAGCGATTCTAGCTTTAGTGTCGCGGAGCTTGCGATGCCACTCTGAATAAATATCTTTCCCGTCCGGGGTCAGGTAGTGGCGAGTTTCTTAGAGCCTGTTATGAACTTTGTGCGAATAAGTCTTTTCGAATCAGCGGGAATTCACCACAAAAACTGTCAAAAGTGGCCTCAGTCCGAGGACGCATCTCCCGTGCTGGCCAAGCACGAGCAATTTGCCAAGAAATATGCGCCTTTTCAGTCGTCTTGGGATCCGCGCCTTGTTCAAAATTCATAACAGGCTCTAGACTCTCCTATATTCGTTTATAAACGAATTCTTGGCAAGTGGCAAAACTACCATTGATGCTTTTGCTGACTGCAACGTGCATTCAGTAACTCGTTCGCCCATCGTTTGTCTCTGTCATCGGCGCTGGTTACACTGGAGAGGTGAAGCTCGCCCTGGCGCAGACCAACCCGACCATCGGAGACTTTGCCGGGAATGTCCGCAAAATTGTTGCGATGGCTGTGGACGGACGCCACCAGGGGGCCGATCTGGTCATCTTTCCAGAGCTTGCCATCTGCGGCTACCCGCCCGCCGACCTGCTCGAAAAACCCTCTTTTATTGCACGCACGCAGGAAGCGCTGGTCCAGGTGGCCGAGGAGGCGACTGCAAACCACGATATTGCTGTCCTCTGTGGATGCGTGACCCCAGCACCGGAAGGTTCCGGCAAACATGTCATGAATTCCGCCGCGCTGCTGCGCAACGGGCGTGTGGAGTTCCTGCAATCCAAAATGCTGTTGCCCTATTACGACGTCTTCGACGAACAGCGCTATTTCAAGGCCGCCGAGTCGCAGCACATCTGTCATTTGGCGGGAAAGCGCATTGCCATCACCATTTGCGAAGATGCGTGGAACGATAAGAACTTCTGGCAACAGCGGCTGTACCAGGTCGATCCGGTCGAAAACCTGATCCATCAAGGGGCCGACCTGGTCGTCAATATCTCCGCTTCGCCCTACGCGCGCGGCAAACGTCAGGTCCGTCGCCGCATGCTGTCCGCGATTGCGCGCCACCACCATGTCCCGGTGGTGCTGGTCAACCAGGTGGGAGGCAACGACAGTCTGATCTTCGATGGCAGCAGTCTCGCGATCAACGCCGACGGCAACTGCATCGCGGTGGCGCAATCGTTTCAGGAAGACCTGGTGATGGTCGATTTGGCCGCGCCAACCCAGACGCTTCCTGCCGACGACTGTATCCGCGAAGACGAAGACATCGCGGTCTATAACGCATTGGTGCTCGGCACACGAGATTATGTGCGCAAATGCGGTTTCGCCAAGGCCATCGTTGGATTGAGCGGTGGCATCGATTCAGCACTGGTGGCGGCGATTGCGACTGAGGCGCTGGGCAGCGAGAACGTTATCGGCGTGGGCATGCCGAGCGAATACTCCTCGCAAGGCTCGATCGACGACGCGCAGCAGCTTGCTAAAAATCTCGGCATTCGCTGGGAATGCATTCCGATCTGTGGGACCTTCCATTCATATCTCGAAGCGCTCCAGCCCATGCTGCAGGGCCATCCGCCCGATATTACGGAAGAAAATCTCCAGTCGCGCATTCGCGGCATGTTGCTGATGGCGCTGTCGAATAAATTGTCCGCGCTGGTCCTGACCACCGGCAATAAATCCGAAATGTCGACTGGGTACTGTACGCTATACGGAGACATGGTGGGAGCATTGGCGGTGATCGGCGACGTGTATAAAACCTGCGTCTATCGTTTGGCGCAGTACGTGAACCGGGAGCGGGAAATCATTCCGGAAAACACCCTTCTCAAACCACCTTCTGCGGAATTACGACCAGGCCAGCAGGACACAGATTCTTTACCACCCTACGAAGTGCTCGATTCCATTCTTGAAGCCTACGTCGAGCGGTATGAAACGGCGGAGATGATTGTGAACTCCAGCCGGCAGAATCCACCTCCCAGTCTCCAACTGGTGCGAAGCGTTTTGCGGATGGTGGAGCGCAGCGAATATAAACGTCAGCAGGCAGCGCCTGTGCTGAAAGTGACGCAAAAATCCTTTGGCTCGGGCCGCCGGTTTCCCATAGCAGCGAAAGTTCAGGTTTAGACTAAAAGGACATGCTTATGAAAAAACATTGGATCGTGATGGTCGCAATCTGTGCGTTCGCGCTCAGTAGTGCAATCTACGCGCACGCACAGGCTGCGCAGAGTTCCCAATCTACTCAACCCCAATCTGCGCAACAAGGACCGGCAGGTGTTCCGGCGCCATTGCAGTTAAATGGAATTGCACCGCCAGCCAAACTCGAGTTCCCACCAGTGAACCCTAAGAATTTCACGGCAGCCTCACCCTCGGCGCAGGAAGTGGATTCCTTCCTGAAAGAGCTATGGGGATACGATCCCAACCGTGTGTGGCAGGTGGCTGGCGTGCAAAAGACCGACGCGCCCAATGTAAGCCGTGTGACCATCTTTGTTGGGGAACAGGGTGTCTCTCATACGCCATCGACTACTGTTTTCTTTGTGACTCCAGACGGCCAGCACGCGGTTGCGGGTTCGCAGGTCATCGCCTTCGGCGCCCATCCCTTTGCCCGTGTCGAGCAAATGCTGCAACAGCAGGCGACTGGTCCCTATCGCGGCCCGATGTCCAAAAACCTGATGCTGGTGGAGTTTGCCGATCTACAGTGTCCGCACTGTAAAGAAGCTGCGACAGCGATGAACCAACTGGCCCAGGATTTTCCGAATGCGCGCATCGTGTTTCAAAACTTTCCGTTGACCACCGTCCATCCGGCTGCGGAAGAAGCGGCGGAGTACGGCGTATGCGTCGCGCAACAAAAAGGCAATCCGGCCTTCTTCCAATACGTGCAGGCTGTGTATGACACCCAGGCTGCTCTAACGACAGGCGCCGACCTGACCCTGAAAGATGCCGCCACCAAAGCCGGCGCAGATCCTGCCGCTGTGGCTGCCTGCGCCGCACTGCCAGCGACGAAGGCAGCAGTCACAGCGTCCATTAAACTGGGGCAGGACATTGGTGTCGACCAGACGCCGCTGCTCTTCATCAATGGCCGACCGGTTCCCGTTGCGGGTGTACCGTACAACACGCTGAAGCAGATCGTTTCGTATGCTGCCGGGCAGGTTGGAACGCAGACTGCGGCGAAGTAACCTTTCGTCGTTGGGCAAGCAATCGTAAAACGCAAAAGGGCTGGCTCTGCGGAGTTGGCCCTTTTGCATTGCGGCAGTGTCGGAGGTGAGGGAAACCTGCTACACTCCTCTGTTTTGGCTGCATGTTCTGTGGGCAAAGACTGCATGGAAGTCAACGGGAGTGGACGAAAGCTATGGACGAAATTCGTTTAGTCGGCGTAATTGGCGCAGGCACAATGGGCAACGGGATCGCGCATGTGTTTGCGCGCTGTGGCTATGACGTGATGCTGTGCGAAGTGGAGCAGCGGTTTCTGGACCGCGGCCTGGCGACGCTGCGTAAGGACCTGGAGCGCGAAGCGGCCAAAGGCAAGATCACGGCAGAGGCCATGCAGGCGGCGTTGCAGCGGGTCACGGGCGTGCTCGACCGCAACCGGTTGCGCGAGTGCGATTTCGTCATTGAAGCGGCCACGGAAAAATTCGAGACGAAAAAAGAAATCTTTGCCGATCTCGATCGGATCACGCGCAAGGATGTCATTCTGGCGTCAAATACGTCTTCAATTTCCGCTACGAAGCTCGGCCAGGCGACCGGCCGCCCGGACAAAGTCATCGGCATGCATTTTTTCAATCCCGTGCCGGTGATGAAGCTGGTGGAAGTGATTCGAGGTCTGGCCACTTCGCAGGAGACATTCGAGGCAATACGTGACCTTGCCGTGAGACTGGAGAAAACGCCAGTTGAAGTGAACGATGCGCCGGGCTTTGTGTCGAACCGGGTATTGATGCCGCTGCTGAACGAGGCCATGTACGCCGTGATGGAAGGGGTCGCCACGGCGGAGGCCGTCGATGAAGTCTTCAAGCTCGGCATGGCGCATCCCATGGGGCCGCTCACGCTGGCGGACTTCATTGGCCTCGATGTATGCCTGGACATTATGCGCGTATTGCAGGAGGGTTTCGGGGATCCCAAGTATCGTCCCTGCCCGTTGTTGGTTCGCATGGTGGATGCTGGCTGGCTGGGGAAAAAATCCGGTCGTGGATTTTATAAGTACGAATAGCCTGCGATGCCCGAAAGGATTGAGGTCTTCTCGCACTCAGTCTCCCACGAAGATAAAGTGCAAGGAAACTAAGAATTTATCCGTAAATAGTGTCGAACTGGGTACGCGCTGGCAGATGGCCGGAAGCAGAGGGTGCAGGTTGGG